>DATLCB010000163.1:0-7131 GCA_035526625.1 Chitinophagaceae bacterium
TTCATTCCAAGCCGTGGTACCATCATGCTCACGGGTGAATTGATATTTATTGGTTGACTGGATAATAACTCGGCCGTAGTATAGATGATAGACCCGGGCATTAAATGTCCACCAAAAGTTTTTCCTGTATTATCACTAATAGTTATATGGAGGTGCGAACCATTGATACTTACCGTACCGGTTAAATGTACTATTTCAAAAAATCCGTTTCCCAAGCTGGTTTCCTGCTGGTTGGCAAAGCGGATCGAATACTTAATAAGACTGCCCACACAAGCGGCTACCCAGCCGGCTTTAATACCTTTTTCCCCGATAAATTGGCTGATCCCGATTTTCAGATCCTCTCCCGGTTTTAACCGGAAAGCATAGGTCTCATTTTTTTCCTCTTTCATTGCTGCCTGTTGTTAAAATAATGGTAACGGATCGTGCCGGACATCTCAATTACTGAACCGTTCGTAAATAGCTTTGTTACTAATAATACGTTTATAGATCGTCAAAATCAATGAATCTAATGCAACTTACAAAACAGGCTCTTGTCATGACGCTGAATTGTACGAATTTTACCAGCCCGGTAATCCCGACATTTCAAAAAAAGGGCAACATGAAAAAGATAATGGCCATACCTTTTATAGTGCTGATGACATTCATTTCCTGTGCCCAACCTTCTTCCTCATCCGATGACAGGACCGCAACGATCAAAAAAACCATGGAAAATAAAACTATGACAAGCACAACAGGCGGGAAAAAAACAGACACCGCCACCTTTGCAAATGGATGCTTTTGGTGTACCGAAGCGATCTTTGAACAACTCGATGGCGTCATCAGCGCCGAATCAGGTTATACGGGGGGACAAACAGCTAACCCTACCTACAAAGAAGTATGCACCGGCGAAACCGGTCATGCGGAATGTTTGCAGATCGTTTATGATCCTTCAAAGATCAGTTTTGATGAGTTGCTGGAAGTTTTCTGGCAAACACATGATCCCACTACACTGAACCGCCAGGGGGCAGATGTAGGTACACAATACCGCAGTGGTGTATTCTATCATAACGCAGAGCAGAAAGAAAAAGCAGAGAAATATAAAACGGAATTGGATAAAAGCGGTGCGTTTGACAGTCCCATTGTTACGGAGATCACTCCTTTTACCAAATTCTACCTCGCTGAAGATTATCACCAGGCGTATTTCGAGAACAATGAAAACGCCAACCCGTATTGTAAGATCGTCATACGTCCCAAATTGGATAAATTCCAAAAAGTATTCAAGGATAAACTAAAGAAACATTAAGAAAACTTAGGGTTCTCTCACAGAAAGCACAGATATGCACAGATATGCACAGATACTTCAACACGATTGTAAAAGATATTCATCTGTGTCCATTGGAGATATCTGTGAGAGATGAATTAATTTTTTTGTAGCTCAATATTATTTTAAACTCACCTTTCTAAGCTCAAGCAGATTGAGTGCATTTGGTTTAAACCCTTTCACTTGGGGCTGTACCAGGTGAACCACCATATCATACCATAACGGTATCACCGGCGCATCTTCCATCATCACCTGGTCGGCCTCCTGGTAAAGACGGTAACGAACAGAGTCATTCGTTTCAGTGATAGCTTTCTCAAAGACAGCATCGAAAGCTGCGCTCTTATATCGTGTGTAGTTGGGAGGCGCTGGGTTTTTGGAATAGAAGACAGACAAATAATTTTCTGCGTCAGGATAATCTGCGATCCAGCTTCCCCGGAAAAAAGGAGCTTTGGAGCCCGAGGTCAGGGTAAGTAACAAGGATTTTTGTACCACTTCTACCTGTACGGGTATGCCCGATTCTTCCAGTTGCCTGGCGATGAAATTGCCCATGTCCGCATAGATGGCAACGGTAAGCAATTTGATCCGCGGCAATCCTTTTCCGCCGGGAAAGCCCGCTTCAACTAACAATTTTTTAGTTAGCACAGGATCATAATGATATCCTTTCACAGCGGTTGTGTCAAATGAAGGGAGTCCCATCGGCACAAAGCCCGATTCTGCCGCTGTTCCCAATGAATTGCGGAGGTACAATATCATCTTCCTCCTGTCAAACCCATAATTGATCGCCTGCCGCAGTTTCTTCATTCGCATCGGTGAATTCTTTACCAGGTCATTGGCTGAATCCACCAGGATGCCGAGATATTCAATATTCAGGTAAGGATTTGTTTTCAAAACGATCTTCCCATCCCATTTGGGTCTTAGTGTGCCTCGTTTGGTAAGTACCTCGTCTTTGAAGGATGCTTCGATATCGTTAATGAATTCGAGTTGCTGTTGCCGGAACAGGAGGAACTCAGTAGCCTTGCTTTCATAAAAAGAAACGCTGATCCCATCGAGATAAGGCAACTTGTTACCGGCGCTATCCTTTTCAAAATAGGTGGGATTCTTTTTCATTACGAGTGCTTGTCCTTCTTCCCATGCCACAAAGCGAAAGGGTCCGGTACCAACCGGGTGACGGCGAAAATCGGTGCCGTATCTATCCACCGCTTCTTTGGGAACTACAGAACAATACTGCATAGAGATGATACCTAGGATCGGGTTATAAGGTCGCAATAGTTTTAATTGAAAGGTTGAATCATCAATAGCTTTAAAAGGTTGTACCGTATCAACTTTCCGGTTGAATATCCATGCACCCGGACTCGCTACATTTTTATCGATGATCCTGTAAAAACTGTACTCCACATCTTTGGCGATCATTTTACGACCCTTGCCCCCCGGGAACGCGGCATCATCGTGAAAACTTACATCCGTTCTCAGGTGAAAAGTAAAAACAGTTTTGTCTTCAGAGATATCCCAGCTTGTTGCCAGCGATGGAACCATATGAAGGCTGTCATCGATCTCCACCAGCGTATTGAACAACTGGTGCGCCGGCCACATCGTCGACTGGCTTTTGGCAAATGCGGGATCAAGCGACGCGATACCATTGAACTCGTTGTAATGGAAAATGTTTGATTCCTGTTTCATTTTACTATAACACGAGACCAGCGCCACTGCAAGCAGCGTTAAACCGGTTATCACAATGCTGTTAGTTTTAACTTTCATCTTGAAGATCACGGCTTAAATTTACAGTATCAAAATTTACCACCGTGAAATACGTTCGCCAATCCTTTCTCATTTCCACCCTGGGCCTGTCGATGGGCTTATTCCTTATTTCTTATTCTTCTCCGGCCCAACCCCTGAGTCAAAAGAAAAATTTCACGCACCAGGATACCTTACGCGGCAGCATTACAGCAGAGAGAGCATGGTGGAACGTTGTATCTTATAATATTTATGTAGCGCCTGACTATACGTCTAAAACACTCAAAGGCTGGAATCAAGTTGGCTTTGATATCAACAGTGATGGCAAAAACAGGAAGATGCAGATCGACCTGCAGGAGCCGATGATGATCGACAGTATCATTTTCAATAATAAACCGGTAAAGAAATATGTGCGAAATGGCAATGTTTACCTCATCGATTTTGGTTCGTTTAATTTTATTTCCGCAAAGACGTCATTGAAAAAAAAGCAACCTGTTACATTGCACAGTATCAAAATATATTTCAGCGGCAAACCTAAGGAAGCCAAAAACCCTCCCTGGGATGGTGGATGGATATGGAGCAAGGATGCAAAGGGCCGTCCGTGGATGACAGTAGCCTGCCAGGGTTTGGGGGCCAGTGTATGGTATCCCTGCAAGGACCATCAAAGCGATGAACCCGACCAGGGAGCTTTGATACAGGTAAAGGTTCCCGATACATTAATAGCCGTCGCTAACGGAAGATTTTATTCGAAAGATGACCAGACAGACGGCACGATGCTTTATACATGGCAGGTGAAAAATCCTATCAACAATTATAATATCGTTCCGTACATCGGTAAGTATGTTCATTTCAGCGATAATTTTATCGGGGAAAATGAAAAGAACCTTTCGCTTGATTACTGGGTATTGGATTATAATGAGGAGAAAGCAAAAAAGCAATTTGGCCGTGATGTAAAACCCATGCTCAAAGCGTTTGAATACTGGTTTGGACCTTACCCTTTTTATGAAGATGGTTATAAACTGATAGAATCATCACACCTGGGAATGGAACACCAGAGTGGCGTCGCCTATGGGAATAAATACCAGGATGGCTATCGTGGACGGGACCTTTCGGGCAGTGGCTGGGGAATGAAATGGGATTATATCATCATCCATGAGAGTGGTCACGAATGGTTTGCTAATAATATCACCACGAATGATGTCGCCGATATGTGGGTGCATGAAGGTTTCACTATGTATTCAGAACCTCTTTTCATCGAATATCATTGGGGTAAAAAAGCGGCGGATGAATATGTACAGGGTATCCGCAAAAATATCAGCAACGATAAACCCCTCATCGGTCCCTTTGGTGTGAACCAGGAAGGCAGCGGCGACATGTATAATAAAGGCGCTAATCTTTTACATACGATCCGGCAGATCATCAATGACGATACAGTGTTCCGGAATATCTTAAGAGGATTAAATAAAGACTTCTACCACCAGAACGTTGACTCAAAAGATGTGGAAGCCTATTTCTCCAAACATTCTGGCAAGGATCTTTCAAAAATATTTGACCAATACCTGCGCACAGTAACTATACCTCAGTTGGAATACAAGGTCCAGGGCGACAGAGTATCCTACCGATGGGGTAACTGTATTGCTGGTTTTGCTATGCCTTTTAAAACGATAGATGGCGAATGGTTATACCCAACCGCTGAATGGAAAAGCGCAACGGCAACTGCACAGTTGCTTAGCAAGGGACTAGTGGCCGATAAAAACTTTTACGTAACTGTAAAGAAGGTCGAATAGTAGAAGCCGTTCACTATTCACTTATCACTTTTCACCATCCCTGCTTACCTTTAACGCATGAGCATCCGCCGGCAGAGCATCATTGCATCGCTTGTTATTTATGCCGGCTTTGCTATCGGTTTACTGAACACCTATTTTTTTACCAAGGAAGGATACTTCACCAAAGCAGAATACGGTCTTACTACTATTTTTTTGGCAATAGCTGTGCTGATGAACAGTCTTGGTACGCTGGCGATGCCCGCTTATATCTATAAATTCTTTCCCTATTACAAAGACAACCTGAAGCCAAAAGAGAATGATATGCTGACCTGGGCATTGCTCACCGGCATTGTTGGTTTTATCATGGTGATGATCGCGGGTGTTGGCCTGAAGCATTTAGTGATACAAAAATTCGGCACCAATTCTCCCCTACTGATCGCCTATTATTATTGGGTATTCCCTTTTGGTCTGGGGTTGACCATTTATTCCATACTCGAAGCTTATACATGGAGTATCGGCAAGCCCATTGCTACTAATTTTTTCCGCGAAGTGAAATGGAGACTGCTGATCACCGTATTGATAGTTCTGTTCATCACGCATATTATCCCTGATTTTGATCTCTTCATCAAACTGTTTGCATTCACCTACCCTGCCATAGCCCTGGGTCTCTTTGCTTACCTTGTGCTAACTAAAAAAGTCCATTTCACTTTCAGGGTAAGTAAGGTGAGCAGTCGTTTTTTGAAGAAGATACTGATGCTCTGCACTTTTTTTTACGGCGCTACGCTGTTACAGGCCTTGTCCAAAGTATTCGATTCTTTTGTTATCGCTTCCAAACTGGAAAATGGATTGGATAAAGCGGGGATCTTTGCGCTGGCAACGGTCGTGACCAGTATCATCCAGGCTCCGCAGCGGGGTATTGTGTCGGCATCCATGCCGCATTTATCAAGGGCATGGAAGGAAAAGAATATGTGGTTACTGCAAAAGGTCTATCAACGTTCTTCCATCAACCAGTTGTTATTCGCCTGCGGGATTTTCTTATTGATATGGTTGAATTTTACGGATGCGGTCAACACTTTCGGGTTGAAAGCTGATTACCTCGCGGCGGCGCCCGTTTTTTTTGTGCTTGGATTATCGGTCATCGTGGATATGGGAACCGGGGTCAATGCCCAGATAATAGCTACTTCCGTTTACTGGAGGTTTGAATTGATCAGCGGGATCATACTCGTTATCATTATGCTTCCGCTTACTTATTTACTTACCATTCAATATGGCATCATTGGGCCAGCTTATGCAACCCTGGTATCGCTCATCATCTATAATACGATTCGTATTGTGTTCCTATGGAGGAAGTTCAAGCTGTTTCCACTCACCAACCATTCCTTATATACCATTTTGCTGGCCGCCACCTGCTGCACTATATGTTATTTTGCTTTCAGGGATATGAATGGGCTGGCGGGGATGTTTGTTCGTAGTGTATCTTTTATCATCCTGTATGCAACCGGCGCCATCTACATGAAATTGTCACCCGATATTCAACCGGTATTGCAAGCGATAAAAAGAAGAATGGGCCGTAATAAGCATTAAAATTTCGGTTGAACCACATAGGCACATAGAACACATAGAGCTTCACATAGAATATCTAAGTGCACTATCTAACTATGCTTCTTCGAAGAAGTCCTTGGGACTATGTGGTAAAATTTAATGAGGGTCTGGATCAATTATTCCTGGCCAGCATCTGTTTGTCATCGATCCTGCCCGCGCCAACAAAACGTTTTATGTAATAACTCTCATAAAGTCCGCTGACCATCACACCTCTTGATACAGATGCATGGATAAAACGGTTGTTGCCGAGGTAAACGCCTACATGCGATACACCTCTGCCGGTCGTATTGAAGAATACGAGGTCGCCTTCTATTAATTCAGTGGTTGAAATTTTGCGGCTGATGCGATACTGCTCCCTCGATACCCGGGGCAGGGCCATACCGTACACGGCTGCATAAACGGCAACAGTAAAACCCGAACAATCAACACCGGTCTTTGTATTACCACCCCGGCGATAACGAACGCCATACCAGTCGTCGACACTTTCCAACAATGCTTTTGCAGGCAGTGATTCAACCTCAGTGCTCAGTAATACCGCATATTTAAGCTGAACGGATGAAGCTGCTTCAAGTTCCGCATTGCTTCTCAGGGCCATTAACCTGGATATCTCTGAAGCCTCTTCCTTTGGGGCGGGTGTTTCAACAATATTCATGGTCCTGTTAGCCAGAGAAGCTTGCGCTTCGGACCTGGTCTCTGTTTTATCAACTACTGAGGAGGGAGTGACAGCTATAT
>DATLCB010000164.1:0-20219 GCA_035526625.1 Chitinophagaceae bacterium
TCCTAAAACTTATACTATGGCACTTCGTCTCGGAGATCCGGCTCCAAACTTCAAAGCAAATACAACTGCCGGTCAAATTGATTTCCATGAATATTTGGGAAATAGCTGGGGAATATTATTTTCTCACCCGGCTGATTACACACCGGTCTGTACCACCGAACTTGGGAGAACAGCCCTGCTCCAGGAAGAGTTCGCCAAAAGGAATGTAAAAGTGATGGCGGTAAGTGTGGATCCCCTCGATAAACACGAAGGATGGGTAAAGGATATCAATGAAACGCAGCATACAACGGTGAATTTTCCGATCATCGCCGACGAAGACAGAACCGTGGCAACCTTGTACGATATGATACATCCCAATGCATCTGCAACTGCTACAGTGCGTTCCTTATTTGTTATAGGGGCCGATAAGCTTGTCAAACTGATCATCACGTATCCCGCTTCTACAGGAAGGAATTTTGTAGAAGTGCTGAGGGTCGTTGATTCACTGCAACTGACAGCCAATCATAGTGTAGCTACACCGGCTGACTGGAAACAGGGAGAAGATGTTATTGTTGTTCCGGCGGTTTCTACTGAAGATGCTATTAAAAAATTTCCTAAAGGGGTAAAGGTCATCAAACCCTACCTGCGTTATACGCCCCAGCCCAACCTGGATTAACAAGTCGTAAAACGTGAGACGTCAAATGTAAAAGTCTCACGTTTCATCTTTACCTATACTTTGTTTAAATAAGTTAATGATGAAAATGAAATGAATTGTATTTCACGTTTGACGTTTCACTTTTCACGTCTCACATTTGTCCTCTTCCTTAATTGTTGTAAAGTCGCCCTGATATCTTTTGGAAGAGGTGCTTCGAGTTGAATAAACTTTCCCTCACCGTCGGTGAAACTTAATTGCCAGGCATGCAAGGCCAGTCGGTTGAGTATCGGTCTTTCTTCTTCCTGGTCTTTTGACAGTTTGAATTTTGATCTCAGCGACGAGACGAGGACAGGTTTTCCATCCCCGTATAAAGCATCACATACGATGGGGTGACCGATATCTTTCATGTGCACCCTTATCTGGTGCGTGCGCCCGGTATGGATCTGAAATTGAAGTAGTGAATAGATACCCAGGTCTTCAAGCACCTCGTAATTCGTTAAAGCTTCTTTTCCTTTGCGATGAATGATCATGGTCCCGTTTTGGGCCGGGTGTTCTGCAATAGGAGAGTTGATACTGCCTTTTTTTTCAGACGGGGAGCCGATGATAAGTCCCTGGTATATCTTTTTTGTCTGCCTTGCCTCAAATTGCTGAGACAAATGTTTGTGACTGGTCTCATTTTTGGCAAATACGATCAAACCGCTGGTGTCTTTATCCAAACGGTGAACCGTCCATATGTTGCCATAATTTTCTTTCAGTAAATTCTTTAGAGAGATGTCTTTTCCTTCCCGATCGGGAATCGATAATAGACCTGAAGGTTTGTTCAATGCAACAAAATCATCGTCTTCTAATATTACAAACTCTGAGATCTTCATGTATTAATTCGTGAAAATTCGTGTAATCCGTGGCTTATCTCCCTTTCCCAAAATGTTTCAGGTCCCTTACTTCTTTTTCGGTGAGAAAGCGCCATTTTCCCCGGTCCACATTTTTTTTCGTCAGGCCGGCAAAGATCACCCTGTCCAGGTTCTTTACATCATAACCCAGGTGTTCAAAAATGCGGCGAACGATCCTGTTACGGCCGCTATGTATCTCAACACCGACCTCGGTTTTGTTTTTAATGTCAGGATAAGCCAGTACATCTACACTGGCTGGTCCATCCTCAAGCGTCACGCCTTTTAATATCCTGTCAAAATCATTTTTCTCTAATGATTTGTTCAAGGTGACATGATATACCTTTTTTATTTCATTGCTAGGATGGGTGAGTTTTTGGGCCAGTTCACCATCGTTGGTAAACAACAACACACCTGAAGTGTTCCTGTCAAGACGGCCAACCGGGTAAACCCTTTCTGTTGTGGCGTGGGCAATAAGGTCCAGCACGGTTTTCCTCCCTTGCGGGTCTTCGGTGGTGGTGATATAATCCTTGGGTTTATTCAATAAGATATAGACAAGGTTCTTTGCCAGGAAGATCTTTTTGCCATTTACCCGAACATCATCTTTGGAAGAAACTTTATGACCCGGTTCGGTCACCAGTTCACCATTGACTTTTACAAGTCCTTTTTTTACCATTTCAGCCGCTTCACGTCTTGCAACGATCCCGGCATGGGCAATGTATTTATTTAAGGGCATTAAACTGGTAGTTGGGGGTCTGCTGATAGATGCGGGCGACCCGGTTTTAGAGTTTTTTTGATCAGTTCCTGTCCGCTGACCTCTTGCTTCGGCTTTCTTCTTGTCAAAGAAATCTTCCCTTTCTTTCTTCCATTTCCTTTTTTCCTGCTTGAATTGTTCTTTGATCGCCGCGTTACTTTTCTTTTTGGTGAACTGGCTGAAGTTGTTGAGAGATTTCTTTTTCATGTGTAGTGTTTGCTGTTTTACAACAGTAGTAAGGGCCGAAGGTACAAAAGAAAACCCTCCCGATCCTTCGACATGCTCAGGACGGGAGGGTGGCTCCCCTTAGAGAACGGATTACGTTATATGGTTTTCTTCATATCCTTTTTATCAGCATCCCTGTGAGGATTCTGCTTTCTTTCTTCCTTCATCTTTTGCATTTGTTCTTCGGTTAAGATCGACTTTAACGACTCTTTCTGCCCTTTCATTATTTCTTTTATCTCTTCTCTCTTTTTTTCTTCGCTCAGTGATTTGTTCTCACGGATCGCTCTCATTTTTTCGCCAACTTCTTTGCGGTTCTGCTGCAATTTCGCAGATTGCTCATCTGTCAGGCCAAGGCGGGTCTTCATTTCTTCCCCTCTGTTTTTCATCATGCCTTCACGATCTTTCATCATTCCATCACGGCGGGCTTGACCTTCTCTTTTATTTTTTTCCAGTTGTGCTTTCTGGTCAGTAGTAAGGATACCCTCTATTTTTGTTTTATGCGCTTTCTGAATGGATTCCCTACGGCTCTTCCATTCTTTTACTGTGATATTATCATTCTTCTTCAGTTCAACCATCTGTTGTTTGAAACTTTCTTTCTCTTTTTTGAACTGCTCTTTCTGTGCATCGGTCAGGTTCAGTTGCTTCATGTCCATACCGTGATGACCCTTTCTGTGTCTTTCATACATACCAGGCTTATCGGCCTTTCTCTCAGGTATGTCCTGTGCATTAACGGCGAATGAAACAGAAAGTACCAGGGCTGCTGCTATTATTTTTTTCATGTTTATCATTTTAGTTTTTGAATTTTCCTTTTGTTTGACGCCAGGTGATCCGGGAAACTTTCGAGATCGGCCCGACCTGGCTTGTTAATAATTATAGAACGTAATACAGACCCGTGCTGATCAGCGGGGTTTAATTTAAAGTAGGAAATTCTTCGTAAATAACCTTTAAATAGGATCGTTAGCTTGATTTATAGCTATTTTCTTAGAATATAAGCACACGGATGACAAGGTGAAACAATGATAACGGATTTTTATCCTGCCAGTGCAGGATAAATGACATAGAGGCTGTAAGGAGGGATATCATAATGTTCCGCAGGAGTATAAAATCCGTGTGTATCTATCCAATCAGTTTCATCCGTGTGCAGCCTCAATCCTTATTAGCGAGTTGGCCGCAGGCTGCATCGATATCCTTTCCGCGGGAGCGGCGAAGGCGGACATTCACCCGGTGTTTTTGCAAATACTCCATAAAAGCATCCACTTTAGCTTCTTCGGGCTTTTCAAACCGCGCAAAATCTATGGGGTTATATTCAATAATATTAATAAGATCGGCGGGTACCTGCCGGTAGATCTTTATAAGTTCATCCGCATCCCGCAATGAGTCATTAAAATTGTTGAAGAGAATGTATTCAAAAGTGATCTCGTTGCCTGTTTGCTTATAAAAATAATTCAATGCATCCACGAGTGTTTTGATGTTGTTCGTATCGTTGATAGGCATGATCTCATGTCGCTTTGCATCGTTGGCAGCATGAAGTGAAAGGGCCAGTTTGAATTTTACCTTATCATCCCCCAATTGACGGATACCCTTGGCCACACCGGCGGTAGAAACTGTTATTCTCCGCGTGCTCATGGCTAAACCAACAGGGGAAGTGATCCTTTCAATGGATCGCAGTACATTTTTATAGTTTAGAAGGGGTTCGCCCATACCCATAAAAACAATATTGCTGAGTTTCTTGTCGTAGGTCTTTTCACATTGCTGGTTGATCAGTACTACCTGGTCGTAGATCTCATCAAATTCCAGGTTCCTCTTCCTGTCGATATACCCGGTCGCACAAAATTTACAACTTAAAGAGCAGCCGATCTGGGATGATACGCATGCAGTGTACCGTGAAGTGGTGGGTATCAGCACACCTTCCACAAGATGTCCGTCGAATGTTTTAAAACGGGATTTCACCGTCCCATCCGTCGAATGCTGGATGACATCGATCGCAAGGGCAGGTAGTGTAAAGGTTTCACCGAGTTTTTGACGAAGGTCCTTGCTCAGGTTCGTCATATCGGCGAAACTCAACGCATTTTTTTGCCAGAGCCACTCATATACCTGTTTGGCCCTGAATTTCTTTTCACCAAGCTCTTCAAAAAACATTTCCAGGTCCTGTAGAGAAAGATGCCTGATATTATTGCTTCCTTTTTTCATTCGGCTGCAAAGATAACCTACTCACAAGGGATTCGTTTGATTTCACGGATATTTGCAAACTAAATAACGATAATGAAGACGGTTTATATTATAGATGCAGTTAGAACTCCCGTGGGAAAATATGGCGGAGTGCTGAGTACGGTAAGACCCGATGACCTGTTGGCTCATTGCATTCGAACACTGTTGAAGCGAAATCCAACTGCAGATGTGAATGCCATTGAGGATGTGATTGCGGGTGCTGCGAACCAGGCAGGAGAAGATAACCGCAACGTGGCGAGAATGGCCGCCTTGCTTGCCGGTTTACCGGTGACCGTGGCCGGTAACACCGTTAACCGACTTTGTGCATCCGGTTTGCAGGCTATCATGGACGCAGCGAGGCAAATAAAATGTGGTGATGCGGAGTTGATTATTGCCTGCGGTGTTGAAAGCATGACAAGAGCTCCTTTTGTAATGGCGAAAAGTGCGGAAGCATTTGAACGTAAACCAGAGGTATTTGATACAACAATGGGATGGAGGTTTGTCAATAAAGATCTTTCAGCTTTATATCATCCTTATACTATGGGAGAAACTGCCGAGAATGTGGCCAAGCAATGGAAGATCGGGCGGGAGGAACAGGATGCTTTTGCGCTTGCCTCACAACGAAAATATTTCGAGGCCAATGCCGCCGGTAAATGGAAAGATGAGATAACAGAAGTGGAAGTGACACGGGGAAAAGAAAAGATCATTGTTGGCGCAGATGAGCACCCGAGGGAAACATCACTGGATAAACTGGCTGCATTAAAACCCGCATTCTTAAAGGAGGGAACTGTCACTGCCGGCAATTCATCAGGCATCAATGATGGGGCGGCAGCGATGTTGCTCGCCAGTGAAGAAGCCGTGAATAAGTATGGTCTCAAGCCTATTGCAAAAGTAGTTGCTATGGCAGTTGCCGGGGTTGATCCGTCGATCATGGGTATGGGACCCGTACCTGCCACGCAAAAAGCGCTACAAAGGGCTGGGTTGGGAGTAGATGATTTAGAACTCGTGGAGCTTAATGAGGCCTTTGCCTCACAATCCATCGCCTGCATCCGTGATCTTAGACTGGAGATAGATAAGGTAAATGTGAATGGAGGGGCTATCTCCATCGGTCATCCGCTTGGATGCAGCGGTGTTCGTATCTCCACCACTCTCCTTCATGAAATGAACAGGCGAAAAGCTAAGTATGGCATGGCTACCATGTGTGTGGGTGTGGGGCAAGGGGCAACAGTCATTTATGAGAAAGTTTAATTTAATCTTCAACAGGAAACTGTAACTTTTGCCTCTTATTCCCGTTTGGACTCAAAACACACTAATATGAAAAAATTGATCCTTTTTTTTGTTGCCGTCTTTGGTTTTCTGTTTGCAAATGCACAGACGGATTCTCTGAAGCAAGATTCCCTGCAGCAATATGTAGGCAAATACAAATTCCCGGATGGCAGTTTTGTAAGTGAGATCAATGTCACCCTGGAGAATGGGATCCTTTCAGCAGCATCTTCAGCAGGAAGCGCTCAACTGAAAAGGACAGACAGTAAAGATGTATTCGATATCGTTGAGTTCAGCGGCACGGCCACTTTCAAAAGATCGGAAGATGGAAAAGTGAAGACCCTGAGGGTACAGGTCAATGATATCGATATGGAAGGGACAAAGGAAGAACCGAAGAAAGATGGAGAGAAGAAAAATGGATCACTACCGGGTTAAAACACTTTTCTTGAAAATGATTTTGGCCGGGAGCTATGCTGCCGGCTTTTTATTGAAAGGATTCGTTGAGCAGTTGAGAGAATGAAATGGTCCTTTGCTCACCGCTTGACAGCTGCTTGACATTGCATTTTTCTTCTTTCAATTCTTTTTCACCAATGATGACCACATAAGGGATATTCTTCTTTTCGGCATATTTGAATTGCTTGTCAAACTTGATATTCTCATGGTATAATTCACAACGGATATTCCTTTGGCGGAGCTGCTGCATGAGTTCAAATGCTTTTTTGCTTTCTGCTTCGCCCAGGTTGAAGAAAAGTAATTGTGTGCTTATATGTACATCGGCGGGGAACAAATTCAACTCCTCCATCACATCATAGATACGGTCAACACCAAAAGAGATACCGACGCCGGGAATATTGGGAACACCAAACAAACCGGTGAGATCATCATAACGGCCGCCGCCACCAATGCTGCCCATTTTTACTGTTCCCGGTGCTTTTGCTTCGAATATGATGCCCGTGTAATAATTAAGACCTCTTGCTAAAGTCGGATCGATTTGGATGTTCGAAGTTGGAAGTTGGATGTTACGGAGCAGGTAGCTGATTTCCCCGATCCCTTTTTTACCGGAATCCGTATTTCCAACAAGATCTTTCAATCCGGCAAGTATCTCGTCATTGGTCCCGCTTACGGATAGATATTTTTCGATAATGATCACATCGCTTTCGCTCAATCCTTTTTGCAAAAGTTCTCCTTTTACTTTTTCCAGGCCGATCTTATCCAGTTTGTCGATGGCGGTTGCGATATCATTCATTTGTCCCGGGTCATCACATATTTCAGCAAGGGCTGTAAGAATATTCCGGCTATTAATGGCAAGGGTTGACTCAATACCCAGCCTGGAAAAGACAGTGGCATAGATAGTGGCCAGTTCCAGTTCATTCAATAAAGAATTACTGCCCACTACATCCGCATCGCATTGATAGAACTCACGGTACCTTCCTTTTTGTGGTCTGTCAGCTCTCCAAACCGGTTGTATTTGATAACGCTTGAAGGGAAAACTAAGCTGGTGATGATTCATTGCCACATAACGGGCAAAGGGGATCGTCAGATCATACTTCAATGCTCTTTCAGTAATGCCCTTCGCATTTTTACCCTCTAAAATTTTTTCAAAGTCATCTCTAACCTGTTTTTCTTTCTCTTTATTATCAAGGCCGTTATTAAGGACCTTAAAGATCAGTTTATCCCCTTCCTCTCCATATTTCCCCATCAAGGTTTCCAGGTTTTCCATCGCTGGAGTTTCCAATGGCTCAAAACCGTACAATTCGAATACTGATCGGATAGTATTGAAAATGTAATTCCGCTTGCGAACAACGTCGGGGCCAAAATCCCTTGTGCCTTGTGGTAAACTAGCAGTAGTTTTTGCCATGCGATTGTATTACTTCAAATTTAGTGAGGTTTCTAAAGCCCCTCCTGAGCCTGTCGAAGGATCGGAGGGGTTTGGGGAGGTCGAATATTTCTCAACTATCCTCTCACAAACCTTATCTATTAAACCATACACTTCATGATAGCCTGGTTCGGGTCCATACCAGGGATCGGGAACATCCATATTCTTGCCGGGATATAATTCATTCATCAGCAGATCAACTTTGGCTGCATCAAATTTATTCTTTGCAATTCGTTTCATCTCCTCCAATACGTCTTCTGCGAGTGCATAGATCTTATCGTATACTTCAAAATCCTGTGCGGTAAATCTTCTTGCCCTTTGTTTGCTGATATCAACACCGTTGAGCTTTGCGACTTTCTGTGAAAGCATATGAGGGGGTTCTCCAGTATGATAACTATTGGTGCCGGCGCTTTCGATGCTCCACGTTAAACCTGCCTTAAAAGCTTTGTCCTGCAAAATGCCTTCTGCCAATGGACTGCGGCAGATATTTCCAAGACAAACCATGAGGATCTTCATACGGACAAAGATACGCAGGGGGAGATATGCTTGTTAATGGTTAACTGGTTAATTGGATATGAGGCCGGAGTAGTAAATTATCGCTATAATGCCTGTTTAACTAATTCCCAATTAACCAATACCTGTCAATGATTCTTGTGGATTTGAAATAAGAATGCATCTTATTATCAAACACAGCACCAAGATAAAGAACGAAAATATGCTAGCCAGCCTGCTTGATATCTGTACATTAACGTTCCTGTAAACTATATATGATACCCGTAACATTTATTGGTGTTGAATACTAAAATTTCAATAATTTGCCCGTACAGATCGTCCCCGGTAAGCTTATTTACCGGGGACGATCTTTCGGCCGTAATTCACTGTTGTAAAAGAAAGGATCCATGATCGAAGAGTACGAAAAAAAGAAAAGAAAGCAGGTAGCCCAGATGAAATCGCTGATGGATTATGGTATGGGCATTCTTATCCTCCTTCTTGGACTGTTTTTTCTTTTCAGGGGAAAGCTGGGAAATTTTGCGCTGAATGAAAGATTAGGCCAGCCAGACCTCCTCGAAAAATTTTTTGGGGGTCTTTGTGTGCTATATGGTAGCTGGCGCATCTACAGGGGGTACCAAAAAAATTACTTTCGATGATTGGGCCCCATGCTTCATATAAAAGTTTGGCTGCAGTATTTATTTTAGTGTTGATCTTTTCCTGTAAATCTTTCGATGAACAAAGAGATAAACTCCCTGACAATGCCTATAAAGGCACCATCCATGTCAGTGCTGATGAATCATTCAAGCCCATCATTGATCAACATATCCTGGTGTACGAATCGCAACACCCTGGAACAAAGATCATGGTGGATTATAAACCGGAGGCGGAGTGTTTGAAGGACATGTCCGTGGATACGGTGAGGATGGTGATAGCTACCCGTAGTGCGAATGAAGCCGAAAAGGACTTCATTGCCGATACACTGCATAAGAACCTTAAAAGCATGACCATTGCGCTCGATGCTATCGCCGTGATTGTGCATCCTTCTGCTCCCGACTCACTTTTTACCATGAAAGACATCCGGGAGATACTCACCGGGAAATTTAAGAAGAATTTAATACCTGTTTTTGACGGGATAAAAGCAACTAGTAACGTCAGATATATCATCGATTCTGTGTTGCGGGGAGATTCACTCACACCGGATGCGATGGCTGCCCGCAGCAGCGAAGGGGTTATCGATTATGTCTCTAAGAATCCAGGTGTGATCGGTTTCATTGGTATAAGTTGGATAGGGAACCCGGAAGACACATCGCAAATGAGTTTTTTGAAAAAAATAAGAATTGCCGGGTTGGAAAGCACGGATAAACCCGGTTCGTATGTAAAAGCTTACCAGGCAAACATTTACCTTAAGCGTTATCCTATGGTACGGGATTTGGTTTATATACTCAAGGAAAACTATAGAGGACTTGGAACGGCGTTTGCAAACTTTATGAGCGGAGAGACAGGACAGTTGATCTTCAGGCGGGCTTACCTGGTACCAACAAAAAAGAATTTCGGTATCAGGCCGGTCAGACTGAAAGAGTAAGAATGGCTTTATATTTACAAACTTTTAAAGAAGAAGAAAATGAAGAAAACCACGATTACATTTTTAACAGCCGGTTTATTATTCATATCGGGTGTTAAAGCACAGACAATACAGGAGGGGATGAACCACTTGTACGCGGGAAGGATCAAGAATGCCTCAAACGTTTTTGAGCAACTGTTAGCAGTTAATCCTAATGATATAAATGCTACTTACTGGCTGGGACAAACACAGCTGGAGAGTGATGAGATCATGAATTCACGCTTATCAGGCGCCCGTCGTATTTATGAAAAAGGAATTCAATCTACCAACGGGGCTCCTTTGCTCCAGGTTGGTTTGGGTCATGTAGAATTGCTGGAAGGTAAGACCAACGAAGCGAGGCAGCATTTTGAAACCGCCCTTACTATGACCGCCAATAAAAAAGGGAATGATCCTGTTATTGCGACAGCTATTGGCCGTGCTATTACGGATTCAAAAACAGGTGATTTCAAATATGCCGTGAAGTTGCTGGAGGATGCTGCAACAAAAGATCCTAAAAATACGGAGACATTGCTGCAACTCGGTAATGCTTATCGTAAAGCCGGCGAAGGCAGTGGTGGTGGAGCAGCGTTCACTACCTATAAAAAAGCACTGGAAGCCAACCCGGGTTTTGCCGTGGCAAGTTTGCGCCTGGCTCAGTTATTTGAATCACAGAAGAACTGGGAGCAGGTAACTGCCTACCTGAATGAAGCTACAACCAAAGACGCTAAATTCACAGCAGCTTACTATGAACTTTTCTATTATAATTTTTACAGGTCCAAGTTCACAGAAGCGGAAGATTACCTGAAAAAATATATCGACAGTAAATTACCTGTAACAGATATCCAGGATCAATTCCTGTATGCGCAGCTGTGCTGGGCCCGAAAGGATTTTGCCTGTGCTACTTCAAAGGCGGAGGGTGTGATTGCAGCAATGGGCGAGAAGACAAAGCCTAAAGTTTATCGTCTCCTTGCAGATGCTCAATACCAGAAAGGTGTAGCAGAAAAAGCAAAAGGTGACTCTGTAACCGCAGCTACTACATTTGCGAACGCTAAAAAATTCAGTGACCTGTTCTTCGCGAAGAAGAATCCCGAAGATTATATCTCCAACGACCATAAACTAAGGGCTGATATCATGTCACAGACCGGCGGGACACCGGAAGAGATATATAATAACTATGTACAGGGTGTAGAGCTTGATACTACCGTTACTGATAAAGTGGATTTCCTGAAAAAAGGGATCACTTATTTCAAAGACAAAAAAGTATATGATAAACAGGCGCTTTTGCTCGAAAAAATAATTACACTCAAGCCGACACCTACGATAAACGATTATTTTGACCTGATGTATGCTTATTATAATAATGATATGAACAGCAAATCCAGGGAAAAGGCCCTCCTCATGAGAGAAAAATTCCCTGACCAGGTGTTTGGTTATGATTGGGCCTTTAGAAATGCGGTTATTCTTGATACAGTCAAAAGAGACAGCATCGCCGTACCGGATGCGCTTATACTATATGCATTCGCTGAAAAAGATACCGTCAAGTTCAAGAAAGAATATATCAACTCAGTGAAATACCTGGCGGGTTATTATATCAATACTGCCAAAAACAAGGAAAAGGCGATTGAATTCTTTACTAAATGGAAAGATGCTGATACAGCTAATGCTGAGAAGATACAAGGCTATATAGACCAGATAAGGAAAGCACCCGCGCCAAAGCCAGCGGCCTCAAAAGGCACAGGTAAGGCAAAGGTACCAACTCCTAAAAAACCTGTAACAACGAAATCTAAGACAGCGGTTACCACTAATACGGGTGGCTAACCATTATACCTCGGTTTTCTTCTTTTACAATGAAGATCCCTTGCTGTCATGGTGAGGGATTTTTCATTGAAAGACGTAACGGAAGCACACCCGGCATTCTCAAGTCATGAACTCTTATTAGTCTTGTCATTCCGACGCAGGAGGAGTCTGATAGATTGGAATAGGATGGCAAAGAAAGTCTTTAGATGCCTCGTACCTATGCATGACAAACCCCCAGGTTTGTATACTATAAAACTGATTTCACACTCTTTTTTAATAAGGGAAATTCAAGCATTCAGCCTTATTTTTGCCGCCAGAAAAGTCTTATGTTTCATTTACTTCAAACGGATCTGAATAGTGCAGCAGCGGGTTCTTACCTGCCGGTGGCCTTACAGGTAGCTATTGCGGTGGGATTGGTCGTTTTTTTAACGGTTGTTACGCATTTACTCGGCCCTAAAAGAAAAACAACTGATAAATTGCAAAATTTTGCCAGCGGTATCGAGAGCCACGGCGATGCCCGCCAGCCGATGGCCATCAAATATTTCCTGACCGCTATTCTTTTTGTGTTGTTCGATGTGGAAGTGATCTTTTTTTATCCTTATGCCGTAAACTTTAAAGGTTTGGGCTGGCCGGGTTTTTGGGCTGTAGTAATGTTTGTTGGATTCTTTCTTTGTGGTTTTATATATATAATAAAAAAGGGTGCGTTGAAGTGGGAAGACTAAGCAATTAGAGGATTTGATTGAAGCGATTTGAAAATGAAACTTTGAGGTTGCAGGATTGTTACTTAAGAAGGCCTTTTCAAATGTTCAAATCATTACATTTTCAAATTAAAAATTATGGCTCGTCCAGTATCATATAATCTTATTCAAAAGCCGCTCGAGGCTGATATCAGCATAGTTGATATGCCGGACGGTGAGCAGGGAGAGGGTTTTTTTGCTACCAAGCTCAATAGTGTGATCGGTTTGGCAAGAAAGAATTCTATCTGGCCGCTTCCTTTCGCAACATCCTGCTGCGGTATCGAATTCATGGCAACGATGGGTTCACATTATGATCTTGCCCGGTTCGGGTCGGAGAGAGTGGGCTTTTCACCGCGGCAGTGCGACCTGCTCATGGTGATGGGAACGATCGCTAAGAAAATGGGGCCGGTTGTAAAGCAGGTGTATTTGCAAATGGCAGAACCAAGATGGGTGATGGCAGTTGGCGCCTGTGCGTGCAGCGGGGGGATATTTGATACATACAGTGTGCTGCAGGGAATTGACCAGGTAATACCCGTGGATGTATATGTGCCCGGCTGTCCACCAAGACCAGAAGCTATCATCGATGGTGTAATGCGGATACAGGACCTCGTAGGAAAAGAAAGTCTGAGAAGAAGAAATGGTGAGCAGTATAAAGCTCTGTTAGAAAGTTACGGAATACAATAAATAAAGTTGTTGGCTATTAGCTGTTAGCTATTAGCCACGCAGGCACTATTTAAGGTTGAGTCTTTAGTTAAAGGCTAAAGGCTAAAAGCTAAAGGCTAAAATGTTGACCAACGATATTATAAAGCAACGGCTGACTGAAAAATTCGCAGAGCAGGTTTCTAATTTTGAGGAACCTTATGGTATGCTGACTTTCGAGGCGCCTGTAGAGCTAAATCTTAAAGTGCTGAATTTTTTATACGATGATGAGGAATTGAAGTTCCGTTTTATGACCGACCTGACAGCAGTTCATTTTCCAAACGACAAAGGAAGAGAGTTGGCGGTTGTTTATCATTTACATAACCTCTCCGATAATATCCGAATTCGATTCAAAGTATTTACAGCGATCGGTAAACCGGATGTCTATACCGCAACTGGCCTGTTCTCTACAGCTAATTGGATGGAAAGAGAGACCTATGATTTTTACGGGATCAATTTTGTGGGTCATCCTAACCTTAAAAGGATATTGAATGTCGATGAGATGGATTATTTCCCGATGAGGAAAGAATTTCCGCTGGAAGATTCCACCCGTATTGATAAAGACGACGAGATGTTTGGAAGGGGAGGAACACTTGGCTTTGGTACAGAAACAGCACGCGACAGGCAGGAGGTCATTTCAGAGAATGAAAAACACGACGAAACGGGTAGGCCCATTGTGTAATAAAAATCAGAAATAGCGAATCAGAAATAAGAAATGAGAAAGTGTTGAAAGCCCGGTGCGGCGAAATATTGAGAGAACAATGTCAGAACAACATATCAAATTACCGGAAGGATCGATCGAGAAGACCACCACCACGCTAAACCTGGGGCCAACACACCCGGCTACGCACGGTGTGATGCAGAATATCCTTGAACTTGATGGTGAGAGAATTGTTTCCGCGGAGCAGACCATCGGGTACATACACCGTGCTTTTGAAAAACTGGCGGAAAGAAGACCGCTGGCGCAGATCACCACGCTGACAGACAGGATGAACTATTGCTCTTCGCCGATAAATAATATGGGCTGGCATCTTACCTGCGAAAAATTATTAGGTGTAAAGACGCCGAAACGGGTGGACTACCTGCGTGTTATCATTATGGAACTGGCAAGGATCTCGGATCACCTGATCTGTAATTCCATTGTTGGGGTAGATGCGGGAGCTTACACCGGATTTTTATATGTGATGCAATACCGCGAACTCATTTATGAAATATATGAAGAAGTGTGTGGTGCCAGGTTAACGACCAATATTGGCCGCATCGGAGGTTTTGAAAGAAACTTCAATGATATTGCTTTTCAGAAACTGGAAAAGTTCTTAAGCGAGTATCCCAAAGTGTTGAAAGAATTTGAGAACCTGTTTCAGCGTAACAGGATCTTTATGGAAAGAACAATGGGAACGGGCGCTATCAGTGCTGAAAGAGCATTGAACTATGGTTTTACCGGTCCGAACCTGCGGGCCGCCGGTGTTGATTATGATGTAAGAGTGCACACTCCTTATTCTTCATACGAAGATTTTCAATTCAATATACCTGTAGGTACCACTGGCGATAATTATGACCGCTGGCTGGTAAGAGAGAAAGAAATGTGGGAGAGTCTTAGCATCATTGAACAGGCTTACCAGAAAGTGCAGGAATTCAAAGGGGCTGAAGCAGAGGTCTATCATGCCGATGTGCCCGAGTACTACCTCCCGCCGAAAGAAGATGTATATACCAAGATGGAAGCCCTCATCTACCACTTTAAAATTGTAATGGGAGAAACAGAGATACCAAAAGGGGAAGTGTACCAGGCAGTGGAAGGTGGAAATGGTGAGCTTGGATTTTATTTAATAAGTGATGGTGGAAGGACACCTTATCGTTTGCATTTCCGCCGGCCTTGTTTTGTGTATTACCAGGCTTACGAGGAATTGACAAAAGGGGGCATGCTGAGTGATGCCATCATGACGATGAGCAGTTTGAACCTGATTGCGGGAGAACTGGACGCATAGTAATTGGGGAAGTGGGATTGGGAAATTGGGAAATTTTCATACGATGAAGAAATTTCAAAATCAAAAATGAGTGTGAAGTTTTCAGATAAGTCATTAAAGGAAGTAGAGCGGATCATAGCGTTTTACCCGGAAGGGAAATACAAAAGTGCGGTGATACCGGTATTGCACCTTGCACAGAAAGAATTTGGCGGATGGTTGAGTACAGAAACTATGGACTATGTTGCTTCTGTATTGAAACTGGCGCCGATCGAGGTATACGAGGTGGCAACTTTCTATAGCATGTATAATCTAAAGCCGGTGGGTAAGTACATGTTCGAGGTTTGCCAGACGGGGCCCTGCATGCTCAACGGAAGTGATAATATTATTAAATATATCCATGATAAGCTCGGAATAAAACCCGGTGAAACCACGACGGATGGTATGTTCACTTTGAAAACCGTGGAATGTCTGGGCGCCTGTGGTTATGCTCCCATGATGCAGTTGGGAGATAATTTCCGCGAGCACCTGACCAAAGAGAAAGTGGATGCGATAATTGAAGAATGCAGGAGAAATGCTGCTGCAAAAAACTAAAGCTTGAAAAGGTTTGTAATCATAGTTTTTTGTTGGAATGTTATTGGTGCGGGAGCGCAACCAGCCCCGATCATAAGAGTAAGGGAAGACGCAAAGCTGGAAACAACATTAAAAGAATTTCACGAGGCGCTGGTAGCTAAAAATACCCTTTCCATCAACCAGCAAACCGATAAGGCGCTGAGTTATGGACACAGCAACGGTTGGGTGGAAACAAAAACCGATATGATGAAGAACCTGGAAACTGGTTATATCCGTTACCAGGAGATAAAAGAAGATAGTTTGAAGGTTGTGATCAATAGCAATATGGCGCATGCAAGGTTTGTGGGCGATTATACAGTTTCATTGAACGGGGGTGATTATATCACCTATCATCTGAAAGTGCTTGAAGTATGGGTAAAGAAAGGAAAAAGGTGGTTGTTGTTTGCGAGGCAGGCGGTAAAATAGAAAATCAGGAATAAGAAATCAGGAATTATGAAAGAGGAATTAATTCAAAAAGGCTAACAGCTAATGGCTACCGGCTAATAGCTATATAATATGGGAAGAAAATTATTATTAGACAAAGCACATGTTGAGAACATCAGGCTCTATGATGTGTACCGCAGAGAAGGCGGGTATCGCAGCGTGGAGAAGGCATTGAAAACAATGAGCCCTGAAGCGGTTACGGAAGAGGTCAAGAAGAGTGGGCTCCGTGGTCGTGGTGGTGCAGGTTTCCCAACGGGAATGAAATGGAGTTTCCTTGCCAAACCAGAAGGAGTGCCCCGTTACCTGGTAGTGAATGCGGATGAAAGTGAGCCGGGAACTTTTAAAGACCGGTATTTAATGGAATTCATTCCGCACCTGTTGATCGAAGGAATGATCACTTCTTCTTATGCGTTGGGCTCCACCAGGGCTTATATCTATATACGGGGTGAATATGCATGGATCGTGGACATACTTGAACAGGCGATCACAGAAGCAAAGAATAATGGATGGTTAGGTAAAAATATTTTAGGAAGCGGCTTTGATTGTGATATCTATGTACAGCGTGGCGCGGGTGCTTATATCTGTGGTGAAGAAACAGCACTGCTCGAATCACTGGAAGGTAAAAGAGGTAATCCAAGGATCAAACCCCCGTTCCCTGCTGTAAAAGGTTTGTGGGATTGCCCGACAGTTGTGAATAATGTAGAGACGATCGCGGCCGTTGTTCCGATCATTAATGAAGGAGGAGAGGAATATGCAAAAATTGGCATTGGTAAATCAACCGGTACAAAACTGATCAGCGCCTGCGGTAATATCAAGAAGCAGGGTGTGTATGAAATAGACATGACCATCTCGGTTGAAGAGTTTATTTACAGTGATGAATATTGCGGTGGTATCAGTAATGGCAGAAAGTTAAAAGCCTGTATTCCGGGCGGTTCTTCTGTTCCTATTTTACCGGCCAATTTGTTATTGACGACAGCCAAAGGCGAAAAAAGGATGATGACCTATGAGAGCCTTGCTGATGGAGGCTTTGCAACAGGTTCGATGATGGGTTCGGGTGGCTTTATTGTATTGGATGATACGCAATGTGTGGTGCGGCATACGTATACACTCGCAAGATTTTATCGCCATGAAAGTTGCGGGCAGTGTTCACCTTGCCGGGAAGGCACAGGCTGGATGGAAAAGATCCTCTGGAACATTGAAACAGGAAAAGGCAGGATGAGTGATATAGATCTGCTCTGGGATATCCAGCGTAAGATCGAGGGTAATACGATCTGTCCGCTGGGAGATGCGGCTGCATGGCCGGTAGCAGCAGCGATCCGTCATTTCAGGGATGAATTCGAATGGCATGTCACGAACCCGGATGATGCACAAAGAAGGAATTATGGGTTGGCGGGGTATGCTGACCCGTTAAAGGTGGCAACACCTGTATAAAGTTTAACCGCAAAGACGCCAGGACGCGGTGATCGCAAAGAAGCTTGGCGCAACTTAGCGACTTTGCGTTCTGGCGGTTAAGAAAAATAATTATGGCTGACGAAATAAAAAAAGAAGCACCCGCGAAATTCAAGGTCACGATCGATAATATATCCATCGAAGTGGCTCCGGGTACTACTATCTTAAATGCAGCACGCCAGATAGGCGGTGATGTGACGCCCCCTGCGATGTGCTATTACAGCAAGCTCCAGGGAAGCGGAGGTAAATGCCGTACCTGCCTGGTGGAAGTAGCTGCAGGTTCTACTGCGGATCCGAGACCCATGCCCAAACTAATGGCGAGTTGTCGTACCACTGTAATGGATGGTATGGTGGTAAAGAATATTACGAGTGAAAAAGTGATCGATGCACGAAATGGGGTCGTTGAATTCTTATTGATCAATCATCCCCTGGACTGCCCCATCTGCGACCAGGCTGGCGAATGCGACCTGCAGGACCTTGGTTATAACCATGGCAAAGAAGGCACCCGTTACGAATTCAAAAGAAGAACATTCGAAAGAGAAGATATAGGACCTTATATACAGTTGCACATGACAAGGTGCATACTTTGTTATCGCTGTACCTATGTGGCGGATCAAATAACTGATAACCGTGTTCATGGAATACTTGACCGCGGGGATCATGCAGAGATATCGACCTATATCTCCAAAGCGATCGATAATGATTTTAGCGGTAATATGATCGACGTTTGTCCCGTTGGCGCTTTAACTGATAAAACTTTCCGTTTCAAGAACAGGGTATGGTTCACCAAACCTGTGGACGCACATCGTAATTGTAGCAAGTGCTGTGGCAAAGTAACCTTGTGGCAGCGTGGTGATGATGTATTGAGGGTAACTGCAAGAAAGGATGAATGGGGAGAAGTGCAGAGCTATGAAGGTAAACCTGGTTGGATCTGCAATACCTGTCGTTTCCATACAAAGAATGTGAACGACTGGGTGATCGAAGGTCCGACAAAGCTCAACAGGCATTCGGTGATATCGCAGGGACATTATGAAGGAATGAAAAAACCAAAAGAAGTGCTCCCTGGAGTGATGGGCGGCCGTGAACCGAAGCTGCTGATGGATATACATTCCATTAGTGAAGTGAATACGGTGGATATTGCTTCACTGCCGGGGCCGGCGACGAGTGAGACGTATGAAAATAGTCAATAGTGAATGGTGACCGCTGAATAGGGTGTTCTTACGGACTATTCACCATTGCATTCACTTAATTTTAAATGAAGATGACTTTATTAGTAATAGACTGGTGGCTGATCTTAGAGAAAGCATTGCTCATCGGCGGCATTGTTGGACTGTCGTTCTTCATTGCCATGTACACTACCTATGCCGAGAGGAAAGTAGCGGCATGGTTACAGGATAGAAGAGGACCTAACAGGGCTGGACCTTTTGGGATATTCCAACCATTGGCTGATGGAGGGAAATTATTTTTCAAGGAAGAGATCATTCCATTAGCGTCAAATAAATTTCTTTTTATACTCGGACCGGCACTCGCTATGATAACTGCTTTGCTTACCAGCACGGTCATTCCCTGGGCAGCACCTTTCGTTACCAAGGGAGGCAATGTCATCCCTATGCAGGTCGCCGACGTGGATATGGGCATACTGTTAGTGTTTAGTATCGTGAGTGTAGGAGTATACGGGATCATGATCGGCGGGTGGGCATCGAATAATAAATTTTCCCTGATGGCGGCGATACGTGGTGCTTCACAAATGGTGTCGTATGAATTGCCAATGGGCTTGGCGCTGATCGCTGTACTATTCATGACAGGTTCTTTAAAGATGAGTGAGATCGTAGCCAACCAGGTAGCGAATGGGTGGCATATTATTTACCAGCCACTGGGCTTTTTGATATTCTTTGTTTGTGCTTTGGCAGAATGTAATCGTACACCTTTTGACCTGCCTGAAGCAGAAAATGAATTGAATTTCGGCTACCACCAGGAATATTCATCTATGAAACTGGGATTTTATCTGTTTGCCGAGTATATCAATATGTTCATCAGCAGTGCGATCATGGCAACACTGTATTTCGGTGGTTATGATATTCCCTTTGTGAATGAGGCAGCCTGGGGGTTGAACTCCTTCTGGATGTCGGTGATAAGCTTTAGTGTATTGATGGCAAAAATATCTTTCTTCCTGTTTGTATTCCTGTGGATACGCTGGACCATTCCCCGTTTCCGCTACGATCAGTTGATGAACCTTGGATGGAAGAAGCTGATACCGCTGGCGCTGGTGAATATGATCATTACTGCGGCTGTTATCTTACTATTGAAAAAGTAGTTTACCAGGCGGAGTGAGGAATCAGAAATGATAAATAGCCCGGGGTTTTAACCCCGGGAAGAATGAATCAGGAATCAGGAATCAGGAATGATAAATAGCCCGGGGTTTTAATCCCGGGGAATGAAAGGATGGTTGAATGTATTTAGAACCCCGTAGGGGTTCAACATTGATGAAAAGCGAACGGAACGATGAGGTCCCGATAGCCATCGGGAGCGACACAACAGGCGATGATAGTAGTACAGAAGATGGACCCATACATATATATTT
>DATLCB010000165.1:0-3510 GCA_035526625.1 Chitinophagaceae bacterium
TATCATGATTTTGGAACAGTGCTGTCACAATTATCAGTGACAGCCAAAAACTTTATGCACGATTGAAAAAGCCACAAGATAAAAAAATGGCCAACCCAATTATACGCAGATCCGTTCTTCAGCTGGTTGGTCACTATTATCCAAGGAAGAAGATCACGGTCCGGGCATTGGATGGTGGTATTACCAATCATGTGTTTCTTGTGCATGCGGGAAAGAATGAGATGGTTGTCCGCATCAGTGAAGAAAAAGAAAAGATCAATTCATTTTTAAAAGAGCAATGGGCAGTAACAAAAGCCCGTGCACGCAAAATACCGGTACCCGAAATAATCGAAGTAGGCAATACCATCATACCGTTCCCGTATATGATATCAGCAAAGGTCCGTGGTGTTGTAGCCCTCGATCATCCGCATAGAAAAGAAATACTTTTTGAAATGGGGCGACTGGCCGCACGTATCCATAAGATCGGAACTCATGGATACGGCAATTTTTTCGACTGGTCGTCCGATATGCTTTCCCATAATATCCAATGGAAAGATTTCTTAGAAGGAGAACTTGATTACCGGTCAAGACTTGGCATTCTTAAAGAGCACCGTATGTTATCATCCGCCGCCATAAAAAAAATCACAGCAACAATAAATAAACTGAGTGGATCCGATGCACAGCCATGCCTGCAACATGGTGATCTACGCTTAAAGAATATGATGGTTGATAAAACCGGGAAGATCACCGCCATCCTGGATTGGGAAGACTGTATCTCAGCGATCGGACCTGCCTGGGATATCTCCATTGCCCTGCATGACCTGCCTATCGAGGGACAACAACGCTTCCTTGAAGGTTATGGATTAAAGGGTACGGCATTAGAAGAGATCGGAACTGCGTATAAAACATTTAACCTGCTGAATTATGCTCCGGTTATCGCGCAATTATCACAGGAGAAAAAAGAAGACGAGCTTGAATGGTATCGCTCCCGGATGCAAGGAGCTATGGACTTGTTCAGTTTTTAATCGCCTGAACATAATGGCATAAAAATTTATTAAGCGTTCCGCGTTGAGCTTTTTGCCTGTAATACATTATACCAATTTATATATCGAAAATTGATACTTGAGGTGAATGGCCAGTATCGAAGTTTTGTACATTCATGTTCTTAGGTTTACAATTTTCTTTAGCATAAAAAAATATCTATATGAAGCAAACATTTTTTACCTCGCTTTTTTTAGTGTGTCTTCTATCGGTTCAAGCCCAACTGGCTTACAACAGTAAGTATGATTTTGTACCGGGCGAAAAGATCATGGCCATGGAGAACTTCGCGGCTGCGGAATTGGGGGATTTCCCTTTGGGTTGGAAAACAGATGCAAGCGCTGAGGTGGTGACGGTAAATGGCAAGCCAGGTAAATGGCTGAAGGTTTCAAAGAAAGGCGTTTTCTATCCTGAGTTCATTAATGATCTTCCTGCAAATTTTACGCTTGAGTTTGATGTTGCCGTGAACACTGACTGGAATGAATGGCCCGTTGTGTTGAACATCACTAATCTCAAGACCCCAAAAGAGTACACTAATTATTATCATTATGTGGATTGGAAAGGGACACACACGATCCATATGCAGTTCGCACCAGCGATCGTTGATGTGCGCCAGGGGAATTCAAAGTTGGTAGTGGGGAGAAGCGGTAATCATGATGTAAATAATGATGTTGCCTACAAGACATGGAATAATGCTGATCTGAATTTTGCACATATTTCGCTTTGGCGGCAGGATAAGCGCTTACGTGTGTATCTTAATGGAGAGAAAATATGGGATGTACAGGAAGTATTCGATCCTGCCAGTAAGTATAACGCGATAACATTTGCTCATGCGGGAAATAATAATCCTGATAATTATTTTCTCCTTTCCAATATTCGCCTGGCTGTTGGTGCGCCTGATGTACGTCAGAAATTGGCGGGGCAGAAAAAATTCGTCACCTCAGGTATACTCTTTGATGCCGGAAGTGATGAGATCAGACCTGAATCGTATGGTGTGCTCAGGGAAATTGGCAATTACTATCGTGGGAAAGCCGATTCGCTTACCGGTTTCCAGATCATTGGTCATACCGACAGTGATGGTGATCCAGCAAAGAACCTGGAGCTATCGAAACACAGGGCTGCTGCAGTTAAGAACTATCTTGTAAAAGAGTATGGGCTACCTGCAGATATTATTGTTACCGATGGAAAGGGTGCGAGTAACCCGATCGATAAGAATACAACCGTGGTTGGAAAAGCCAATAACCGCAGAGTGGAGTTCCTGAGTCTTCCCATCACTGTAAAACCTGCCGGAGGTTCTAAACTACCTAAACCGTAAGTCATACCAAAGTTTATATACAGTAAGGCCGAAGCCAACAAACTACCTGCTTAGCTTTTACTGAAGATCCCTGGCTATGCCGGGGATCTGCTTTTAGAACTCATTAATAGCACTAAAAACTTTTGGCTGAAAAGCGGCTCGAGGCTATCTTTGCCGTCCCTTAAAACGTTCAAGTCCATAGGACTCGAATCTCAAGGATCGGTAGTTCAGTTGGTTAGAATGCCGCCCTGTCACGGCGGAGGTCGCGGGTTCGAGTCCCGTCCGGTCCGCAGAAGCTTCACAGAAATGTGAGGCTTTTTTGTTTCCTCAAGAGTTCGATCCTCCCCTTCGCAACAATTACAGTTCCAGAAAATTGGTGAATTGTGAGACGTAAGTGCGATCACTATTCACTATTCACCATTCACCATTTACTTTTCACTTTTTCTTCCAACTCGATCAACAAAGCAACCTGCCCTTCCAGAATCTTTTCTTTAGCTTCTTCCATAGAAAACCATTCCGCTTTATCAACTTCAGAAAATGTTTGCATACGCCCGGACTTCGGCGGCCATTCGATCTCGAATGTGTTACTTGAGATCGTAGCCGCATCAGCATCACCTTCGATCGCAAATGCGTGGACCGATTTTCCGCTTTTTTGCTGTATAGTTGTCAGATTGATAAATGTGCCGGAGATGGCAATACCTGTTTCTTCGAGGAATTCCCGCTTTGCCGCAACCAGTGGCTCTTCATTACTGAACTCACCTTTGGGTATCGACCAGGCACCAGGATCTTTGTTCTTCCAGTAAGGTCCCCCCGGATGAACGAGAAAAACCTGCAGCACTTGTTTTTGGAATCGGTATAATAGAATTCCAGCGCTTTTCTTTTCTTTCATGCATAAAGTTGAAATGAAGTAATGTAAAACGTGAAACGTCAAACGTGAGACAAGTCCAAAGTCTGACTGGTGAGCGAATTCACCATTCACTATTTACCATTCACTTCAAATGTCAGCTTTTTTTCAATTTAGGTTTTCTTCGTATCCACCAGATCAGCACCGCAGCGATCGCCAGGTGAGTGGCCGTTTTTCTCACAGCAACTTTACGATTATATTTCCATTGGGCTTTGCCGCCCTTTTCAGAAAAGATATTGGGGAAATGACCTCTTGTTAGATCGGCAATAACTCCCTCTACCACATTCACCCTGTC
>DATLCB010000166.1:0-2955 GCA_035526625.1 Chitinophagaceae bacterium
ATGCCGCAAGGGCATCGGTAGCTATTGCACAATCCCTGGTGGATGGATCTGCATATGATCTTACCAACGATATACAGCAACTCAGGATTATAAGAGAAGATACAAGGTTGGGACCTTCTACAGGTTGTATCGTGGATGAAGCCGCTAAAAGAGGGATTCCTTTTATAAGGCTTAACAAACAAAGTCTTGTTCAACTGGGCTACGGTGTGAATCAGAAGAGGATAAGGGCGACCATTGCTTCTACTACTTCTAATATCGCAGTTGATATTGCTTGTGATAAGGAAGAAACAAAAATGTTGCTGGAAGCTGCCGAGATCCCCGTTCCAAGAGGAACCGTGATCAGAACTGAAGAGGGATTGGATGAAGCAATAACTAAGTTTGGCTACCCGCTGGTGATAAAACCGATCGATGGTAATCATGGCAAAGGCAATACCACTAATATCACCACCCGTGAACAAGCGCTGAAAGCATTTGAAGCGGCGAAAATGTTTAGCCGCAGCCTCATCATCGAACGATATATCACAGGTTTCGATTTTCGTTGTCTTGTTATCAACAATAAGTTCATTTGTGCCGCCTTGAGAACACCTGCTTCCGTTGTCGGTGATGGAAAGAACAATCTCCAATGGCTTATCGAAGAAACAAATAAAGATCCGCGTCGTGGTTTTGGTCATGAAAAAGTGCTGACGCAGATCACGATCGATCAGTTCACACAGAAAATGCTGGACGACCAGGCTATTACTTTAGAAACCATTCCCAAAAAAGGTGAAAGGGTTTTATTGAAACCAACCGCCAACCTTTCCACCGGCGGAACTTCTACCGATGTGACAGATGAGGTACACCCTGCCAATATCTTCATGTTTGAACGCATCGCAAAGATCATTGGACTTGACATCTGTGGAATTGATGTAATGGCGGTCGATCTTCGCACACCTGTCGCGGAGAATGGTGGCGCCATCCTCGAAGTAAATGCGGCACCCGGTTTCCGGATGCACATAGAACCAGCAGAAGGATTAGCAAGGAATGTGGCAGAACCTGTCGTGGATATGTTATTCCCCAGAGGAAGTGTGGGAAGGATACCTATTGTTGCAATAACAGGTACCAATGGCAAAACCACAACGTCAAGGCTAACTGCACATATCGCCAAATGCGCGGGTAAAAAAGTAGGTTATACAACCAGCGACGGCGTATATATCCAGAATCAACTGATGATGAAAGGAGATTGTACCGGGCCGGTCTCTTCGCAATTCGTATTAAAAGATCCAACGGTTGATTTTGCGGTACTCGAATGTGCCAGAGGTGGCATCCTGAAGTCAGGATTGGCTTTCCAGCATTGCGAGGTCGCCGTTGTTACCAATGTAGCGGCTGACCACATGGGACTGGGTGGTATCCATACATTAAGTGCTATGGCCAAACTAAAGGCCGTTGTACCGGAAACTGTTTTCGATCATGGTTATGCCGTGCTGAATGCAGACGATGACCTCGTTTATAAAATGAAGAACGATCTCGATTGCAATATTGCTTTATTCAGCATGAATGAGAACAGCCCGAGAATAAAAGAACATGCGGCGAAAAATGGCTTGTCCTGTGTATACGAGAACGGCTATGTTACGCTTATGAAAGGTAACTGGAAAATAAGGGTGCTGCCGGTAAAGAGCATACCTCTTACCTATGAAGGAAAAGCGGTGCATAATATCAATAACTGTTTACCCGCTGTGCTGTCCACTTATTTATTCAGGGATATAACCATCGAAGATATCAGGACAGGTTTGCAAACTTTTATTCCTTCGGAAAGCCTGACACCAGGTCGTTTGAATTTTTTCCATTTCAGGAATTTCACCATGCTGGCGGATTTCGCTCACAACCCGCATGGGTTGAAACTGCTTTGTGATTTTGTAAGCAAACTGGATTATACTACCCGTATCGGCATCATCAGTGGAACGGGCGACAGAAGAGATGAAGATATCCGTGAACTCGGGGAAATATCAGCCCAGCATTTTGATGAGATCATCATCCGTTGTGATAAAAATTTAAGAGGAAGGACAGCAGATGAAATTATCAATTTGTTAAAAGAAGGAATCGAGAAAGTAAATCCTTCCTTGCCCGTGATGACGATCCCCAACGAGGACCAGGCCCTGGATTATATCTATGAGAACCCGCGACAGGGCGCTCTATATACGATAATGTGTGATGTGGTGGCAAGAGCGTTGGATAAGATAAGGGAGTTGAAGGAAAGGGAGGAGAAGGAAGGCGCATTGACCCAGGTTGTTGTTAATACCTAGGCCTTTAGCTACTAGCCATTAGCTGTTAGCTTATTTGCGTAAATAGGGTTTATTTAAGCTGATTTCAAAGTTTGACTAAATGCATTTAGCATTTTTTCTTCTTCCGCGAGAATGACTAAAGTCTCAACTATCAACGACTGATCGCCTATATTTAATTTTTGCGCTATCAACAACTGCGTCTCCATCTCAAAACAAGATCGTAGAGATATTTCAATAAAACGGTTTTTATCCTTGTCACTCGTACGACTATTACCTTCCGCAATATTGGAAGGTATAGAAACTCCCGCCCTGCTGATCTGGTTGGCCAGGCCAAATTTCTGTTCAAGAGGTAATGTTTTGGAAATTTTAAATCCATTGATAGCAAGATCAATGCCCCTTTGCCAAACTTTTAGTTCTTTGAAATTTTTCATTTCTAATGTAAGCTATAGGGAAGAAAAGGTATAAGAATGGGATAAATCTTTTTTTAGAGTTTTTTTCCTAATTATTTACAAGCAAGCTAATAGCTAAAGGCAAACAGCTAATGGCCGCAATAACCCTATTTCTTCTCAAAATCCTTTGGCCCAAAAGTCTTTATCCCCTATTTTTGCACTCCAATTTACCGATTGACCCATGGTGTAATGGTAACACTACTGATTTTGGTTCAGTCATTTATGGTTCGAATCCATATGGGTCAACA
>DATLCB010000167.1:0-6501 GCA_035526625.1 Chitinophagaceae bacterium
TGAAAAATATGCGGATGAATACGGAGACGAGTACGGCCGTTAAAATTAGCTAGATTATATGGAATGGGTACTGCTGAATGCGTATCAGAACTATGTGGAAGCCCATATAGCCAAAGGGGTGCTGGAAGAAAATGAGATCCCCTCGTGGCTGAAAGATGAAAATACGGTCACTATCGATCCCATTCTTACTAATGCGGTGGGAGGTATCAAGTTAATGGTGGAAAAGGAAAATGCACAAAAGGCCTGGGAGATACTAGAAGGTCTGAGGAATGAGCACAGGGTTTTGCTCACTTGTCCTCAATGCGGGTCACATAATATCGAATTTGTAAGTACGCCACGAAAACCAATGAACTGGATCAGCGCTATTACTACATTTTTTATAGGTGATTATGCTATTGCCGTTGACAAAGTGAACCATTGTTTTGATTGTGGCAAGGAGTTTCCTGCTGAAAAAACATCATAAAACCATATTAACTTCTGTTGCAAGAGCCATGGGTTTGGCATTTCCTTCGTAACTTTTCAGCATGTGGGAGAACCTCATCAATTATTTTCAAACACTTGAACAGCGCCCGCTGGAGCGAATGATCTTTCTGGTGGGTGGGTTACTTTTGTTTTGGATCATTGAGGGTTCCATACCTCTTTTGCAATTACGGTTCAGGAAAACAAGACTCCGGCATGCTTCGGTCAATTTCGGCCTTACCCTTCTTCATCTTATCATCCATACTTTCCTCGCAATACTGATCATTAAGCTTAGTGACTGGTGCATCACCAACCAGTTTGGTCTCGTGCATTGGACAGGGGCAGGTGTTGCTGCTACTATTCTATTGACAATAATGGTTGTTGATTTCTTTGGCGGCTGGCTTGTTCATATTGTTGAGCACAAATTAAAATTGCTTTGGCGGTTCCATGTAGTACACCATGCGGATACGAATGTAGATGTAACAACTGGCCTCCGGCATCACCCGGTGGAAAGCGTGATACGCGGACTATTCTTTTTTATGGGCATTCTTGTCATCGGCGCACCTATGTATGCAGTAATGATATACCAGACAGTACTCGTTTTTTTTACTGCATTCGAACATGCCAACATAAGTTTGCCACGCTGGCTGGACAAAGCGATGAGTTATATTTTTATTTCTCCCAATATGCACAAAGTGCATCATCACTGGAAACAACCTTATACAGACAGTAATTATGGCGCCATCTTCTCGATCTGGGACCGCTTGCTGGGTACCTATAAAATTTTAGAGCCTAAAGAGATCCGTTACGGCATAGATAAAGATTACCCTGAAGAGAAAGATGAGGATCTCTTGTTATTGCTGAAAAAACCTTTCCAGAAAATTGAAAAATAGTTCTGTCATTGCGATGATACCCGCCCGGTATGAGGCTAGTCGTTTTCCCGGCAAACTGATGCAGCAGCTGGGAGACAAACCGGTCATCCGCCATACTTATGATGCAACGGTTGCGACTGGTTTGTTTGACGAAGTGATCGTGGTTACTGACAGTGAGATAATATTTACAGAGATTACCGCTGCAGGGGGCAACGCGGTAATGAGTAAGAATGAACACGAAAGTGGAAGCGATCGGATCGCTGAAGCAGCCGCGACGATGAATGTTGACGTCATTGTGAATGTCCAGGGTGATACTCCTTTTGTAAAAAAAGAGCCGCTGGAAAATTTATTGAAACAGTTCAATGATGCTTCAGTACAAGTTGCGTCGATGATGCAGGTGATAACCGACCCCGGTGATATCATGGACCCAAATTTTGTGAAAGTGGCTGTGGACAAGGATATGAATTCTCTTTTTTTCAGCAGGTCGGGCATTCCTTATCCCAGGGATAAGAACTATCCTACTATTTATTATGAACATATTGGTGTGTATGCTTTCCGCAAAGAGGCGCTGATGAATTTTACCCAATGGCCCGTCAGCCCGCTTGAGGCCGCCGAAAAGATAGAATGTCTTCGCTACCTGGAGAACGGGACCCCGCTCCGAATGGTAGTGGTAAATTATATGGGAGTGGAGATCGATACACCCGAAGATCTTGCGAAAGCTGCTAAGCTGTTGTAGATTTTAGATGTCAGATTTTAGATTTTTCCTTTCAACTTTGCCAAAATCAGTAAAATGAAGTTCCGGAATTTCAAAATGGTGGGTTATGTGGTCTATGGAAGAGGGTCTTTTAACCAGCTTGATGAGATCCTTGCCCCTCATCGAAAAGAGAACAAGCCAATTATATTTTTGGTCGATCACTTTTTCGAAGGAAAGCCCCTCGCCAGCCGGGTACCCCTGAGGGGTAATGATAAGATCATCTTTGTTGATGTGACCTATGAGCCCAAAACAAGTTACGTGGATAAGCTGGCACAAGAGATCAAAGAACAATTTGGCCAGGTAAGCGGTGTGATTGGTATCGGTGGTGGCTCTGCCATGGACCTTGCCAAGGCTGTTTCTTTGATGATGAACAATCCCGGGTCCTCTGCTGATTACCAGGGTTGGGATCTTGTAAAATATCCAGGTGTATTTAAAGTAGGGATTCCTACGCTAAGCGGTACGGGTGCGGAGGTATCAAGAACAACCGTATTAACAGGGCCCACAAAAAAACTGGGCATGAATTCTGACTTTACACCATTTGACCAGATCGTATTGGATCCAGAACTTACTGCCGGCGCTCCGGCGAATCAGCGCTTTTACACAGGCATGGATTGTTATATTCACTGTATTGAAAGTTTGGAAGGCACCTATTTAAATGAATTCAGCAAGAGTTATGGAGAAAAGGCTTTGCAGTTGTGCCGTGATGTATTTGTACATAGCAAGGATTGGACTTCCGACGCTGATGATAAACTGATGATGGCTTCTTATGCCGGCGGAATGAGCATTGCTTATTCTCAGGTAGGTGTGGCGCATGCGGTAAGTTATGGTCTTAGTTATTTGCTCGGCACCAAACATGGCATAGGCAACTGTATCGTAATGAATCAACTTGAAGAATATTATCCTGCCGGGGTAAAAGAGTTCAAATACATGGTGGAGAAAAATAATATCGAGATCCCTGCTGGTATCTGCAAAGGTTTGAGTAATGACGATTTTGATAAAATGATCGATGTTTCGCTCGGTATGAAACCTCTGTGGGAAAATGCACTTGGAAAAGATTGGGAAAAACAGATGACCCGCGAGAAGCTGCGAAAGCTATATGAGAAGTTATGAGAATAGGTAGTATTCAAAACAAATGTTCCTGCCCAAACTTCACTGAAATAGTTTTCTTAACTTTCCCTATATGAATTTTGAAAAGCTTCGCCCGGACAAATACCTTAAGTACCTCTATCTTCCTAATCTTTTTTCCACGCGGCGGACGAAAGAGATCCTTTCGGTAAATCCAACTATCATCCCTCACCGTGAAGAAGCAAAAGAAGTGCTCGTATCTGTTTTCGATTACGATGCGGATACGCTTGAAGAAAAAAAAATGAGCTCCGTTAGTCAATGTTTTTTATACAAGACAAGCGGCCATACTACCTGGATAAATATTGATGGTTTGCGCAAGGCAGATGTGGAAAGTATTTGCTCCTCTTTTGACGTACACCCACTTGTGATTGAAGATATATTGAGCATCAACCAGCGTCCCAAACTTGATGAGGCCGATAACAGTATCTTTTGCCTGTTGAACATGCTCTATTATAACAGCGAGAAAGATGCAGTAGAGCAGGAACAAATAAGTATAATACTGGCGAAAGATGTGGTCATAAGTTTCCAGGAAGATGCACGCAGGGATGTCTTTAATTCGCTGAGAGAAAAATTAAGAATGCCGGGCTCTAAAATAAGGCAGCGGGGAGCCGATCTTCTTTGTTATTCACTTCTTGATATGATCGTGGATCACTATTTTATCGTGATGGAAAAGTTGGGTGAAAGGATAGAACAGGTGGAAGAAGAAGTGGCCCGCGGAAATAATCCAAGAGCTTTGGCCAATATCACCCGGCTTCGAAAAGAACTTATCGTGCTGAAAAGGAATTTTTCTCCTGTCAGGGAGGTAGTGAATGGTTTTCTCCGCAGCGAGAGTGAGTTGCTCGAGGACCGGCACAGCAAATATTATAAAGATGTGTACGACCATATCGTGCAGGCTATTGATCTGGTGGAGAATTACCGGGATATAATGGTAAGCATACAGGACCTGCACATCAACAACGTAAACCTGAAGATGAATGAGGTAATGAAAGTGATGGCGATCGTGACCTGCCTCCTGGCCCCCGCGACAGTCATCGGTGGAATTTTCGGGATGAACTTTGACGCTAATGTCAACTTCTTTCACCAGGAATGGGGATTTTATACTGCTGTTGCCCTGATGCTATTAGTTCCTATCGGTATGCTGATAGGATTCAGAAAGAGAGGGTGGTTTTAATGATCTATTTAGAAGCTGGTCTTTTAAATATGGGGACCGTACTACAGGGCTCACCGTACATAATGCTTTTGACCACGGGTCTTAATAGTTTCGTGATCTCCATATATACATAATCTGCGATCGGGGTTTCGCCGCAACCTTTTATCACCACTCTCTTATCGGTATATTCTCCGGGATCTATCGATGCAAGGTTTTTGAGGAATATTCGTTTGTGCAATTCCTTCTCGTCGCCCATTACCATATCTTTTGCCACAGGTTGTAGATAGCTGGCAGCAAGCATCCAGGCCCATACCGGAATGATGGCATCCACCGAACAGGTAAGCGCTACGTTTTTTCCCTGGAATTTAGTCCAGTCAATTGTTTTTAACCCTTCTCGGAAATCCTTTTCTTTTAAGATCATACCCATGAATAAATGATCCTTCAGATCAAATACCACGGTCTCCCCTGCCGGATACCATGTTTCCAGGTCAATGGTAACCAGTCCGCTTTCGGCTACTTTATTAATAATGGGTTCTGACATAATCTCAGGCAAAGTTAGCAACCTCCACGACCCTTTGTTTGCGACATCAGCAAAAACAAAGCCCTGTAGCTTTACTACAGGGCCATAAGTTTGATCCTTTAAATAAATTAATAGCGGTCAGTGCGTTTATCCTTTATAGAGGCCATTTTCTTAAGTGCCTCAAAGGGGTTATTGCTGTTCTTCCTTTGATCGATCATTTGTTTGCGTTGCTCGGCTACACTGCCCGCCATTACTGCGGTAGTAGAAATATTATCTACCCTCACAACATATACGGCACTTTGTCCTTCCAGCGCTTCTGGTATCACTTTTCCTTTATTGGCAGGATTAAACACAGCACCTATTACACGGGGTTCATAACCCAGGCTGTTCGATCCCCCACTGATGCGAACACTGTCGATGGTTTCAATTTGTTTTCCACCCCATGCACTTGCGGCAGCTTCAAGGGTAGTTACGGTCCCTACCTTTTGTTTCAGTATGGCGGCTTTCTTTTTATTTCTTAATGCTCCTTCCACCGCAGTTCTGGCTTTGGCAACCGACATGGTTCCTTCCTTCAGAACTTCTGTAATGACAGCCACTACATACTTGTCTTCGATCTTCTCCGGTTTTAATACCTGGCCAAGCTTTGCCTCATAGATACTTCTTACAAAATTCCGGTCAAATCCAACCCCCATGATCTGTCCGTCCTTGCGACTGACACTGGCGATCCCTTTATTAATACCTTTTGGTTTTAAGTTCTTTTCGTAATTGTCATCAAACGATTTGATATCGCGGCTGTCGCCTGCGAATTGGTTTGCCTCATTGCTCGCATTGTTATCTGTTTCGGGACTCGGTTCTATCTTTCTTGCAAGAAAGGCAAACTTAACGATCCGGTTATCTGCTGCGCCAAAATGCTGCAACACTTCTATATAGTGAAAGCCGAATTCTGTGTAGGCTACTCCTTTTGAACCTGGTCCGTTTGTAAATATAAAATCGTTGAAACCAGGAACCATTTTGCCCCATTGAATATTTTTATAAACTCCTCCGCTATCCTTGCTGCCCCCGTCATCGGAATATTTTCTACAAACAGAATCGAATGGAACTCCGCGGTTGATCAAGGCGATGACGCTATCATTGATGAATTTTCTTGCTTCGGCGGTATCTCTTGTTTGTGTAAGAGCGCCTGTTTGTGGATTTTGATCTGCCGTTTTCACCAAGATATGACGAACCGTTACAGAGTCGGGAGCCATCCTGCTTTCGATCATTTTGGCAGTCACAAAATGTGTATTGTCAAGATAAGGGCCATAAACACCTCCAACGGGGATCTTTAATAAAGTATCCTTATTGGCTTGCTGCATATCAGCTGCACGAACAAAATTTCCGGTATACTCCAGATCAGAACCCTCCCTGTCTAAAAAGGCTTTTACATCGGGTGCGTTCTTAAATCCATCAACTAATTTGGCAACCTGTTCTTTTGTTGTTGCTGTATCTGTTTTGCTTGGTGATGCATTAAAGGTAACATAGCTAATGCTGCGGCTTTCGGGTTGCTTAAACTCCTCTTTGTGTTTGCTGATATAGTCTGCTATCTCTTTGTCTTGAATTTTGATAGCACTGTCAGGGATAG
>DATLCB010000168.1:0-11350 GCA_035526625.1 Chitinophagaceae bacterium
TTTCGGTAATATTATAGCCCGTTATGTTCATATTCTCGTCCAGGAACTTACTTTCAAGGTTCATCGTATTCCGCCCCCTGAAATAATTAGGGTTATAGTTGCCAAAGAAATTTATTTTATTCTTCCGCCAGTTGAAATTGATACTGTTCTGTGATTTGGGTATAAAATAAACTTTATCATCAGGTTTATAAATGCTCGATGTGATACCCACCATCACACTTCCGTTAAACCCGGGATTCTTCCCCTTTTTTGTCTTGATATTAATCACACCAGAGTTGCCCGTCGCATCAAATCTTGCTGAAGGGTTGGTCATGATCTCGATCTGCTCAAGAGCAGAGGCAGGTGTATTCTTTAATAGGTTAGAGAGATCAGCGGGAGAAAGATAAGTTGGCTTTCCATCCATCATGATGATAACGCCCTGCTTGCCTTTCAGACTGATATTACCATCGTTGTCCACTGTTACGCCGGGTGATTTCTCCAATATTTCCAAAGCGGTAGCACCGGCACTCGTAGGCGATGCTTCCACGTTCACAATCGTTTTATCGATCTTGGTTTCAATAAAAGGTTTTTTAGAGGTGACCGTTACTTCCCCCAGGTTTTTAGAAACGGGTTGCATCACAATAGCATCGGCCAGGAAACTGTTCTGGCTTGCATTGATCGTTATCACCTTACTTGTCTTTTTTTCGAGGCCTGTAGAAGTTACCTGTACCAGGTACTGGCCGTCCGCGATACCGGCGAATTCATATTTCCCGTCTTTACCACTCAGGGTGGTTTTTAAAAGCGAAGCATTGTCCGCTTTCAAAAGAGAAATAGTGGCTGATACCAGGGGATTATTCGAGGCGTCGACTACAACACCTGAGATTTTCCCATTTTTATCTTGTGCCGTTAACTGGAGGGCCAGGACTAATAGTAATGTGCAGAGTGTAAAATATTTTCTCATGATCATGGCTATGGTTAGTTAATAATTAGCACAAGATGCAGTTGAAAAACAAGCTTTTTTACAGAATTATGACAAGTTTCGTACTTCGCATGACGAAGGGTAACTATTACTTACCGATACACCAACGGCAAAAATCCTTCTATCACTAACGGCTATGTTAAAGGAGCATTAACATTAGAAAATCAAATCAGGAATCAGGAATGAAAAAGTCGCCTTTCTCTTACTTCCTGATTCCTGATTCCTGATTCCTCCGAAGGAGTCCTTCGGACTTATTTCTGATTTCTTATTCTAATTACCTGCGTTCACCCTTCCCTGCTCATCTGTTGCGCCACCTTCTTTCTTACCACTTCCCGCTTTCAGTTTTCCTTTATTGAATCTCCAGGTGAAAGACATGCTTACCGCACGGCTGTCATTTATATTTTTAAAGGTTGCGTCTACATTGCTATACTTGCTGTATCCTGTGAAAACAGCTCCTGCAAATATGTCGCGGAAGTTTAACCTCACGCTTCCTTTTCCTTTCATCACCTGCTTACTGAAACCAACATTCACTTGTTTGATAGGTTGAATGAAAATGACTCCTTCCAATGATTTGCCACGATAGACACCGCTTACTTCAGCTCCCCAGCCTTTTCCCCATTTGAATTGCTGCTGCATCTGCACCATGGTCATTACAAGACCAGTGGATATATATTCATTATTGACCACGCCTTTGAAACGGTTGTCGGAAACATTTACATACACATTTCCACTCCACCATTTAGTGATCTCTTTATACGCATTTACTGCTATACCAAACTGGTTGCGGCTGGCAATATTTGCTTTCTTGATAAAGGTCTCATTGTTGAGCTCATTCTGCTCCAGTACCTGCTGAATGATATCCGTGGTCTTGCTGTAATTCAGCGTGGTGGTCAGAAAATTATCATACGTATGTTTCAGTTCAATGTTATGACTGAATTGTGGTTTCAGGTTAGGATTACCCTGCTCGAAAGTATAACGGTCAAGAAAATGAATAAAAGGGTTCAGGTCCTCGTAATCAGGGCGGTTGATCCTCCTTCCATAATTGATCACAAAGGAATTCTTTTTATCGGCTGTATACTGCAGGTAAGCAGTAGGGAACAGTTGCGTGTAATTTCTTTTGAACTGGATACCGGTTGTTAACTGGTCACCTGTTACGTTAGTGTTCTCCATGCGAAGACCAAACTGCCCGCTCCATTTTTTACCCAGTGGCCTGCTATAGTTCAAATACGCTGCATTTACATTCTCTTCATACAGGAAATGATTACTACGGTTATAATCATGTACGACCTGGCCGTTCTTCACACTATCGTAGTTGGCATTATTGTCCGTTTTCACATAGCTTCCTTTGATGCCAGCTTCAAACTTAGCGCCTTTCTTTAAAGGCAACGTATAATCTACTTTACCACTATAGATCGTGATATCCTGTGGCAGATCGCCATTCAGCGAATCTCTTTTTGTAAGGTTCCCCCTATTATCATAATAAGAACTGATAAGCGGTTGCTTGCTGGTAGAACGGTATTGTATATAATCCAGGTCGGCCATTATCTCCTGGCCTGCTGAATCGAGCACAGTACGGAGATTAAAGTTGCCGCTGAAGTTTTTCCATTTCTCAATATTCTGCGTATAGCTTTTTGCCTGGCTGGTCAATACATTGTTCGGACTATAGATATCCGTGTTCGTGATACTTGTCCAGGTACTGGGATTGTAAAAACCACTCACTACAAATCCCAACGTTGTTTTCTTGCTGGCGAAATAATCCAGTCCAACCTTAGCGCTATAAAAATGCCGCTCATTCTCCATTCTTGTATCCTGGTCAAATATGGAGATAAGGTCTTTTGTATTGGCATCCCTGAAATTACGGGTGATCAGCAGGTCCTCTCCCCTGTGGTTACGGTTGTGACTTAAACTTGTAAACACATTCACTTTACCATTACGGTAATTAAAGTTCCCGCTTTCGTTGAATCTTGCATAACGACCCTGGGTATAACCCGCTGTGAGGCTTCCGTTATAACCAAACTGCTTGTTCTTTTTTGTTTTGATGTTGATGATACCAGAGTTGCCCGCTGCATCGTATTTAGCAGGTGGGTTTGTCATGATCTCGATCTGCTCGAGCTGACTTGCACTCATACTTCTGAGCATATTGGCAAGATCAGGTCCGCTGAGATAGCTGGGACGACCATCGATCATTACAATTACACCTTGTTTTCCTTTCAGGCTTATGTTACCATCTTTATCTACCGTAATGCCCGGAGACTTTTCAAGCACTTCAAGAGCCGAGTTACCTACGTTGGTAACAGATGCCTCCACATTTACAATGGTCCTGTCTAGCTTTTGCTCGATCAAGGGCTTTTTAGCGTTTACTGTAACAGCTCCAAGGTTTTTAGCGGCAGGCACCAATTCGATCGTCTTTAAACTAACCTGGCTATTGCTGGCATTTACTTCAAAAGTTTCTGAGAAACCCTTGGTATGACCAACCGCAGATATGGAGACGATGTACTTACCTTCTTCCACGCCTTCAAAACTGAAGCGACCGGTCTTATCGGCAACTGACATTTTAGCTACTGAGGAATCTTTAGCTCTAAGTAAGGTAATTGTAGCCGACTCGATGGTTTTGGTGTTTCCGTCTATCACGGTCCCATTTACTTTCCCATTTCCTTTTTGCGCCTGGCTATCAATGGATAAGGCAAAAAAAGCAATCAGGATTAAGGTTAAGATCTTTTTCATTTTATTGTTTTTATCTACTAGTTTATGTACTTGTTCATATTCATTACAGGACAAAATTCAGTACTTTGTATAACATAGAACAATGTTTTAAATTAAACGGCCTATTTCAGGGATAATCGGCCGTTCGGGATTACCAACCTGTGACGCAAGAGGGAGAAACTGGTTACAGCTTGCCTGGTTTTAATTATGGATGGTGGAAAATTGGGTTAGATGGAAATTACAGGTCAAACGGGAAAAGTCAAAAGTCAAACCGTTTCACTTTTGACGTCTCCCATTCACTTTTTTACAGCCCAAACTCTGCCTTGATGGCCTCATGGTAGGTCCTGCCTGAAGTGATCTTGGTAGTGTTTTTATCATCCATAGTAAAGAGAAAGCGCCCGTTGAAGTGTTTATGCATTTCCTTTATCATCTCCTTATTGATAATAAAAGATTTCTGGACCCTGTAAAATTCAGGCGGAAGTTTTTCTTCCAGGTGAGTAAGGGTCTGATCGGTAAGGTGCTTCTGACCATCCGATGTATGAATAAAAACATATTTATCCTGGGCCTCGAGATAACAGATGTTCTCAAATTTAAGCAGGTTGATCCTGTCCCCTGATTTAACGGTGAGTGCGGTTGCTTTGACCGGCGCTTTTAACTGCTGGATCATTTGCTGCAGTCCACGCACATCTATCGTGAGCCCCGCTTTTCCGAACTGCTTAAGTTTGGCGATGCTCTGCGCCAACCTTTCTTCTTTTATTGGCTTAAGAAGATAATCAATGGAAAAAGTTTCAAAAGCCTTGATCGCATATTGTTCATACGCTGTAGTGAATATTATGTTTGGCTTATGCTGAAGTTTTTCGATCACTTCAAACCCGGTGAGGTCTGGCATCTGTATATCAAGGAAAATAAGATCAGGTAAAAGTGATTCGATCTTCTCAAGCGCTTCTACCCCATTGCCTGCTTCACCGATGATCTCCACTACTGATGTATGCTCCTCCAACAGGCTCTTCATCAGGCGCCGGGCAGCAGGTTCATCGTCTATGATGATCGCTTTAAACAACTGGCTCATCTTTCATTAGTTTATGGATGAATATGATAACCTGTTTAAGGGGTTCATTTTTAAAATGAACTTCGTACTGACCGGGAAAAAGTAGATCCAGTTTATCATACATGCTTTTTACCCCGTAACCAGGTATCAACTCTGCGGGGAAAGCTGGTCCATTGTCAGCGACGAATATTTGAAGACCCTGGTTATACCTTTTTACTTCAATGAAGATCTCCGTCATCTTCCCAGTAGCTTTCAAGCCATGCTTCACTGCGTTCTCCACTACAGGCTGCAATAAAAACCTTGGCACCAGGTAATGATTTAAACCCTCCTCCATTTTAAGAGAGTAATTAAGCTGGTCCTCAAATCTTATTTTTTCAATTTGCAGGTAGACCTCAGCCATATCCACTTCATCTTTTACAGAAGAATAATTATGATCGCTGTAATTGATACTGTACCGAAAAAGGTCCGCGAGCGCCACGGTCATCTTTCTGGCTTTCTTCCCATCAGTTATGGAGAGGTCGGCAATCGAGTTCAATGCATTATATAAAAAGTGGGGATTGATCTTGGAATGGAGCGCTTCCAGTTCTGCTTTTGTTTTTAATGCCATTAACTTGGTAACCTCCAATTCCTTCTCATTCAATTTTCTTTTTCTGTCCAGTTCCACATAATTCACAGCCGTATACACAAGACCGGTACATACAGAATTAAAGTAGGCATACAAAAGATACCGGTGAAAATTCGCATCCAGTTTCATCCCGTTATCAACATAATATATAACACCATAAACTAAAATGGCCGAGGTCACTATCGCTAAAATGATAACAGCATGATGCTTTATAAAAGACATTCCCTTAACTCCAGGGATCCGGTTGACAAGCCACACGACATTAAATACAAATAAAGTAATGATCGTCAGCTTCAGCATTTCCTTGAGCACAAGACCAATGACACCATTGGTAGATACTTTGGATAATAATTCCGGTGATTGCAGAGCAAGGATACCGAGCATGGCCACCAATGCAATGGAAAGTGTAGACAGGTTCTTGCGAACCCAAACATTCCTGATACCTGAGAAAAGCCTGTTATAAATTGAAAGAAGAAAGATCGCAAACCCAAATAAAGTGGTGGCACTTAATATGGTCAGAACCTGCGTCAATAACTGGTGTTTGCTCATGGCCGGAAAGATATTAAAACAGGTGTCAAAACAGCCTTTATCGCTTCGCCAACTGCATAATTTAAGGAGCGAACGGAGTATATTGCAGGAAAATAAGCGGATGATCATTGACTTCAGATCAGATACAGTCACCAGGCCTACCCCCCCTATGCAGGAGGCCATGATGAAAGCAAAAGTGGGTGATGATGTATTTGGAGAAGACCCTTCTATTAATGAACTCGAAAGCATGTGTGCTGGCATGTTTGGTATGGAAGCCGGACTATTCTGTCCTTCGGGCACTATGACCAACCAGATCGCCATCAAATGCCATACTCAACCAGGCGATGAAGTGATCTGTGATGAAACCTCCCATATCTATCAATATGAAGGCGGCGGTATCGCTTTTAATTCCGGTGCCTCGGTAAAATTGTTGCACGGTGACAGGGGAAGAATCACTTCTGAACAGGTGGAGACGGCTATTCAGCCGGATGATGTACATCGTCCCAATTCAAGATTAGTATCACTCGAAAATACTTCCAACCGCGGTGGCGGCAGCTGCTATGAGATGGCAGAGATGAAAAAGGTCCAAACTCTTTGTAAAGAAAAAGGACTTGCCTTTCATCTTGATGGGGCAAGGGTGTGGAATGCTATCGTTGCAAAAAAAGAAAGTCCGAAACAATATGGCGAAACCTTTGACAGTATCTCCGTTTGCCTGAGCAAGAGCCTGGGATGCCCGGTAGGAAGTGTTTTACTTGGCAAAAAAGAATTCATAAAAAAAGGAAGAAGAGTAAGAAAAGTTTTTGGTGGGGGGATGCGGCAGGCGGGTTTTATGGCCGCAGCCGGCATTTTCGCTTTGCAAAATAATATTGAACGTCTCAACGAAGATCATGTACACGCAAAACAGATCGCTGATGCGATCGCCGCAAGAGAGTTCGTGGAAATGGTATTGCCGGTTGAAACGAATATTATCATCTTTGAACTCAAAGATGGAATGAGTGCCCCGGAACTGGTTGCCAAACTAAAAGAGCAGGATATTTTGGGTTATGCCATTTCACCCAACAGGATAAGGTTAGTGTTGCACCTGGATATCAACCCTGGAATGGTGGCTAAAACCATTGAAACTTTCAACCTCTTGTAGCAAATAACTATGTTTCCAAAGATAAACCCCACAACGACCAAAGCCTGGCAGCAATTGCAAAAGCATGCGGCGGACATGAAAGAGGTCCATATGAAGGAACTTTTCAGGAAGGACCCCGATCGTTTCAAAAAATATTCTTTGTGTATCACCGATATCGCCTTCGATTACTCTAAGAACAGACTGACAGATACAACACTGTCGCTCCTTTTGCAACTGGCTAAAGAATGCAAAGTAAAAGAAGGGATAGCATCAGTGCTAAGTGGAGATCCGGTGAATGAAACAGAAGGTAGGGCTGTACTGCATACCGCTCTCCGGAATTTTTCAGGTGAACCTGCTTTTACAGGCGGGAAAGATGTGATGCCTGCTATAAAGAAAGTATGGAAGAAAATGGAAAAATTCTGTGAAGCAGTGCACCATGGAGAAATGAGAGGTTATACCGGAAAAAAAATAAAATATATCGTCAATATAGGTATCGGCGGCAGCGACCTCGGGCCTTTGATGGTGACTGAAGCACTAAAACCGTATTGGAAGAAAGGGATCGAAACATATTTTGTATCTAATGTAGATGCAACGCATATTGCTGAGACATTAAAAAAAGTGGAAGCTGAGAGAACCTTGTTCCTGGTGGCTTCCAAAACATTTACCACCCAGGAAACGATGACCAATGCGCATACGGCGCGGGAATGGTTCCTTGAAAAGGCAAGGCATAAAAAACATATCGCCAAACATTTTGTGGCACTCAGCACAAACGAAAAGGAAGTGACCAGTTTTGGTATAGATAAGAAGAATATGTTTGAATTCTGGGATTGGGTTGGCGGACGATATTCACTCTGGAGCTCTATTGGTCTTTCCATAGCGTTGACCATTGGTTATAAGAATTTTGAAGAGCTGTTAAAAGGAGCACACCAGGCAGACAAACACTTCAGCACAGAAAATTTTGAAAAGAACATTCCCGTAATCATGGCTTTGATAGGGATATGGTATACCAGTTTTTTTGGATCAAGATCGGAAGCCATACTTCCTTATGATCAATACCTGCATCGTTTTGCTGCTTATCTCCAGCAGGGTAACATGGAAAGCAATGGTAAGAGCATTGATCGCAACGGCGAAACGGTGGAATATGCTACGGGTCCTGTGATATGGGGAGAGCCAGGCACTAATGGTCAGCATGCATTTTATCAATTGCTACACCAGGGCACTTCATTGATCCCATGCGACTTTATTGCGCCCGCCAGGAGCCATCATGCTATGGGTGATCATCATGTAAAATTGCTTAGTAATTTTTTTGCGCAGACGGAAGCGCTGATGAATGGGAAAACCGAAGAAGAAGCTCAAAAGGAACTGGAGAAAGCCGGGTTGACCACCGAACAGATATCGAAATTACTTCCTTACAAAGTGTTCACCGGTAACAGGCCGACCAATTCTTTCCTGGTTAAAAAGATAACTCCTTTTACTTTGGGTGAATTGATCGCACTCTACGAACACAAAATATTAGTGCAGGGATTGATCTGGAATATTTACAGTTTTGATCAGTGGGGAGTGGAACTGGGAAAACAATTGGCAGGTAAGGTATTACCGGAATTGGAGAATGACGAGCCGGTTAGTAACCATGACAGTTCCACCAATGGGCTTATCAATGCATGGAAAGAAATGAAAAAATGATCCCTTACTTTCTTTTTCCGAACAGGATGGCTATATATCCCTGGAAAAAGAATTGCTTTTCTTTTTGATCGACCATCTGGGGGATCTTGCTGGCATAGAATTCTCCGCTTATTCCCACTTCGATACCGGATACCATTTCATTGAAACGGCCATAGTCGAATCGCAAGGCTGCTTTAGCATAAGCACCGGGTTTAACCTTTATTTCTTTCCAGCCTTTGCCAAAACCGGCTCCGCCTACAATGTCCTGCCCCAGGAATAAAGCACTGTCTTGGGTTGTATATTTAATAGTACGTAGTTCGGCAGCCCTGGGATCATCGACCTCGATGTAATAGGGACGAAGTAAACCAAGCGCCAATCCGCCATTATAAACCGCAGATACTGCTACCCCGTTCTTATTTCCTTTTTGTCCTAATATATATTGTTGTCCAAAGCCCAGGGTAAGCTGGTAGAAATAATTGATCTTGGCATAAATGAAAGGATTACCAAATAAGAAACCCGCGTTCGGTTGCTTATCTTCTTTCTGGTGTTTTATCTCGGTGAAATCTACCCGGTAAATATTTGTCTTGCGGTTGGTCTTCATCCGGCCCAATTCATAAAAAGCGCCGTAACCATTGGTGCGGAACTGGAGACCAAAAATATTTTGTTTATTATAAATCAAAACTCCCTCTTCAGCCTGCTTCATCAGCTCATTGGTCCGCTGCCGGCGTTCTTCTTTTTTATCGCTCTTGGTAGGCTTACGTTTAGTACTATCCTGGGCCGAGGAAACCATAACGAATACGGATAGCAACAACAGGGTTATACTTGATTTCTTCACGATATTTTTATTGCTAAGGTTTAAATGAGTAATGCGATAAAGAGAATAAAACAAAGGACTTGGTTTCCACCTGTTTTGCTGCAAGGACCCCGTTCTCTTCTACTTTTTACCGTCCTGGTTAATAACGTAAATTTAGGGCAAATTATTGATAATGACCTCTACAGTAGTATACAATGGTGGGTTAAGAACCACCTGCACCCATTTGAAAAGCGGCTCATCATTCGAGACAGATGCCCCACCTGACAACCACGGTAAAGGAGAAAGGTTCTCTCCTACGGACTTAATGGCGACGAGCCTTGCCACCTGCATGCTAACAGTGATGGGTATCAAAGCCCGTAGCATGGGCTTTGACCTGGACGATATAAAAGTGGAGGTATTAAAGATCATGAAACAGGAGCCGCGGCGGGTAGGTGGTATTGAGCTAAGCTTTCATATCCCGGATGCATTAAAGGATATTGATGAAAAGACAAAAGCCATCATGCGTAATACCGGCAATACCTGTCCCGTTCAATTAAGTCTGCACCCGGATATTGAAGTGAAAGTGGATTGGGGTGGATGGGCAAATGCCGATGTAGTGCCAATTAATAATTCAAAAATTGAAAGCTTAAAAAAATATCAGCTTGTTAAGAAATTAGACAAAAATGAAAAGACAGGTTATATCGGTTTGCACGATAAAGAGTATAGTAAAGAGATTAATCAAACTATCAACAGTACAGTAATACCCACTTTAATTTTTCTAATTGAGAGAAATAGTGACACAGATGCTAAAATCAAAGAATTAATTGACGACTTTTATAATTATCTAACATTAAAGATGATTTATGAAAATCTAGATACAGAAGACAGAGAAGAATTATCTTCAGTTATATTGCATATTTTAGAATTAATAGATAAAGCTCATTTGCCAATTCCTGGCTAATTTCTCAATAGCGCATTCCCCACCCCACATTCCAAACATCTCTTGTTCCCGCAATACTCATTCTTCAATTCTATCAGCGCCTGGCTGTCGGAAGCATTTTTGTTTTCAATGCCCAATTGCTGAAAGCCTTTTGTGATATTATTGTTTTCAGCAGCAGTCTCCTCCAGCCATTTCACCGCTTTATCCTTATAGGCCTGCTCTCCGTGATAAGTTCCATAGGCAAAGAGTACTGGACAGACCGTATTGATGATGAGTGTATCGATCATTCCCTTACCAAGGTTTTTCTTTTTAAAGGCAGACGCCTCATCAAAACGGTAATGATAATGCCAGTAATCATTAGCCGTAACATCAAATAACCGGTGGATATCCTTTGCGTAACTGATCTCCCTGGTTTTAGAGAATAAGCTTTGAGAGTGCTGCAACAGGATCGCCAACTGCGCCAGGCGTATCGTCGGAAAATTGCCAGGTCTCATCCGCAGAAAATGGATAGGATGATGGATCGGTGTCAGCTTATACTTGTCCCGCAGGAATTGATACTCCTTTTGTAAGAGCTGGGGGTAATCCTCTTCAAAGCTTCCATTCAATAACCCTGCCTGTCCCAGTAATAAAGCCTCGAGCTGGTGTATCTGCGATCTGTGTTTTGCCATCAGCTTTACCGGAACGGAACGGGCTATAGCCTCAAAAGCTGTTGCATTGACAGTGGCCCCAAAATTTTTTGCCAGCACCCACCAGAATGTCTCTTCCCAGTGATAATTGGTTTGTTCTAATAAGCCCTCAACAACTTTAGCTTTCCGTATCAGGCGCTCTGCCAGTAGTCTTTCTTTCCAGCTTTTCCACGCAATATCCTTTACTGTATGGATTATTTTTTCGCAGGGAATAAAATAAGATGAGTTCATTAACTCTTCATAACGTTGCAACAAAAGTCCCGAAACTCTTCCTTTCAATTCGAGAACAG
>DATLCB010000169.1:0-4481 GCA_035526625.1 Chitinophagaceae bacterium
TGCGTTCTAATGTGGCGCAACCGCACAATAACCAGTACGGTCCTCTTACGACGATCCCATTTGATAATGTAGATAATCTCGGTCCGGCCACCAGCATGGTGAGTAATGTCAAAGACCTTGGAAAATGGCTGATGCTGCAACTCGACAGTGGTCGTTATGAAGGCAGGCAGGTCATTCCCTGGCCCGTACTTCAAAAGACCCGGGATATTAATATCCTTACCGGTAGCCGTCGGTCCGCATTCTATCCCACCCATTTCCGTGGATACGGTCTTGGTGTGTATTCAACAGATTATAATGCAAGGCAGGTGTATTGGCATACAGGAGGCGCTTTTGGTCATGTTACCAACGTTTGCTTTGTGCCCGAAGAGAAGTTAGGTATTTCGATCCTCACCAATAATGATAACCAGAGTTTTTTTGAGGCACTCCGTTACCAGGTGCTGGATGCTTATCTCGGTGTTCCTTATACAGACAGGAGCCAGTTCCAATGGGGCTTTTTTGTGCAGGGAAAAAAAGAAACAGATGATTCCTTAGCTACGCTTCGTGCCCGGGTAGATAAAAAGAACATACCCTCAATAAAAATGGATGAGTTCACAGGAAATTATTACAACACTATTTATGGCAGGATAACCATATCTAAGAATGGCGATAATCTCCTTTGCAGGTTCCAGCGTCATCCCGACCTTGTCGGATACATGGAATACATGGACAACAATGAGTTCAGGATAACCTATTCAAATATTGGATATGGTATCTATCCGGCGAAATTCTCTTTAAAGAATGGAAAGCCCTGGGGGTTGGAGATACAGGTGAACGATTTTGTTGAAAGCGACGCCTACCTGTTTGTGAGGGATCCCAAAGGGATCGTTGTAAAATAGGGTAATGGTATAATTAATTTTACCGCAGTTAACACTGAGTAAATCTGTGTGTATTTCATCTGTGCTATCTGTGGTAAAGCCTTATGATTCCAAACCGGATAGCTACCCGGTGCTGCTTCCTAAATGGACTATTTATATTCGCCAAAAACTTCCCGCAGCGTATCAGCGATCTCTCCGAGGCTGCATTTGTTCTCCACGGCTTCAACCACCGTTGGCATAATATTTTCATCACCGGATGCTTTGTCATTAAGGAGCTGTAAGAGCTGGTCACACTTGGCATTATCACGGCTTGTTCGCAGGCGGGATAACTTTTCTACCTGTATGTTACGGATGCTGTCATCGATCCTGAAGACAGGGATCGTGTTCTCTTCTGCTAATTGATATTTATTGACACCGACGATTATCTTTTCCCCGGTTTCGATCTTTCGCTGGTACTCGTATGCACTCGCTGCGATCTCGTTCTGAATAAAACCCTGCTCGATAGCAGCAACGCTGCCGCCCATCGCATCTATTTTATTCATTAGCTGCAAAGCCGATTTTTCCATCTCCTGTGTAAGTGACTCTATGAAATAAGAACCCGCTAAAGGATCGGCAGTATCTGCCACCCCACTTTCATAGGCCACGATCTGCTGGGTTCTTAAAGCCACCCTCGCCGCTTCTTCCGTTGGAAGACTTAATGCCTCATCAAATCCATTGGTATGTAAAGACTGGGTCCCACCCAATACAGCGGCCAAGGTTTGAATAGTAACCCTTGAGATATTATTATGGGGTTGTTGCGCGGTCAGGGTGCTTCCACCCGTTTGCGTATGAAAGCGCAGCATCATTGCTTTTGGATCCGTAGCGCCAAGGTCCTTCATGATCTGTGCCCACATTTTGCGGGCGGCACGGAACTTAGCCACTTCCTCGAAAAGATTATTATGCGCATTGAAAAAGAAAGAAAGTCTTTTGCCGAACACATTGATGTCAAGTCCTTTTTTTAAAGCTGCTTCAACATAAGCTTTACCATTGCTCAGCGTGAAAGCTATCTCCTGTACAGCTGTGCTTCCTGCCTCCCTGATATGATAACCGGAGATGGATATGGTATTCCATTTAGGTATTTCCCTGCTGCACCATTCAAAAATATCCGTGATGATACGCATAGATGGCTTGGGAGGATAGATATAGGTCCCGCGGGCCGCATATTCTTTAAGTATATCATTCTGGATAGTACCGGTGATCTTTTTGAGATCGGCGCCCTGCTGTTTGGCAAGCGCCGTATAAAAAGCAAGGAGTATGAACCCGGTAGCATTGATCGTCATGGAAGTGCTCACCTCTTCCAGCTTAATGCCATTGAATAAGACCTGCATGTCCTCAATACTGTCAATGGCGACACCTGTTTTACCTACTTCGCCTTCGGAGAGTGGATGATCGCTGTTATAACCTATTTGAGTAGGCAGGTCAAAAGCTACACTTAACCCGCTCACTCCCTGTGACAATAGATAATGATATCGTTTATTACTTTCTTCTGCTGTAGAAAAACCGGCATACTGGCGCATCGTCCACAACTTGCCACGATACATATCAGGTTGCACGCCCCGGGTATAGGGAAAGGCCCCGGGTAATTCAGCGGGAGAGTTGGGTTGATCGTTACTGTCGTACACCAGTTTTACCTCGATACCAGAATCTGTATATTTTTTTTGTTCACTCATTGTACGAGTTTTATTAACTCAGAACTGCCAGGAAAAACTAAACATAAACCGGAAGCCTAGCTTTGTTTTTCTGTAGTCCTTGCTAAAATGAATATCATCCCTTCGGTTGTAATATTGTTCTTCACCATTTAACCATATAAATTTCGGCCCGCCTCCTGTTTCAAGTCCTAGTCTTTTTGAAAGAGCAAACCTGAGACCTCCCGCCACGCCCGGGCTCAATTCAAACGCTTTCAGACCGTCATACCTCGAAGTATCATATACGGCAATATAGCCAGGCTCTGAGGTCCTTTTACCTGTTTCAAGAAAAAGAGTATAAAAATAATCGAGCTTTTTATTCCGGGTATTGAAATAGACTATCCTTTCAACCGTGATCCATTTACGTTTATAGGTTTCAAGGTCCACGGCAGCGGAGCCACCCGACATGGAATAAAGTAGTTGCCAGGATCTTTTTTTTGATCTATCCAGGCGTTCATAACCGATATTCCCTATACCAAAACCACTTTGAGAGGGAAAACCAATAAAACCCAGCTTTACCCTGTTTTGCTGACCCCACATTTCTGCATTCATCAGCAATAGTATTATCATGCAAGCCTTCCATTTCATACCATCAATTTTTTTGCTTCAAAGTTCAAAGTTTGCAGAACCATCTCATGCAGGGCGCCATTCGGCTGAGACAGGATGAGCTCCAGTATCTTTTTATTCAGGTCTGCGGCTGAAGCAGAGGGCGGTAAAGAGCCGGAGACCTGGTTCACGATCATGATATTTTGTTCTTTAAGGTTGCGCACCGAATCCCAGCTTACAGGGCTCACATATAATTGTTGCGTACTGTTGTATTCAAATTCATGTTTGATATTCTCCGTCAATATGATCTTCATCTCGTAGGCAGAGATACCAGGTTGATTCAAACGGCTGATAAGATTGGGAAGCGCTATCCTTTCGGCCAGTAAAACCAGACGCTCATAAGCCTGCAGCTGCAAGTGCGCAGCATTTTGCAACCCTGGTTTGACGGGTTCTTCCTTTTTTGTGGAAGGTCTTTTTAAAAAAGAAGCCAGCGCTAATAAAAAAGCAAGAACAGCAACAATAAGACTGACCGTAGCAGTGTCCATATGGTTTATTTGTGATCCTTTACAAAAGTAATGAAAGGATGGGGCACTGTTAACAGTTGAAACCATGCATTGTGTTCCTGTTAAATTCCTCTTCCCGTAAGTGCCGGCACTATTTTAGCGGCAAAGAATTTTTATTTTTGCATGATGGAAAACACATTGGCTTTGCCTGTTTCATTAACCGAGGGTGCAATTACCGAGATCCGTAAGTTGATGGCTGCTGATAGCTTTGATGCTTCCCAGAAACTCCGGGTGGGAGTAAAGGGCGGGGGCTGTTCTGGCATGACCTATATCCTCGGATTTGATCAGCAAAAGGAAAACGATAAGGAGTTTGAGATCGCTGGTATTGCCTGTATCATGGACAGATCTCATGAGATCTACCTGTTCGGAATGCAGGTCGACTGGCAGGATGGATTGAATAACCGCGGGTTCACTTTCAAAAATCCAAATGCCAGCGCTACCTGCGGATGCGGGACCAGTTTTGCAGTATAATTCTTTAAAAAAATTTGTATAACACAAAAAAACCTCCTTTAACAGGAGGTTTTTTATTCAGGGGTTTGTTCGGTTATAAACTTTTAACTGCCGTTGTTTCCGGCACTTTAGCCTTTACCTCATTGGTCTTTCTTCCCAATGCTCTTTTACCTCCCAGGTCAACCAGGATCGGAGCTGCAACGAAGATGGATGAATAGGTACCTGTGATCACACCGATCAGCATCGCGAAAGCAAAACCTTTGGTCACCTCACCACCTACAAGGAAGAGAATGAGAATGGTCAGGAATACGGTGAGCGAGGTCATGATGGTTCGACTCAATGTT
>DATLCB010000170.1:0-6484 GCA_035526625.1 Chitinophagaceae bacterium
TAAAACTGGCGCCGGCATATTTCAATACATCTTCAAATGCTTCAGTTGCAGTTTGGATCTTTAAAGCGTCAGCATGAAATGCTTTATCCTGTACTGTTGCCCTTTTATCTTCTTCTGTTCCACCATTACCCATTGAAATACCTAGTGAATTATTTTCTGTCACTTCTTTTGATTCATCCACGAAATTCCCGGCTACATACCACTTACCAAAACCAATGGTCTCATTTTTGCCCGGACTAACGATCCTCGAGCGCACTGACTTGCCGGTGTTCGGCCCGTATTTAAAATAGTTATTGATAATATTATAATTACCACCTTCACCTGCATAGATGTGGTTGCCGCCCCAGTTGTACAACACATTATTGACATAATCCACAAACTCAGTTGGCGTGTGACGAATGCCGTTGAACCTAGGCATTCGGTTATTGCAATGAGCAAAAAGGTTATGATGGGCCGATAAATGCAGGCCGCCCCATATGCCACCATAGCCATGATGTTCCCAATCCTTATCTCCTTTTTCAAAGTGGTAAGAATAGTTCAACGGTTCTGAAATAATATTCCATTGTACGGTTGTGCTATCGCCAGCATAAATAGAGAATACTTCATCTGTGCTCCAACTCATACTGCAATGATCGATGATGATGTTTTTTCTCCTGACCCCGCCAAAAGCATCATCGCCACCACTGCCGTCAACCATACCTGCCTGGCTCTGGTATTTATCACCCATGCGGAAACGCATGTAACGGATGATCATATTATCGCCACCGATAGAAACTGACTGATCGGCGATGCAAATACCGTCACCGGGTGCTGTTTGCCCCGCGATCGTTACGTCGCCTTTGATGGAGAGTTTTGTTTCCAGATGTATCGTCCCCGACACCGTGAAAACAATAATGCGTGTTTCTTTAGATTCCGCCGCTTCACGAAAACTTCCGGGTCCTTTATCATTAAGGTTGGAGACAATAAAAATTTTACCTCCCCTGCCACCGCTGCTGTATTTGCCAAAGCCTTCTGCGCCGGGAAAGGCAATAGCTTCAGTGCCCGGTGCGGATACCTTGTTCTGCTGAGCGCAACCGGCAATACAAATAAGTGCAATGCTATTTATTATAAGGAGGACCTTTTTCATGTATCAGAATAGACGGGTTTAAGAAAATAAGGCTGCATCACAGGATACAGCCTCATTATTAAAAACTAACATGAGAAGAACTAGTAGCCAGGGTTCTGTCTTAATTGCCCCTGGTAAGATGCGATAGTAGAATTATCAAAAGGGAACAATTCGCTTTTCCCCGGAACAAAATAATAAGCTATCGCTACTGCCAGTTGCTTATTTCCTGTACCATCCACATCGATCACATTTGATGATAAATGCTGTGCCCAATCTATTCTCACCCATTTAGTAGCCGGGTTGCCGGATGAAGGACCATTCTGGGGACTAGTCTGGTTAAAAAGAGTAGTAAGAGGCGGGGTCTGAGTCGGGCGCCAGAAAGGTTTTCCATTCCCTACACTATCTGCTACCGTATAGTAAACGATCTCTTCACCGACATTCTTATAATATATATACTGAGGAACATTAGCATAAGGAGCTACCCTGTCACGGATCTGGATCGTCCTTGCTCTTGCATCGAGGATCTTTGCATTCAGGAGGTTCCAGCGGATAAGGTCATATTTGCGGATGCCTTCATGACCAAACTCCAGCCATCTTTCATTCACGATCGCATTAAAAAAGCCTGCGTAGTCTGACGGTGTTACACCAATCGAGCCGGTATTGCCCCTGTAGCCTCTTTTTCTTACTTCTTCGAAAGCAGCAATGGCAGCTGCAGTCGGTGCTCCGTTGATCTCATTCACTGCTTCAGCATACATGAGTAATACATCGGAGAAACGGATCACGGCCCAGTTGTAGCCGACGTTCAGCACAGTACCAGGTAACAAGGGCACTCTCCAGTCACGGCGATATTTACCGGTATTCAATTCTCCAAGCCTGCGTTGACTTTTAATATTAGATGCAGTATTCACAGCGTAATGCGTAATGGTTACATCCCTTCTTGTATCTACGGAATCAAACGCATAAAAATAATGGGGTAGCATCTGTGTGCCACCACCACCGGCACCATAGCGGGAAGCCGCGTTAAGCGTCGGTCCGTCATAGTTGCCCATACGGCTATCACTGTTAGAATTACCACCACCTGCTCCTATTTCCCAGATGATCTCTGCCTGCGGATCGTAAACGAAAGAAGTGAGATTTCTCCAGATATTCTCGTAATTGGGATTCAATGTGTGCTGGTCCCTTCTAGCCATCAGCTCTTCACATTCCTGTTTGGCTATGTTATAATAAATAAGGTAATCACTGCGACGTTCCATCACTCCATTTGAACGTAATGAATAACCACCACGGAACAAAGCTATTCTTGCCCTTAAAGCTTTTGCAACGCCTTTCGTGACCCTTTCATTTCTCGGCCCTGCATCAGTTCTCCAGGGGAGAAGATCCTTTGCTACAGCAAGGTCAGCCAGGATCTTATCATATATGGAATCACGATCTGTTTTAGGGATAAAGAGATTGGTTTGCTTGTAAGCAGGGACCATCGGCGCGGGGACATCTCCCCAGTTCAGCATCAACTGAAATAAATATTGTGCCCTCAGGGTAAGTACTTCGCCATATAGTCTTTTCAGTTCAGTTTGCTGGGCAGCTGAACCATTTGTATAGAGATTCATTAACGGGATCTGCTCGATGCATAGGTTAGCTTTTTCCAGGCCCCTGTACAGCTGGCGGAATGGGTTAATAAGATCAAGGTTCGTATTAAGGAGACGATAACGCCCGATATCCCTTCTGCCCAGGTCGATACCTCCGCTCACGATCCCTTCATCCGAATCATAAGGATAATACATACTGATCCTGCTGCCATAGCCCGCATCTCCCTGTAACTCATCATATGCTCCCACCACCGCTGTAAAGGCATTGGAAACGTCAGAAAAAGTTTGTGAGATACTGTATTGCGATACAGGTTGTACATCTGTATATTTTTTACAACCAGCAGCAGTGATCAAAGCGATGAGCATCGCTGCGGCTGTTATGGATCGAAACATTTTATTTTTCATACCAAATCGTTTTTTAAATTAGAAAGTAACATTTACACCAAATACCCATGTCCTGGCTCTTGGATAAGCAGCAAAATCCACACCGGGCGTAAGAGGATCGGTTCTTCTTGCCGTTACATCAGGATCATAACCGGAGTAGTTGGTAATAGTAGCAAGATTATTGACCGTGCCGTAAAAACGGATGCTGCTGAGCTTTATTTTGTTCATGATCGAAGAGGGCAATGTATAACCCAACGTGATATTGTTGAAACGCAGGTAAGATCCGTCTTCAATAGCCCATGAATGTAACCACCAGCGTTGAACCCTCACAGGTGTCCAGATCGTAGCGCCTGCATTCAGCTTCGCAAGTTCTGTAGGATCTGTAATCCTCACACCAGAAGCATTGATATAGGTGAATCGCTGGTTCATATCATCGAGCATATTAAGATTGGCAAAGGCGCCATCCGTCCACTCGATCTTATTGGCATTGTAAATGTCGTTGCCTACAACAAAGTTGACAAAAACAGACAGGTCAATTCCTTTATAACTGAACTGGTTGGTCCAGCCACCGGTAAAATCAGGATTTGCATTACCGATCACCTGCCTGTCTCCGTCTGCTGTAATGGCACCATCGTTATTCAGGTCCTTCCATTTTAAGGAGCCTGGTTGCGCAGAACCATATATACCGTTGACGGCTATACCAGGCTTGATTGTGTAAGTAGCAGTAGCAGCATTATAGTTGAAGTCCTCTACTTTATAAAATCCATCGGTCACAAAACCATACATGAGCCCAACAGGTTCACCGACCTTCACCAGGTAATCATCTACGCCATCCGTGCCTTGCCATCCTGAATTCTTTGTTTGTGACTGGAGGCCGCCGAGGCTTTCAACCCTGTTCTTATTGAATGCGATATTAAAATTGGAGTTCCAGGTGAAATCCTTTTTTTGAATTGGAGTAGCATTAATTTGAACTTCTACACCACGGTTGGATGTGGCGCCCACATTTTTCAATTGTTCAGCATATCCTGTTGTAGGTGGGATGGCCACCTTTAATAAAAGATTTTTAGCAGAATTTTTATAGACATCAATGCTCAACTGTACTCTATTCTTGAACATAGCCAGATCTAAACCCAAATTCTTTGTAGTATTTTTTTCCCATTGCAGGTCGGGATTAGCGAGAGCACTAGGAGCAAAACCAGGTAAGATAGAATGATTGAACGCATACTGACCCGTAACACCGTACAATTGCAGGTAAAGCAGGTTATCGATACGGTTGTTACCAACACTTCCAAAACCAAAACGGATCTTACCATCATTGAGCCACGAGGTTTTGTCCATGAATTTTTCTTTAGAGAATCTCCATGCAAAAGAGCCGGAAGGGAAGGTCTCTGAAGCATTCTCAGCACTGAATTTAGAAGAACGGTCATTCCTCAGGTTAAAATTCACGAGGTACTTATCATCATAAGCGTAACTGATCCTTCCAAAAAAGGAAGCGATCCGTGCCGGCGGTTGTTCAAATGATGTGGGAAGTGGTTGTGATGAGCCCGAAGGTGCAGTACCGAGTCCCATATTTGCAAGTGCTTTATCAGGTGTGATATCAGCGGGGAAATATCGGGTTTCGATGGTATTCTGCTTGGAGCGAACATCTACAACTTCTTCACCTGCCAACACAGAAAAGTCATGATGTTTCTTGTAGTTATTTACGCTATACTGGAGAGTATTTGAATTACTGATCGTGTAATTGTTTTGCTGACCGATCGAAGCCACAGGCAGTGATGCAGCGTTACGGGCAGTCCCGGTTATTTTACTGTAGAAAAGGTCTGTTCTCACCGCTGCATTATCAAATCCTACAGTAGACCTGAATGTAAGATTCTTGATAATATTATAGCTTAAATAGCCTGTCAGGTAAACTGCTTTGGTATACTGCCTCCGGTATTCTGCTTTGGTCAGGATAACCGGATTAGTGGCGCCCGCAGAAGCAAGATAATAGGCTTCGTCAAAATCATCTATACCATATCCTGGGCGGGGAAGCTCGAATGGTCTGTAATTGATAGTATGCCGAAGACGGTTAGTGGTACGGGTTCCGCTATTGGTTGTACCGGAACCTTCGATCCTCTGGTCGAGATAACGAGCGGTAAAACCAACTCTTAATTTTTCAGTCGCCTTATGGTCGATCTTAAAGTTGACCATTTTCCTGTCAAAGCCGGATTCAATTTGTATACCTTCCTCTTTATTGGCGGTAAAACTGAGATTGAAAGTTGTATTGGCACCGCCGCCGCTCACGGCTACATTATGTTGCTGGAATTTTGCTTTTCTTCCGAATACTTCTTCCTGCCAGTTTACGAAAGGCGCATTCTTGTAGGCGGCTAAAGTATCCCAATAAGTACCGTAGGTCTGCGCAAAACTTGCACTGTCGAGCGAACTTCCGCGGGATCTTTCATATTGCCAAAGGACAAAATTGTAAGGCTGCATCACATCCTGGAATTTGGAAAGCTGGCGATAACCCACAGAGCCATTATAAGTAACCTGTGTTTTGCCGTTCCTTCCGCCTTTGGTTGTAATGATCACTACACCATTGGCACCTCTTGCACCATAGATCGCAGTAGTAGAAGCATCTTTCAATACATCGATGCTGGCGATATCCTGGGGAGAAAGAACCGATAATGCATTCTCCACCTGCACACCATCTACAATATAAAGTGGCGAATTGTCCTGTGTGATAGAACCACCCCCTCTTACTCTTACAATGATATCCGCACCTGGAGCTCCTTCTGTAGTAGTAAGTTGTACACCCGCTAATTTTCCCTGCAATGCTTCTGCTGCAGAGGAAAGGGGAAAATCTTTTAATTGTTTTGAACTTATCGATGAGACCGAACCTGTCAGGTCTTTTCTTTTGATGGCTGAGTAGCCTACGACCACGACATCTTCAATGGTCTTTACATCAGGTGTCATTTCGACATCGATGGTCGTTCTTCCATTGATAGCCGCTTCATAAGTTACGAAAGTAGCGCTGGAGAATACTAATGTCCGCGCATTGCTGGGGACAGTTAGCTTGTAAGCACCCTGTGCATCGGTGGTGGTAGCCGTGCTGGTGCCTTTGACAGTAACCGTAACGCCGGAGGATCCCAATTTTGTATCAGACGCAGTTACCGTACCTATGATCTGTTTTCCCTGGGCAAAGAGTAGGTGAAAGGAACCTGTAGCTACCAATAAAAGCAAACAGAGCCCTGCTTTTTTTAATGATCTCATCATAATTGATTTTTTATAAATAACCTGAATGATTCAAAAAGTAAGAGCAAGATTATCTTGCCTTCATCATAGGGGTAATACAGCCGGATCCAGTTTACTTTACGCTTGTGGCGCCAAGATTTACTGTTAATGGAAAAAAACAAAAGCCGGGATGGGAAAAATT
>DATLCB010000171.1:0-6351 GCA_035526625.1 Chitinophagaceae bacterium
AAAGGTGTTGCCGGTGTTGGGGCTCCGGGGATAGGAACACCGGTTGCGGGGTCGATAAGGATATCGCCTTTGCTGTTCCTCAGGTAATCAAGACCGGTGATCGTCGTGGTAGGATAGCCCACCCTGAGACCACCTCTTGCATTTGCATATAACCATGTATCCGAATTATAATATTCAGGGACATTCGCAGGCAGAGTCAGCATTTCATTTCTCATCCTGTTGAAATTGATGCGGGAGGTCCACCTGAAATTCGTTGTCTTGATGGGTGTTGCCTCAAAAGCGATCTCGAGTCCTGTATTTTTTGAAGAACCGATATTGATCGTATTCAGGACATAACCGGTACCATAACTAAAGCGGACCAATTCTCCTATCAGGTCGTTATTCCTTGTATTATAATAAGTGATGTCAAGAGAAATTTTGCTTTTAAAGAGTCTCCATTCGGTTCCCATTTCAAATGTTCTTTGTCTTTCTGGTTTCAGCAATGGGTTACCATTGTTAAAGCCATAGAAGAATCCGCCACCACTTCCGAAGTTAAAGGCAAATACCGGCTGGTTGGCATAGGGTGAACTTGATCGGGCCGTATTAGCCAGCGAACCACGCAGCTTGAGATAATTGATCGCATTGCCCTTTTTGATCGACGGGAACATGTCAGAAATCAAGAGGCTCAAACTGGCAGCGGGGTAATTATATTTCCTGAATTGTTTAGGGAAGATCGAAGATTCCTCAAAGCGGTGTGAATAGGTAAGGAAAACAAGATTCTTGAAACTAAGTGAAGCTTCCGCAAAATAAGCTGCTTGCCTGCTGATCGATTTGTTATAGTCCATATTACGGATCGCATTCAATAAACGTTGTCTTGTCACCACCCTTGTAATAGAACTGTCTTTACCACCACCTACAAGCTGCTCCCACTGTGCCTGGGTGAAAGTAGTGGCTACACCGTTCACAGCTTTATACATCAGCCCGTTCAAACCTACAGAGTCAATGATGTTCGTGCCGAATATGGCATACATCTGGGTTTCATAATCCTGCCACATATTACCTATGACCAGGCGGCCATTAAAGTTCTTACCAAGCTTTTTCTTCATCGTAGCGGTAACGGTATGGTTATAGCCATAATAATTTCTGTAATAATTATCTAAAGAACCTCCCTGCGTACGGGTCAGGTAGAATGAATAAGGATGGTTCACAATATTACCTTCTGTTCTGTAAGTATCATATCCAAAGCGTCCGGAGATCGTTAGCCAGTCAAATGGATTGATATTTATTCCCAATGTACCAATGATACGATCTGTTTCATCATGACTTCTGTTCCTGTGAACATTAAACAGTGGGTTATCCAGTTCAAGATTTGGACTTGGATTGAAAACCGTGTTCTTTAACCCATCTGCTGTTTGCCAATCCCTGACATCCTCATTAGCCGGCCATACCATTAATGTAAGGAGGTAACCTGCAAGACCCCTCAGTGGCTTATCATTCACGGTCCTTATATAGCTGATAGAAGGAATAACGTCAATATGTTTACCAATTTTCACTGTGCCGGATAAACGGGCATTGTATCGTGAATAGGTATTGGTTGGAATGGGAGATTTCTGGTCGAGGAAAGAACCTGAGAACCGTACAGAATAATTCTTTTTACCATAATCTACCGAGAGATTATGTGTTTGTGAAAATCCTTTCTGGTAGAAATTCTCCACGTTATCATAGAACTGTGTGTTAGCAGCATAAGCAGGACCAAAATAAGTTCCGGATGTGGAACTAAGTGTAGATCCGGCTATTCCATTCGTACCCGTGCTGAAAAGATTTTGCGTTCTCGGAAAGTGTGTAAGTTTCGATATCCTGAAGCTATTATCATAATTGACATTGAATTTACCACCGGTGTTGGCCTTTTTAGTGGTAATGATTATGGCACCAGAACTTGCCTGGCTACCATAAAGAGCGGTCGCTTCAGGACCTTTCAGAACGGTGATCGTTTCAATATCGTTGGGATTGATATCGCCGATACGATTGCTGTAATCGTTGTTCCTGTTCTCCCGCGCGGAAGCAAGACCCATATTCGTACCTGCACCACCACCGCCGTGGTTCTCTACCAGGGTTTGGTTATCCACGATCACGCCATCTATTACGAAAAGAGGAGAGTTGTCCAATGCAATGGAGTTGAAGCCACGCAATACGATCTGCGTTGAGGCACCCGCCATTCCACTTGTGGGATTAATGGTAAGACCTGCTACACGTCCCTGCATACTATTCAGGAAATTCTCTCTTTGACTTTCTTTCAATTCATTGCCATCCAGTTTTGCAACAGAATAGCCCAGCTCTTTGGGATTTCTTTTCTGGTCCATGGCGGTCACTACAACCTCACCCATCATGTTATCAGAAGTTTTCAGGTTGATACCTACTGATGTACCATCTGGTTTTAATTCAGTGGTTGTATAACCGACATATGAAACCTGGAGGGTTTCTCCCGGACTTAACCTGATAGAAAATTTTCCGTTGGCATCCGTTTGAACGATCCTTTTGGTGCCTTTTACCCTAACCGTAACCCCGCTCAGAGGGGTTTTATTGTCCTCCGAAACGATCGTACCGGTAACTGTTCTTTCCTGTGCCTGCGCGGCATGCGGCAGTAAGAACATCACCAATGCTAAAGCAAGGAACAATTGGAGAATTTTTCTCATAGCTGTTGTTTTTAAGATATATATTAAATAAGCAATTCCAAAATTGTCGACAGGCCATTAGGCCACTTCTATTCCCGCCTCCACATAAGCTTTCATGATCGGGCTGTCCGGGTCAAGCTCTGTGATCAGCATATCGATCTCATCGAGTCCACAGATCCGTATCGGTTGCACCGTGTTCACTTTCTCCGCGATACTCAGGCACACCACTTTTTTTGAAGATTCGATCATTGCCTTTTTCAATTGCACTACTTCCCAGTCATTATCGGTAATGCCATGTTCAAGGTCGATAGCATTGGTGCCAAGGAAACATATATCGGCTTTCATTTCTTTTATCTTGGAAATGGCATGCGTGCCTACGGTTATCTTAGAGTTCTTCGATATCTTATCACCGATCATTATCACTTCTATATTGGGGTGATGCATATATTCTAATATGGCCGGGATGCTGCCCGAAATAAAAGTGGCTTTCAATTGATGAGGTAGCATCCTCGCCATTTCAATGATGGTTGTACCACCGCTGGTAAGGACAAACATGCCGTTACTGATAAGGTTGATAGCTTTTTGTCCAATACTTTTCTTTTGTGTTTGCGAATAGACACCGTTGGTCGGGAAATAAACATGATTGAATGAAGGAGATAAAGCGCCGCCATGAACTTTGATGATCTTGCCTTCGTCGGCAAGTTCCTGCAGGTCCCTGCGAATAGTATCCTCAGATACCTGTATCTCATTACAAAGCGAAGAAGAAAGCACTTTGTTATGCAGGTTTACCTGGTGCAAAATATAAGCCTGGCGCTCCTTTTTAAGCATCGTTAGAATTGGAAATTAAAAATAAGGGAAATTCCCGCACAAAAACGCAGAAACCTGAAAAAATTTGCAGGCTGTGGATACCCGGTGCATTACGCATGAAGATCAAAAGGAGAACTTTTTTTATAAAGCAACCAACACTTCTCGTTCCTTTATAATTTAGTGTTGTGAAGTTTGGAATAGTGATAAAGCATGAGGGCAGGAATATACGGCTGCAGGTACAAAGGATCAGCATTACCAGCCAACTTGAAAAGTTCCAGGTCATAGCCCGGAACAGATCTCTAACCATACAAAGTAACAGACCTCTTTTACGGGCCAAGGGAATGAAGACCCGTAAGCCCGATTATAAACTAGTAGCAGGTATAATGCATAATTTGTTTCTTGTGCAACAGATCATCGATGTTCTTCATTACAAATTAAAGGATCTGGAAAACCCATCTGTATCACCTGCTGAATGGCTTAGAAGAAAGCAATAAATGAGAATGGGTATTCGACAGGCTTGCCCAATACTATAATTAATAAACATCCAACACTTTCAGGCAATCCGGATGAATTGGGAGTAAGAAAGGTTTAATAGAGCCGACCTTGTTACAAAAATCTCCTGTTGATTTTCATTTTTTGCATGATTCTTGCATAATAGCCTTGTCCTATTATAAACCAATCCGTCCGATTTTATGTTTGCCGACTACCACAACATAAGTACAGAAGCTCTTGTTGATATGCTTGCACAAGAGACGCAAAAATTTACCCAGCTAACTACTGATGGGAATACTACACCCCAATACGAGGTGAGTAAAGATATTATTCGCAATATCCAGGCAGTAATAGCATTTAGAAAATCACAAAGCACGACAGATACGATCGTACAGTTTACCCCCCCTGACACCACTGGTTAAAAGCTTTCTGGTTCGTAGCGTTGTTGTCATGAGTCCCTTTTTAAGCTTTATGTAAGGCGGTTTCCACCGCCTTTTTTTTGTAACAGCTGATCCTGCATAATAGCATAATAGATTAGGACAGTAGTCATACATAGCTTATCTTTTCCTTCTTAAAAATCGCACGACTCTTCTTCAGATTCAAATCTCCGGACTTTAAGGCCGGCCTCATCAGGATCAGGGTTGCAAATAAACTCCTGATTTATGATACTGAATCAATCAGTCACACAACAATTTATTACACCTGAATATTTAGCCTATTTATCGGGCAATGAACTTACCGATCTGCTCTTGCACAGAAGTAAGTTATTCATGGTTGCCATGACCTCCCAACTCCAGGACATGGAATACCTCCGATGTCTTGAAAGAGATATAAAAACTATCCACGAGGAAATAAAGAATAGAAGATAATGGACTTAAACCCTCATATACTAAGCAAGCTTTCGCTGGAGGATTTACTCTCCTTACGGACCGAGTATCTTTTTAAGCTGATGGATATAGATGCATGGGAAAGAAGGTATAAAAGTACAAAAGCAGAGATAGCGCTGATCAACACTTTCATCCGGGGTCACCTGGGGCTGAGCGCATGATCTTATAAACTTCCCGGTAACATTTTTTGTAAAAAGCCCCGCACCATCCTTCCAGATGAAGCGGGGTATATGTCCGTGTCCATAGAGAAATTATTTTCCAAAAGTGAACCGGGCCGTAAAACCAATAGCTGCCGGTTCAAAATTGATATCGTCGACCAGGTTCAGTTCCGGTTTCCAGTCCAATGATATGTTCAAAGGAATATTATTGAATTTATAATCCAGACCGATCACGCCCTGTGCTCCGAAGTTGGCGTTCGTGGATTCTTTTTGTGTGTTTACGTTAAGCTTTTTTACAAAGCCGATATACGCACCACCTCCATAAAAATAACTAAGACCCTGTGCCTGGAGTGGCTTATATAATTCCAGCATCGCACCGAGTGCCAGCGGATCGCCAAAGGTGAAGAGCGCTTCGATAGCAGACCTGTCGGTGATGAATTGTTTAAAGGAAACAGAATTATTCTGCATAGCATTGGCGCTGCTGAGCCTTACACCCAACGCGGTTTTGTACCCCGGACCCTCCGAATAAGAAGCAGCCTCGGGTGAATCCTGTGCGCTGGCTCTATTGACAAAAGCTGCGCTTGCCAGGAGGATAACAACAAATATTTTCTTCATGGTGATTTGAGTTTGATTATGTAACGAAAAACAATGCCAAGTGAATAGGAGGGAAATGTTAAAAGTTCAATTATGAATTAGGAATGCGGAATTATGAAGTAAAGAAATTGAAACACTGATCTGTATAAGTCTCAATTGTGAAAGCCGTTAACATTTTATAGGCGGGGAGTGGAAAGAAATTAAGTTAAGAAGAGCGCACGGATCAACACGCAGCATTCATAAATCATAATTCAGCATTCACAATTAAAAAAGGTCGTATTTCGTCTTCGGTCTCCGGTTGTCGAGCCACCGGAAGCCGGGAAGCTTCATCTCTGCAGGATCTTTTTGGCGGATGGGCCAGATAGTTCCGGTAACGGTTCTTCGAAACACAACCCTCTCCAGTTCCTTATTGGCGAAATAAATATCCAGTATATCCGACTTCGACTCGTTGATACCTGTATAGGCGCTATCCTCATCCTGTATATAATAGATACAGGCCGCATCACCGGCCGAGCGGACGGAATCAATATTGCCTCCCGTAAAATAACCATCCATCCGGTTTGCTTTGACCTGGTTATATACCCCAGGCTCCAGTTCATTGGCAAGAAAACTATTTTGAAAAGCTTTTACCCTGTCTGCTTTTTTGTTTTTAGTATATAGTAATAAAGTATCTCCGCTTATCTGGCTTTGTTTCGCCCATACAACAGGGTCCTGGTACAACCGGAAAACAGAATCTTTGAATGAATAGAACAAGCTGTCACC
>DATLCB010000172.1:0-11283 GCA_035526625.1 Chitinophagaceae bacterium
CTTACCCGCATGCGAGAAAAGTGGGCAACCTGCTTTTCCTTTCCGGCATAGGACCGAGGGATCCTAAAGACAACTCTATTCCCGGACTTGAACAGGATAAAGATGGCAATATTATCAAGTATGATATCGAAGCCGAATGTCATGCTGTATTTGCCAATATAAAAGCGGTGCTTGAAGCCAGCGGCAGCAGTTGGGATAAGATCATCGATGTGACGGTATTCCTGACCAATATGAAAAAGGATTTCCCGGTTTATAATAAGATTTACGCAGATTATTTTACATCGGTGCAGGCATGCAGAACAACAGTAGAAGTGAAAAGTTTGCCCACGCCGATAGCAATAGAATTAAAAGTGATAGCAGTTTTGGAATAGTTGGAGGTTGGAAGTTGGACGTTAACCTCCAATCTCCAACCTCCAACATCAAACAGAAACAAATGAACTTTCAGAATACAAGTGAATTTGCTAAAATTTTAGATGAGAAGGACCCGCTGAAACATTTCAGGGACATGTTCTATATCCCGATCATGTTTGGGAAAGAATGTATCTATCTCACTGGTAATTCGCTCGGGCTGCAACCTAAGCGCACGCAGGACCATGTGCTTGATGAGTTGGAAGACTGGGCCAGTCTTGGCGTAGAAGGACATTTTCATGCAAGGAATCCCTGGCTCCCCTATCATGAGATCTTCCCCGGGCAATTATCAAAGATCATTGGCTGCAAAGAAAATGAAGTGGTGGTAATGAACCAGCTTTCAGTGAATCTTCATTTACTGATGGTCAGTTTTTATCGACCCACTAAAGAACGATCTAAGATCATTTGCGAAGCCAAAGCATTTCCCTCCGACCAATATGCATTTGAAACGCAGGCTAAGTACCATGGGTTTGATCCGGACGCAACCGTTATTGAAGTTGCGCCAAGAGAAGGGGAACATACATTAAGAACAGAAGATATCGTGTCAACCATTCAAAAACACGGCGACACTGTAGCACTGGTATTATTCGGCGGAGTGAATTATTATACGGGCCAGTTATTTGATATAAAAGCGATCACGGATGCTGCACATTCGGTGGGTGCTTATGCAGGTTTCGACCTGGCACACGCTGCAGGGAATGTAGAATTGAATGTTCATGACTGGGAAGTTGATTTTGCCTGCTGGTGTTCCTATAAATACCTCAACAGCGGGCCCGGTGGAGTAGCTGGTGTATATATCCATGAAAAACATGTGACCAATAAAGCGCTCCCAAGGTTTGCGGGTTGGTGGGGATATACAAAAGAGCGTCGTTTTAAAATGGAAAAAGGTTTTGTGGCGATACCGACAGCAGAAGGATGGCAATTAAGCAATGCGCCGATACTGAGCATGGCGGCACACAAAGCATCGCTGGATGTTTTTGAGGAAGCAGGAATGGAAAACCTTCATGCGAAAAGAAAATTATTATCAGCTTACCTGCATTTTATACTCAACGAGATAAATAACAGGCAAGCGGAAAAGATCATTGAGGTCATAACGCCATCTGGCGAGAATGAAAGAGGTTGCCAGGTTTCAATGCTGATGCTGAGAAACGGCAAAGAAGTTTTTACGGAATTGACCACCCGTGGGGTGATCGCCGACTGGCGTGAGCCCAATGTGATCCGCGTAGCGCCTGTTCCCTTGTACAATTCATTTGAGGATGTGTGGCGTTTTGGGAATATAGTCAGGACGACCATCAATAAGATCCAAACGATATAATATGAAGAAGGATATTACCATAGTGGGCGCTGGTCTTGTGGGTTCATTGCTTTCGATCTATTTAGCCAGGAGAGGACACAAGGTCACCGTTTATGAACGTCGTGGTGATATGCGCCAGGAAAAAATATCGGCAGGTCGTTCTATCAATCTTGCATTAAGCGATCGTGGCTTGCTTGCTTTAGCAAAGGTTGGATTGGCAGAAGAAATAAAGAAGATCGCTATCCCGATGCATGGCCGTTATATTCATAACCAGGACGGGACAACCGCTTTCCAGCCTTACGGAAAAGAAGGGCAGTTCATCAATTCGGTTTCCAGGGCCACACTCAATATGAAACTGATGGATATGGCGGAAGAAATGGGGGTCACTATTTATTTTAATGAACGTTGTACAACACTTGATTGGCAGAAAGACCAGATTGCATTTGAAAATACAGGAGGAAGGGAGTTGCCGGTTGCTAATGCCGATATCGTATTCGGTGCTGATGGGGCTTTTTCAGCAGCAAGGTTACAACACCAGCTGCAGCACGATAAATTCGATTATCAACAATCCTATATCGATTGCGGGTATAAAGAGTTGACGATCGCTCCAACTGCTACAGGAGAATTTGCTTTACAGGTAAATGCGCTGCATATCTGGCCGCGGAAAGATTATATGCTGATAGCATTACCAAACCTTGATAAAACCTTTACCTGTACCTTATTCTTTCCTTTTGAGGGAGATGCATCCTTTGCTAAACTCGATAACGAAGAAAAAGTAAAAGACTTCTTCAACGCAACTTTCCCGGATGCGGTTCCGCTGATGCCGGATTATCTCAAAGAATTTTTCCATAATCCTGCTTCATCGCTGGTAACGGTCAAATGTTTTCCGTGGGTAAGAGAGGATAAGTTTGCTTTGATCGGTGATGCCGCTCATGCGATCGTTCCTTTCTTTGGACAGGGTATGAACTGCGGTTTTGAAGACTGCCGGATACTGGATGAGCTGATAGAAAAGAACGGCGAGGACTGGAAAACGATCTTCCAACAATACCAAACACTGCGCAAGCCGGATGCAGATGCGATCGCAGATATGGCGGTCAATAATTTTACCGAGATGCGGGAAAGAACAGCCGATCCCAAATTTTTATTGCAAAAGAAAATAGAAGCACGACTGCATGAGAAATACCCGGACAGATGGATACCCGCCTATTCACAGGTAACCTTCAGCCCCCATATCCGTTATTCTGAGGCATTGAAAAGGGGACAGAAGCAGGAAGCGATCATGCAGGAGGTAATGAACATGCCGGACATCGGGAGTAAATGGGATAGTGAGGAGATTGAAAAGATGGTAATAAGCAGAGTAGAACGCGGATACTTATGATCTTTAAGATACCCGCTGATAGATCTTCACCGATCATAAGCATCATAAAAATCTGCGTTCCTTTAACTTCGCAACTATGACCCGGCAGCAACTCGTTGAACAGATCAGGAAAAAGAGATCTTATCTCTGCGTGGGCCTTGATACAGATATTTCCAAAATTCCCAAACATCTTTTGCCGGAACCCGATCCCGTCTTTGCCTTCAATAAGGCGATCATTGATGCTACAAAAGATCTATGCGTCAGTTATAAGATCAATACGGCTTTTTATGAAGCATTGGGAGTAAAAGGATGGGAGGCGATGGAGAGAACAGTGAATTATATAGGCGATGAGCACTTTAAGATTGCTGATGCAAAACGCGGTGATATCGGAAACACTTCCGACCAGTATGCAAAAGCATTTTTTGATACCATGCCTTTTGATGCCGTTACTGTTGCGCCCTATATGGGTGAGGATAGTGTTATTCCCTTCCTCCAATATCCCGGAAAATGGGCGATTGTTTTAGGACTGACATCGAATACCGGAGCAAAAGATTTTGAATTACAAAAGACCGGCGGAGGGATGTTGTATGAAAAAGTATTAAAGACAGTTTCGGAATGGGGTACAACAGATAACCTGATGTTTGTTATTGGCGCCACACAGGCCAATGAATTCACTACTATTAGAAAATTAACTCCTGGCCATTTTTATCTTGTTCCCGGTGTCGGTGCACAGGGCGGAAGTTTGAAAGAGATCTCGGAAAAAGCTCTCACGGATGATGGTGGTATAATAATCAACTCCAGCCGTGCTATAATATATGCATCCCCCAATGAAGACTTTGCAGAAAGAGCGAGGGCTATCGCTTTTTCTGTTCAACAGGAGATGAACCGTTACTTGTGATCTATTGATCTTTCTTTTCGGGTTTACCGGGTTTGAAGCTTCCTGTCGGCTCACTATACCAGGGAACTATATCATAAATAAATACACCCGCGAGTACTGAAGGATCTGTCTTGACCTGCTTTTCTGCTTCCTCTTTGCTGGCACAATCAAGGATGAATAATCCCCGCCAGGTAAGATCGTTCTTACCAAAAGGGCCTGCCGCTTTCAGAACGCCATCATAATATAGCCTTTCCATATTGGCAAAATGTCCTTTGAAGATGGTGCTTCGTTCTGTTGAATCAGTGATCACTTTGTCCTGCAGACCTGTTTTTAAGATCACCAGCCAGTATTGTTTGATATTGGGTTCTTTTTTCTTGGTATCCTGTCCGGCAACAAACTGTACCGTCAATACACACAGAAGTTGCAGCAGTAATAGCTTCTTGGTCATAGCGATCTTTTTCACAATCTATAAAATCCGGGTGGTATTTTCACGACCGTCTGTCATCTTCGATACTGGGCCATACCTTGGCCGTGTTTTAGTCGGGGTAAAAGCGTTCACGAACGCTTTTACCCCGAAGCAGTCCCGAAGATGCCCCGGAGGAAGTACGAATAAAAACCCTGCCGCGCAGGATCTGCCCGCAGTTAATGGAGAAAGTATTCTTTTTTAAAAGGGCCTTCAGCCATTCTGCATTATAAATTACCTTCGCAGCTTATTGAAAACTACTATGTCAGAAGAAAAAAGCCTTAATTTTTTAGAGGAGATAATTGAAGATCACCTGGAGAAAGGAACGTATAAAAGTATCGTTACCCGGTTCCCACCGGAGCCAAATGGTTACCTGCATCTCGGGCATGCGAGTGCTATCTGCCTCAATTTTGGATTGACCAAAAAATTCCCTGGTTATACCAACCTGCGGTTTGATGATACGAATCCTGAAACAGAGGACACTGAATACGTAGAAAGTATCAAGGACGATGTACGTTGGCTCGGCTTTGAATGGAAACATGAACGGTATGCCAGCGATTATTTCGAGACACTTTATGATTATGCGCTGAAACTTATCGATAAAGGACTTGCTTATGTGGATGATTCCACTTCGGAAGAAATGGCTTCTTTGAAAGGCACACCCACTGAACCTGGAAAGGACAGTACATACAGGAGCAGGAGTGTGGAAGAGAATAAGGAGCTGTTCCAGCGAATGAAAAATGGCGAATTCCCTGATGGTAGTCGGACATTACGTGCGAAGATCGACATGGGGCATGTCAATATGCTGATGCGGGACCCTGTTCTGTACAGGATCAAACATGCCCATCATCATCGCACGGGTGATAAATGGTGTATTTACCCGATGTACGATATGGCGCATGGTCAAAGCGATTCTATTGAAGAAGTGACACACTCTATTTGTACAATGGAGTTCATACCACACCGGGAATTGTATGACTGGCTGATTGAAAAACTGGATATATATCCCTCGCACCAGTATGAATTTGCGAGACGTAACATCAACTATACTGTTACCAGCAAAAGGAAGTTACTTCAGTTGGTTACTGATAAACATGTAAGCGGCTGGGACGATCCACGGATGCCTACCATCAGCGGCTTGCGCAGGAGAGGTTATACTCCTGAAAGTATCCGTGAGTTCTGTGAAAGGATAGGAGTGGCGAAAAGAGATAATCTCGTGGATGTGGATCTGCTTGAATTCTGCGTGCGGGAGCACCTCAATAAAATATCGCTGCGCCGTATGGTTGTCTTTGACCCGTTAAAGATCATTATCACCAATTATACTCTGAAGGAGGAACTGCTTGGCAGCGAGAATAATCCCGAGGATGAAAAAAGCGGCACCAGGGATATACCTTTCAGTTCGGAATTGTACATCGAGCGGGAAGATTTCATGGAGAATCCTTCAAAAAAATATTTCCGGCTTGCCCCCGGGCAAATGGTCCGGCTGAAAAGCGCTTATATTATTAAGTGTGACGAGGTGATAAAAAATGATAAAGGGGAGATCACAGAACTCCATTGTTCTTATATCCCTGAGAGCCGGAGCGGGAATGATACCAGCGGGCTTAACGTCAAGGGGACATTGCATTGGGTGAGTGTACAGCATGCTATTACAGCGGAACTCCGCCTCTATGACCGTCTCTTCAGGGTCGAGGACCCCGCAGATGAAGAAGGAGATTTTAAAGATTATCTAAATCCTCAAAGCCTGCAGGTAGTAAAGTCGGTTTTTGCTGAACCCGCGCTCAGGTCAGCGTCTTTTGCTGACCGCTACCAGTTTGTCCGTAAAGGATATTTTGTTTTGGATAAGGACAGCAGCGCCAGCGGAATGGTTTTTAACCGTACAGTAGGCCTGAAAGACAGTTGGAAACCTGCTCCGGGAAAGTAGCCTGCGGATTATTTTTTTGACCGTACAGTTTAATAATGTAGATTTAAAGCTTCGGAAACATTTTTTGATAAAATAATCGTTGCGTTATGTAAAAACTTTACACTTCATTTTCCACGGGATGTCCTGTTACTGCTTTTTAGAAAAAGGAATTGTTTCCCGCATATCCCCGGATACTGCTCATTAGGTGTGAGGAATTTATGTCAAAGAATGCCTGAAAAAGAATAATTTTTTTATTCCCTAAGGGTCATTATTTTTATGCAGTTAAAACCAAACAAACTCTTGTTATGAGAAAGATTTTTACTCTACTTGTACTGTCCTTTGTTATGGTGCAATTTGCCTCTGGGCAAACTGTTATCCGTGATCAAGTCATAAACTTCAGCGATTTGGCTGCCTGGGAGGCCGCACATCCTGAGTTAGTGAAAACATGCGCTACTTGTCCTAAGAAAGAAGCGGATGGTGGTTGGGAGGAATTTGTTCTTCCAACACAACCAGTTCCCCCGGGAGCCATTATCAAAATGGCGCCTGAGATCCCGAAAAAGAATTCCAGTACGCCTATACCCGATGTGCCTTCAAGGGCTCCGATCCAGCAGTGGTTAGGTCATACTGATCCAGGATCTTCTATTCCTCCCGATACTTATGGTGCGGTAGGATTGACGCAGGTAATGTCTGCGACAAATGACTTTGTTAAGATTCATGCGAAGTCTGGTGGTGCGCAGCTCAGCCAGGTTTCGATATCTACTTTTACCGGGGTAGGTGGAACTTGCGATCCGCAGGTATTTTTTGATCCATCCACACAGCGCTGGATCTTTGTCGCTATCCGCTGTTCAGGAACCAATGACCAGATAATTTTGATGACCTCTCTTACTTCGGATGCATTGGGTTCATGGAGAAATCTTCAATATGTGCCAGTACCTGGTGGTATCCCTGATCATCCTTACTTAGGTTATGATGATACGAAGATCGTAATAGGTCACCGTCGTTTTGCACCCGGTTTCCTCGGGCCCGCTCTTACTTTAATTGATAAGACAGCTATGTTGAGCGGTGCCGCTGTTACATTCGGTGTGAATGCACAGACCATCGATGCTACGGCTGCACAGGGAGATGCTCCCCGTCCGGTCACAGTTTATTTCCCTCCTTTTTCAAATTCAGGCAACCCTTCACCGGGTACTGTATATATTGTACAATCATGGACCAATAGCTCACTCAGGTTATCTACTATCACAGGTAGCATTCCTGCGTGCGTATGGAATACTGGTTCTGCTATATTCCCTACAGCTCCTGATTCATGGACTGCGGGAAGCCACGGCTCTCCCGGTTCTGTACAACAGCAGGCACCTGAAACAAGAAGGCTTGCATCGAATGACTCAAGGGTAAGCTCTGCGGTAATGATGAATGGTAAAATATGGCTTTCCCAGCACTGTGCATTCCCTGCAGGTGCTACTGCAACAGCTGTAACACATACAGACGTACAATACTGGCAGCTTGATGGAACTCCCGGTGGTACATTTGGTAATGTACTTCAGCGTGGCCGTACTGGTGCTGTCGCTGGTGAGCACCGTTGGTTCTCTGCCATTGCAGTAAATAAAAATGAAGATGTTATCATTGGATATTCTATGTCCAATGCAACGAATATGTGGCCGAGCGCAGCTTATTCCACAAGACAAGCTACTACCGCTGCTAATACATTAGATGATCCAAGGGTCTATCACGCAGGTGAAGGCCGCTATTGGAAAGATTTTGGAAGTGGCCGTGCAAGATGGGGTGATTATAGCCAGTCACATTTGGACCCGGCTGACAACTCTCTCTGGACGATCCAGGAATATGCTTCTACTCCGGCAGGTGCCGTACCTCCGGATAATAATAGCCGTTATGGTGTATGGTGGGCCCAGGTTCCTCCATCAGCTCCGATCGCAGCCCCAATCATCACTGCAGCACCTCCTGCTGTCCTGATCTCTGAAAGCTGCGTTCCCGCAAATGGTGTAGTCGATCCGGGTGAAACAGTGACAATGAGCTTCTGTCTTCAGAACATTGGTACATCTCCAACAGTTAATGCTGTTGGTAACTTATTAGCTACTGGTGGTATCGTAGCAGGAAGTTCTCAGAACTATGGTGTGATCGTGAACGGCGGACCTTCTGTTTGCCGCAACTTTACTTTCACTAATAGTCTTACTACCTGCGGCGGTTCAATTACCGCTTCTATACAAGTACAGGATGGCGCTGCTAACCTGGGAACTGTGACCTTCACGATCCCTGTTGGTGGTACTGCTGTTTCGTTCTCTGAGAATTTTGATGCAGTTGTCGTTCCCGCATTACCTGCAGGATGGACTGCTGCTAACCCTACAGGTGGTGGTGCTCTTTGGGTAACATCCAATGCAGGAACTCCTGCACCAGCCAGCTTCTCTGCTCCTAATGCTGCATTTATCGATGATCCGAACATCATTACAGATAAGCAACTGACCACTCCGGTCTTCAACCCTTCTTCAGGTGCATCGGTAAGCTTCCGTAACAATTTCACACTTGAAAGTGGTTTTGATGGTGGTGTTCTGGAAATTTCGATCAATGGTGGAGCATTTGTTGATATCACATCATTGGCAGGTGGCGCCTTTACAGCAGGTGGTTATACAGGAACCATCAGTTCATCCTTCGGAAGCCTGATCGCAGGTCGCCAGGCATGGACAGGTACAAGCGGAGGCTTTATTATCAGTACCGCTACATTACCTACAGCTGCTGCCGGACAACCAGTAAGACTGAAATTCCGCATGGGTTCAGATAACTCTGTTTCCTCTATAGGTTGGAGAGTTGATAACGTTACCATTTCTCAACCTTCATGTTGCGGTGCTCCTTGCGTTCTTACATGCCCTGCTAACATGACTGTAAATACAGGTGCCGCTGCTACAGCTTGCGGAACAAACGTTTCATATGCAGCTACCGCAACGGGATTGTGCGGACCTATCACATATTCACCTGCTTCAGGTTCATTCTTCCCTGTAGGTACAACTACAGTAAACGTGAGCTCTGCTTCAGGTTCTACTTGTTCATTCACTGTAACAGTAGTGGATAATACATTACCTACTATTACTTGCCCTGCTAATATTTCTGTTCCTAACGCGGCAGGACTTTGTAGTGCGGTTGTAACCTATCCTTTCCCTTCAGTTGGTGATAATTGCCCGCTGACAGGTGGAACGTCTGTTACAATGAACCAATCGACAAATACGACAACGATCACACCTATCCAGATAGGTTGCCAGTCAGGTGGTCTTACTACAGCTAATAGCTGGTGGAGGGCTTATAACCTGGCTCCGTTGAACCTGCCAGCTTCGATCACTATCAAGTCGGTAAGATTTGGTATCGAAAGAAGCCAGTTCGCTTCAGGTAGTGTAACAGGTACGATCAGGATCTGGAGAAGCAATGGTGTTTTCCCAACTGCTACACGTACACTGCTTTCAACAACTCCAGTGGTAATAGCTAACCAGGTTGGTACATTCATGACAGTGCCCATCAACCCGGCTACCGCTGGACCAAGTGATATTATAGGTGTTGAATTGTTTATACCAGAAGGACGTTTTGCTCCTAATGCAGGTACTTTCTTCATCGGAAGTAATGGATTGGGTGAAACAGCTCCAAGCTATCTTGATGCGCCGGATTGTGGTACTGCCGGACCTACACCGATAGCTAGCCTTGTTCCAACACCACTTGATCATATCCACCTTTCAATGATCGGTGAATACTATACAACTCCTCCGACACTTGTATTCGTTTCAGGTATCGGCAGAGGTGGTACGTTCCCAGTGGGTACAACTGCAGAAACATGGAGAGTCACTGATGCAGCTGGTAACCAAAGGACATGTACATTCAACGTAACAGTTAATGATGTTGAGCAGCCTAACTTCACGCTTTGTCCTGCTAACGTAACAAGAACTACAGATGTGGATCAGTGCTATGCTACTTATCTTCCTGTACAACCTACGTTTACGGATAACTGCGCTGTGACTGCACTTACTTATAGAATTACACGCCCAGGATTGCCAGATTCACTTTCTACTGCAACAGGTATCAATTATGTTCCTAGCATGAGATTCCCATTGAACGGAACTACCGGCGTGGGTGTATCAACTATCGTTTATACAGCGAGGGATGCTGCTGGTAATACACGTACATGTACACAAACTGTAACCGTGAATGATGGCCAGATCCCAACTATTGTAACACAGCCTGTGACCAAGTTTGTCTGCGTAGGCAGTCCAGCTTTGTTCACAATAAATGTAACTACTAACGGAGGACCGCTGATTCATACATGGCAGGAATGGAACGGCACTGCATGGCAGATTGTTCCAGGCGCGCCTAATTCAGCAACCCTGACTATTCCGAATGTAAGTTTTGCAGATAATACCAGGACATTCCGCGACAGCCTGACAGGTCGTTGCACAGTCGTTATCTCTGGTACTGCTACCCTTTATGTGAATCCGCTGCCGACTGTAACGCTGACTACCAGCATACCTCCAAGTCTGCTGCCAGGTCAATCATTGAACATTATCTCAACAGTAAGCCCAACTGGTGGTACTTACCAGTGGTATAGAAACGGGGTATTGCTGACCAGTCCTTTACAGGCAGGTCCGATCCTCTCCGGTATAACTGTTGATGGTATCGGTACATACAAGCTGACATATACAGACCTTAATGGTTGTGTAAGAACATCGTCAGATATTGTAGTAACAGGACAGCCTTCGAACAACCTGTATATCTACCCTGTACCGAATAATGGTCAGTTCCAGGTGAGATTCTTCAATCAGCCAGGCGAGTCAGCAACTGTAAGGGTGTTTGACGCCAAAGGATCGAAAGTGTATGAAAAAGCTACAGTTACTACTACAGCTTACACTAAGATCGAAGTGAACCTCGGCCCAGCCATTGCTGATGGAGTTTATGTAGTGGAATTGGTAAATGCAGCTGGCAACAGAGTTGGTGC
>DATLCB010000173.1:0-11843 GCA_035526625.1 Chitinophagaceae bacterium
AGTGACAGAGAAGTTTGTGCTTTACCTTTGCGCACTATGCTTACAGAAGAGGAGAAAAGATTTATGGAATATTGGGAACAAAACCGGAACAGGAAAAAAAGACTGTTATGGCAATTGGCAGGAGGTCTTCCTTTGGCGCTGTTGATAGCAGGAGCCACCTTTATCACCTATTTTTCAGGTTGGTACACACGGGCTATCATGATGATAAACATGAGTTCTTCCGGTGTGTTAGTGGTTTTGATCAGTTTGATAGCTATCGTTGTTTTTATCATTGTCTTTTCTGCCCGTCATAAATGGGAAATGAACGAACAGCGTTATCGTGAATTAACAGCCAGGAAATGACGCATATTACTTATTCTTGCAGCGAAAAGTGTACAACTGAGGTCTTAGCAGTAGTATTTATAAATTAAAAATATATTGATGAAAAAATTGATCTTGATCCCTTTTATCTCTCTATTCCTCCTAACCGGGACCAGCTGTGTAAAAGATAAATCCTGCGTGAATAAAACTGTAGCCAGTGAAGAGGGGACCATGATGGCTTTCGCTACTGCTAACGGGATCACAGCTACACGTCATAGCACAGGCTTGTATTATCAAATCATAGCCGGGGGTAGTGGTACCGTACCGAATCTAAGCTCTACTGTTTCCGTAACCTATACCGGCAAATTCCTGGATGGAACTTTATTTGAACAAGTAGGTTCTCCAACAGCTCTTTTCCCTGTTTCGCAATTTATACCAGGTTGGCAAGTAGGGCTTCAGCAGATACAGAAAGGCGGTTCCATAAAACTGATCGTACCTTCTTCTATGGCTTATGGGTGCAAAGGTTATGCAACCATCCCCGGCAATACCATTCTTTATTTTGAGATCACTCTAGTCGATGTTCAATAGCTAAATACCTGCTTTTGCTTTGTCCCCGTTCAGGCTCAGCCCGGACGGGTTTTAAATTGTAAATTCGATCTTTAAATCTTTAGCTTGTCACACGAAGCCATTTCCGTTTTTGATATTTTTAAAATTGGCGTGGGGCCATCCAGCTCACATACATTAGGCCCATGGCGTGCAGCGCAACGTTTTACGCAGATGCTTCAGTCCAAAAACATTTTACAGGAGGTGGCCAATGTAAAAGTATTGCTATACGGCTCACTGGCTAAAACAGGTAAGGGTCATGGAACTGATGTCGCTGTACAACTCGGGTTGGCCGGTGACGACCCGGTTACTTTTGCGGTAGACCAGATCGGCTCCAAGATCAGTGATATTGCTGCGATGAAGAAGATCATATTACTTGGCTTGCATGAAGTGGACTTTGATCCGGGTGACGATATCGATTTTTTGATCACTGAATCACTTCCTTTTCATCCGAACGCACTCAGTTTCCTGGCCAATATGCGTAATGGCGATTCAATAGCCGAGACCTATTATTCTGTGGGCGGCGGCTTTGTCGTTAAGGAGGGAGAAGTAAGTTCAGCAAAAGATGCTGTTCAATTGCCTTTCCCGATCAATACAGCTGATGACCTGCTGCATTGGTGCATCAAAACCGGCATGTCTGTCAGCGAGATCGTCATGGAAAATGAGAATGCCTGGCGAAGCGAGAAGGAGACGGATGCTGGCGTATTGAATATTTGGAAGGTAATGAAGGAATGTATGTACCGGGGTTGTCATACTACGGGTGTGCTACCGGGCGGACTGAACGTAAAAAGAAGAGGCGCTGAGTTAAATAAGAAACTCGTAGCCGGGAAGAGCTATAGTGATTATGATACATGGTTAGCCGTGATCCGCTCAGGGGGACATGATTTTAAATATATCCTGGATTGGGTCAGCTGTTTTGCGCTTGCTGTAAATGAAGAGAATGCTGCTTTTGGTCGTGTTGTTACCGCACCCACCAATGGCGCTGCCGGTGTGATACCGGCCGTCTTACAATATTATATAGCTTTCTGCGATGGTCCCGATAGGGATCGGGGTATGGATGAAAAGATCATTCAATTCCTGTTGACTGCAGCCGAGATCGGTAGCATGTTCAAGAAAGGGGCTACTTTATCTGCCGCAATGGGTGGATGCCAGGCTGAAATAGGAGTATCATCTGCCATGGCGGCTGCCGGGCTTACCGAATGTATGGGTGGGACCCAAAAACAGGTGATGATGGCTTCCGAGATCGCAATGGAACATCATCTGGGTCTGACCTGCGACCCTATAGGAGGTTTGGTGCAGGTACCTTGTATCGAAAGAAATACCATGGGGGCCATCAAAGCTATTACAGCTTCCCAACTTGCTCTCCAAAGCACCCCTGATTTTGCTAAAGTATCACTGGATGCTGTTATCAGGACCATGTGGGATACGGCCAGGGATATGGACCATAAATACAAAGAGACCGCTGATGGAGGATTGGCCATAAATGTACCATTGAGCCTTCCTGAATGCTAGATAAGCTAAGCGGAATTGAAGGGCGGTATTATTTTTGAGAATATGATGCTTTTAAATAAAGCAAGTTGTAATTTTATTATCCCTCCTAAAAATCGTCGACTAAACAATTAAACCATAAACCATGGCTACTAAAAAGAAAGCAAAGAAAAAAGCTGCCAGGCCCGCCAGGAGAAAAGCTCCTGCAAAGAAAAAAGTAAGCCGCAAAAAAGCCGCACCAAAGAAGAAAGTGAAGGCTAAAGCAAAACCCAAACGCAGACCAATTGCCAGGAAAAAAGCTGCTCCCAAAAAAGCAGGATCGGCACAAAGAAAACCTGCTAAGAAGGCGCCCCAAAAAGTAGCGAAGAAAACAGTGAGGAAAGCTTTTAAAAAAGCTACTCCTAAAAAAGCGGCACCGAAACCTAAAGCAATTCAGGCTGCCCCCGCTGCTAAAGCAAGAGTGAAAGAGCCATCACAGGCACCCGCTGTTGAAGAAAGAGTAAGAGAAAGAGAAGTGGCCGTTGATGAAGGGGTATCGCAGCAACCTGCAGAGAACGGGAGTAGAGAGAACGACAATACAGATGATGTAGTGGAAGTGAATGAATCAGTAACCAATGATGATGCGAACAGGGATGAAAGAGGGAATAACCACACTAATCAGATGTAAGAACTATAGATCTAATTTTAAAAGCCGCTCTGATGAGTGGCTTTTTTATTCTTTATATTATTTTGCTCTTGTTTCATGTACGCTCGCTTTATCCGATCCTTCTTGCCTCTACGATAAAACTAGTTAGTTAAGATCAGCATTTATTTCTGTAGCGTTGCTCCAGTTTTTTATCTCATTATACAAAGTATCTCTTTCCACAGGCTGTCTTTTCGCCTGTTGGATCAAAGTAACCAGTTCGGTGGTAGTCATCGAAGGGCTTTGTTCCTCCGAACCTGCCATCGAATAGATCTTTGTGCTGTCATCAATGGTTCCGTCAATATCATCCACACCAAATGAAAGCGTGAGTTGAGCATTCTGCCTGCCCAGCATCGGCCAATAGGCTTTCAGATGCGGGAAGTTATCGAGATAGATACGTGAAATAGCATAGAGCCGCATGTCTTCGATATGAGTGCTTTCGGGGATATGACTCATATCATTATCCTTATTACGGAATTTAAGAGGGATAAAAGTGTTGAACCCCCGTCCGAACTGGTCATCCGGGTGGGCTTTTGTTCTGTCCTGCAGCTCTCTTAATCTTCGCATATGATCAATCCGATGTTCGTATTTCTCGATATGCCCGTATAACATAGTAGCATTGGAATGTAAACCCAGTTTGTGAGCTGTTTCATGAATAAGCAGCCAGCCATCGGCATCTACTTTATCGGCACATATCTGTTCCCTGATCTCCGGGTGAAAGATCTCAGCGCCACCCCCGGGGATGGAATCCAAACCGGCTTCGATCAGGAATTTCAATCCTTCCTCTACACTCACTTTTGCTTTGCGGAACATATAATCATATTCCACAGCGGTGAAAGCTTTGATATGTAATTCCGGGCGATGTGATTTGATCGCTTTTAAAAGATCGGCAAAGAATTGCAGGTCCATCTTGGGATGAACGCCACCTACGATATGCACTTCAGTGATCGGTTTGCCATCATATTTTTTTACCAGGTGCAGCATCTGCCCGATGCTCAGTTCCCAGGCTTCATCTCTTTTTGCGTAAAGTCGGCTATAAGAACAGAAATTGCAACTGAACACACATGCGTTAGTTGGCTCGATATGAAAATTTCGGTTGAAAAAAACCTTGTCACCGTGCAGTTTTTCTTTAATAGCGTTCGCCAAACTACCGACAAAACCCAGGCTGGCTTTTTCAAAAAGATACAAACCTTCTTCATCGGTTATCCTCAGACCTGCGTTTATTTTTTCCGCAATTTTCTGAAGTTTATTAGATATATCACTAGTCGAAATCATAAGTTACAAAGTTAACACATTGCCTTTTGAAAAGAAAGGAACACAAGGGACACTACGAATCACAAAGTAAACAACGTAGTGTCCGTTGTGCGGTCTTTGCGTCCTCGTGCTCCAAACTGCTACTTTAAAAAGCGTAAAATCCTTATCTTCCCTTTCGATTGCTTTACCATTTTAAAACAAGCACATGAATATCAAATCAAGGTTAACCGTGCTAAGCTTTTTCCAGTTCTTTGTCTGGGGAGCCTGGCTGATCACCATCGCGACCTATTTCTTTTCCAATAACATGGGAACAGGCGTACAGTTCGGGGCGATCTTCTCTACGCTGGCTCTTTCTTCCTTATTTATGCCGGCTTTAACAGGGATCCTTGCGGATAAATGGATCAATGCCGAAAGACTGTATGGTATCCTTCATATACTGTACGGTGCCGTTTTATTATATGTACCCCAGGTAAAAGATGCAGACACTTTATATTATGTCATTTTTGCTGCCATGATCTGCTATATGCCAACTATATCTCTTTCCAATTCTATATCCTACACGATCCTCAAGAGAGAGAACTTTGATGTTGTTAAAGTGTTCCCCCCGATAAGGGTTTGGGGTACGATCGGGTTTATTGTAGCAATGTGGACGACCAACCTTACGGACAGTAAAGCCAATACTAACCAGTTCCTGATCGGGGGTGTGGCAGCTATCCTATTGGGTATCTATTCTTTTACTTTACCCAAATGTCCACCCCAACGATCCATCTCTAAAGGAGCATCTATGATCGAACAATTGGGGCTACAAGCATTCACGCTGTTTGCTAAATACAAAATGGCGCTGTTCTTCATTTTTTCTATGTTCCTCGGTGCAGCCTTGCAATTGACCAATATGTACGGGGATACATTCCTGGATGATTTCAAGAAAGTACCTGCGTACGGTCCCGATTCTTTTGTCGTAAAATATTCAACGATCATCATGTCGATCTCACAGATATCGGAGACAGTATTCATTCTTACTATTCCTTTCTTCCTGAAAAGATTCGGTATCAAGAAAGTGATGCTCTTCTCCATGATCGCCTGGGTGTTGCGGTTTGGCCTGTTCGCTTATGGCAACCCCGCAGATGGATTGTGGATGATCATTCTTTCCTGTATCGTTTATGGAATGGCATTCGACTTCTTTAATATTTCAGGATCATTGTTTGTCGAGACAACGACCGACTCCTCCATCCGATCGAGTGCACAGGGCTTGTTCATGATGATGACTAATGGCGTAGGGGCATTCCTGGGAAGTAAGATAAGCGGTTATGTGATAGATAAGTATTTTACTACAGCAGGTGGCGATAGGGTATGGCATGACATCTGGCTCACCTTTGCAGCATATGCCGCCGTGGTTGCGGTTCTATTTGCTTTGCTATTCCGGCATAAACACAATCCAAATGATGTGGGCGATATAAAACATTAAACACTAAATCACAAAAAAATCCCAAACTCCAGCTGGAATTTGGGATTTTTAATTTTTTTGGATCTTGTCTCTTGTTTCTTACGATCAGATATGCGCTTCGATCTTCTTTACAAAATTAGATTTAGGCTGTGCGCCTACTAATTTATCAACTACCTGCCCGCCTTTAATGAAAAGGATAGCAGGAATAGAAGTGATGCCATAGTTCATAGATACCTGCGGGTTATTATCCACGTTCACTTTACCTACGTTGATCTTGCCATCATATTCCTTGCTCAGTTCTTCAATAACGGGCCCGATAGCACGACAGGGACCGCACCACTCTGCCCAGAAATCTACAACGGTCAGTTTATCAGAAGCCAGGACATCTGTTTGGAAATTTGAATCATTATACTCTTTTGCCATTTTGATTGTTTTAATGTTTTAAGCCATTCTACCAATAGTGGATTGCAAATTTAAGCCCGTTACAGGTACCCTGAATTTATGACGTGGATTTGTGTAAAACTTGTCATATTAACGTTTGACGGCTGCCAAAAGTTTACAGTTTCAGGAATTAATTCTACACGCTTGTATGCGATAAGGGTTTATAGGGTGGAAGCTCATTTTTAGGTGTCAGACGCTCTTCGAGACGTCAGACACCCCGCTATACAGTCTGTACCTGGACTTCCAGTTCGGGTTTGCTCTCCAGGAACTGTATCATTTCCTCATTCATTTCAAAACCGTTGTTCATTGTCACCAGGCTGATCTTCATCTTGTTCCTCGGTTCTGTCAGCGTAAATTTCAAACTGGCTTTCCCCGGATGATATTTCAGGTTCTTTTCAATAAAACTCACCATTTCCGTACTCAGATCTTTCGGATGAGCTTCAATGGTCACCTGGCGTGTCATATTGCGTTTCATGGTTTCAGCCAGGGAAACGGAATTTACTTTGAACTCAAATTCATCGCGGTTATACCGTTGTTTGAAATAACCCGTAATAAATACCGTGCTGCCTTGTTGTAAGAAAGGAGAGATCCGCAGGTAGTCTTCGCTGAAAAGAATGATCTCTGCTTTACCGGAATAATCTTCGATCACAAAATTCCCATATTTATTACCGCTCCTGGCGATCTTATGCTGTGCATCGGCTACCAGCCCTATCAGGCGCAACGATCTGCCGGGATTAGGATGCAAGCGCAACGATTCTTTGAATTCATTGAAGTCCGCAACAGGGATCACGCCATAATGTTTCATCTCGAACTTATAATGATCCAGCGGGTGCCCACTCAGGAACATTCCGGTTACTTCTTTTTCATGATCGAGTTGAACTGTCAGCGGCCAGTGTTCACATTCCGGAAGGCGGGGAGGTGGTATCTCCATCGTGATAGGCAGGTCGCCAAACAGCGTATTCGCCGTGGTAGCATTTTGATTGGTGATGATCTGCCCGTATCTGATCACTCTTTCCAAACCGGTGATCACCTCGCCTTCAGGTACATGAAAATATTGCGCACGGTGAAACTCTGTAAAGCAATCAAAGCCTCCTGCATAGGCAAGGCTCTCCAATGTCTTCTTATTGACCGTTCGTTGATTGACCCGTTTGATAAAATCAAAAAGCGTTACGAAAGAACCACCTTTCTGTCTTTCAGCGATCAGGCTTTCAACGGCTGCTTCACCCACACCTTTCAATCCACCCAGACCAAAACGGATCTCACCTTTATCATTTACGGCAAAACCTTTCAACGATTCATTGATATCAGGGCCAAGCACTTTTAATCCCATCCGTTTGCACTCTTCCATGAAGAAAGTGATCTTGTCAATACTGCCAGCATTGTTCAGCACGGCAGCCATATATTCAGAAGGATAGTGCGCTTTTAAATAAGCTGTCTGGTACGCTACATAAGCATAACAAGTAGAGTGTGATTTATTAAAAGCGTATTGAGCGAATGCTTCCCAGTCGGTCCATATTTTCTCCAGGCGTTCGGCGGGTAATAATCTTTCAGTTGCACCGGCAATGAATTGCGCTTTCATTTTATCGAGCACCGACTTTTGCTTTTTACCCATAGCCTTTCGCAATACATCTGCATCACCTTTGCTGAAACCCGCGAGCTTCTGCGCCAGCAACATCACCTGCTCCTGGTATACGGTGATACCATAAGTTTCCTGCAGGTATTCTTCCATTTCGGGCAGATCATATACGATCGCTTCCCTTCCATGTTTGCGGTCGATATAATTTGGGATATAAGCAATAGGGCCTGGACGGTATAAAGCATTCATGGCGATGAGGTCCCCGAATTTATCCGGCTTCAGGTCCCGCAGGTATTTCTGCATACCGGCGCTTTCAAACTGGAAGGTGCCGATAGTAGAACCCTGCTGGTAGAGTTCAAATGTTTTTTTATCATCCAGCGGTATCTCATCAAGGTTGATCTCAACTCCATGATTGAGCTTGATAAGGACCAGCGCATTTTTCAAAATGGTCAGGGTCTTTAATCCGAGAAAGTCCATTTTAAGGATACCGGCGCTTTCAATATCATTTCCTTCGATCTGTGTTACCCACCATGGAGAGTCTTTTGAGATGCATACGGGAATTAGTTCAGTTATATCGCTGGGAGCAATGATGATGCCCGCCGCGTGAATCCCTGTATTGCGCACCGAGCCTTCCAGTCTTTCTGCTTCATGTAATACTTTACTCGCTGGGGAATCTACCTGTTTATATATTTCCCTTAGCTTTTTCACATTGTCCAGGTCCTCATTTCCCAGCCCATCTTTTTCTTCCAGCGATTTATCTCCGTCTTTTGCCTTCATGGCGGCATGAAGCACTCTTCTCAATTCAATACCGGGGCGGTCCGGCACCAGTTTGGTGAGCAAATTGGATTCGGCCAAGGGAAGGTCCATTACTCTTGCCACATCTTTGATACTCATTTTCGCCGCCATTGTTCCAAATGTCACAATCTGAGCTACCTGATTCTTACCATATTTTTCAACAACATAATCAATAACTTTTGCTCTTCCTTCGTCATCAAAGTCGGTATCGATATCCGGCATTGATTTACGATCGGGATTCAGGAATCTTTCAAACAGTAAATTATATTTGATCGGGTCGATATTGGTGATACCGATACAATATGCGACAACCGATCCGGCAGCGGAACCACGACCCGGGCCAATGAACACTCCTTTATTCCTTCCTGCCTGGATAAAATCACTTACGATCAAAAAGTAACCGGCAAAACCCATCATCTTGATGGTGAAGAGTTCGAATTCAAGCCTCTCTTTTATTTCATCGGTTAGTTCGGCGTATCGCTTCGCGGCACCTTCGTAAGTGATATGTTTTAAATATTCCCACTGGTTCATGGATCCGGCAGAGACCGTGTATTTGCCGATGGTTTCTTCTTTCGTATGGATCTCAAAACGCTTCTCCACCGGGAAATTAGGGAGAAGGATATCCCTTGTCAGGTTAAGTAGCTCCACTTTATCAACGATCTCGTTTGTATTATCGAGCGCCTCGGGCAGGTCATGGAAGACCTTGCCCATTTCTTCAGTTGTTTTAAAATAGAACTGGTCATTGGGAAAAGCAAAACGCTTGTCCTTTACCATCACATCATCATCCGCAAAGTCGCGAAGGGCGGGGGTGGAGATCTTTTCACCGGTATTAATGCATAACAAAATATCGTGAGCGTTAAAATCATCCTGCTCTACGTAATGTGAGTCATTGCTGGCGATGATCTTTACATTGTATTTTTTAGCCAGTTTTACCAGCACTTCATTCACTTTGTCCTGCTCCGGCATCCCATGCCGCTGCAGTTCCACATAATAATCTTCCTGGAAAACATTCAACCACCACTTGAACTCGTTCTCGCCTTCCTCTTCGCCTTTTCTTAAGATCGCCTGGGGAACGGAAGCACCCAAACAACAGGTCGTAGCGATAAGGCCTTCATGATATTTTAAAATCAGTTCTTTGTCGATACGGGGGTATTTGCTGTACATGCCCTCGATATAGCCAAGCGATGTAAGTTTGACAAGGTTCCTGTAACCCTGTTCATTCTTTGCCAGTAATATCTGGTGCTGGCGCTTGTCCCTTAGTTCTTTGGTAAATGTCTTTTGATGGCGGTTCTCTGTGATATAGAATTCACAACCTACCACAGGCTTTACTTTCACTTTTCCATTCTCATCCTTATTCTTGTAAGCTTCGGCCACAAATTCAAAAACACCGAACATATTGCCGTGGTCACTGATGGCCAGCGCCGGCATTCCATCTGTAATGGCTTTCTTATATAGGTTTTGAATGGATGCAGCTCCATCGAGAAGCGAGAACTGGGTATGTACGTGGAGATGTGAGAATTTCATTGTAAGTCTGGAAGTCCGCAAGTCCGCAAGACGGAAAGCCAGGAAAATAGTTCCAATTCAGGGTACTTACTTTCGGACTTTCGGTCTTTTCAGTCTTTCTGACCTTTTCTTTTCTTTTTAAAAGAGTAAATACTGATCGATCCGTTGCTGTAGCTGCATACCCAGGCTTCCAGTGTGTCATCGTCCTCAAAAACATCCACGCCTACCGGGTGACCGCCACAGGGCAAAGATGCCACTTTCTCAAAGTTGTCGGAATTGATCTTATACACATCTACCATATCACTGGTATAGCAGGTAACGAAGATGAATTTATGGTTCTTGGAAAGGACTATAGTACGTGGTTGTGAATGTGTTTTAGCAGTAAATAAAGTTTTACCACCCGCCGCTTCCAGGCACGCGATCGTACCAAGGCTGTTATAAGAAACGAATAAATGACCACTGGTATCCATCACAACATGCCGCGGGCTGCTCCATACATTTAATATGCTATCTGTTTTCCATGTTTCATTATTAACAACCACAAGGCTCGATCCTCCCATGATCGCTATGAACGATCTTTTATTCTCATCATCCACGGCAATGCCTCTTGGGATCGCGGAAACAGGGATCGTACTGATCACTTTGCCGTATGGATATTTATTCTCATCCATAGCCAGTACGCTGGTAGTTCGGGAATGCCAGTTGCTTACCAGCAAAAATTTGCTATCTGCTGTACGGGAGATCACTTTAGGTGTCTTGCCAGTTTCTATCAAAGGAACACGAAAGGAATCCTTTTTCTCGGTACCGGGATAAATGACCGTAACAGGTTTCGTTTTTTGCTCAGCGCCCGCAGGGCCATTATTCTTTGAAAGATCATTTACCCATATAGGCACGATACCTTCTGCATTATGAAGGGATACCCAGAGGATCTCATCGCCATGACTGAAGCAGGCTTCTACCGGTTTTTCCTGGAATGAAGCTATAGCGCGGCTATGCGTATAGTCCCAGCCCATACCGCGGGTAGGCGTGAACTTGAACTCACGTGTAAGTTTGCGGGAAGATTGTTCAAATTCATACACACTCATTCCCTCCAGGTTCATTGCATAAAGTTTGGTGCCCGATGAATTGAAAATAACGGATTTGGTTCCTGGGGCAGCGGCGAGCACTTCTTTTTTCTTGTATTCAAGATGATCGTAAGGTTTTAAAGGCTCGTTGAGCGTATCGTTTGATACGATCGATGCGGTAAGAGTATCCGCATGAGCAGGGGTAGAACTGCCTGCATTTTGACAGGAGCTGATAATAGCTAAAAGCACAACCCATTTTAAATCCGCCATCAACATCCGAAACATCTGTCAATAATAATTAATTTATGGTAGTTTTCCACGTATGATTTCGGTCAATTCACATTCTGTTAGCAATTCTAAAACTCTTTATAGCAGTTAGTTGACCCAAACGAAATTTTCCTTGTGGAAATTCGTTAACAAAATGGGGCTTTTTATGGTCAGTTAGCCATATTTTTGCTCGCCTCTCCCCAGGAGTCCTAAGGGACTTGGAAAGGAGGGGCCAAATCTTTCTGCTGGCAGATAACAAAGGGCGACCCCCATGAAATTCATCCTAAAAAAGAAAGACGTAATGGTTAAGCAAATATTTCCAGCTATTCTTCTTGTAGCTTTTTTGAGCAGCTGCTCTACTTTCAAACCGCTGAATTTCACCAGCAGCAAGCAAGTGGTAAGCGATGCAGTACCCGTTGTTAAGAC
>DATLCB010000174.1:0-5963 GCA_035526625.1 Chitinophagaceae bacterium
TCCAAGACCTATCCTGCTTCAGGCAACAGTCTTTCTATCAAGAACCAGTTTGGCGATGTGAAAATCGTTCTCTGGGACAGGAACGAGATCAAAGTGGATATCCATATAGAAGCCAGTTCCACCAATAAAGAAGGAGCTGAAAGGGATTTTGAAAAGATCGATGTAAAAGATGCTCAGAACGGCTCGAACATCAGCTTCGTTACCAGTTTCAGCAAAGACAAGGAAAACAAGTCGTTCAGTTGTAATAACTGCAGCAATACCCTGCATATTGATTATACGGTTTCAATGCCTGCCAATAATAAACTCAGCATTGAAAATAGTTTTGGCGACATTACTATACAGGATTACAAAGGCCCGGTAAAATTGGAAAGTAGATATGGCTCATTGACTGCCGGTAAAATGGATAACCTGGAAAGACTGGAAGTGGAATTTGGCAAGGCCAACCTTAAATACCTTGATAATGCCGATGTGACCTTTAAATACTCCACCATCAATATTGAGACGCTCAGCGGCGCCAATACGATCAATATGGAGTTTTGTCATTACAGCAAGATCAATTTAAGCAGTGACCTGACCTCCTTAAAGCTCAATGATTCTTACAGCATGGTTCACCTCCGCCCGGCCCCCGGTTTTTCCGCCAGCTATTCTGTTTCTACCAGTTATGGCAGTTTTGTAGATAAAACCGGCAGCATAGTTCGTACGGATAAGGATGATGAATACGGGTTCAATACCAACAAACGTTACGAAGGGAAGACCGGCTCCGGGGCCGCAAAGGTCACCGTGTCTTCGAGTTTTGGTAAGGTGATGATCGGTGAAGGGGCGAAAGAAGATATGAAGGAGAAGAAAAAAGTAAGAACCTGAGAGCAAATGTACAGATATGCAGATGTGGAAATGGGCTAGCCTGTTTCCACATTTTCTTTGGGTGAGTACCGGAGGTTTTGTTGCCATAAACCATGGTAAAGAAGACTATCTTTGACAAAATCACTGTAATGAAACTTTTTGTTGCCGGCCTTCCTTATGACATGGATGATGCAGAACTCGAAGAATTCTTTGAAAAATTCGGGAAGGTTATTTCTGTCAAAGTTTCTATGGACAGGGAGACCGGTAAGAGCAAAGGTTTTGGTTTTGTTGAAATGGAAAATGATACAGAAGCCAAAGAAGCTATCGAACATCTTGATGGTATATCCCTCGGTAAAAAACCCCTCGTAGTAAAACAAGCTGAAGATAAACCGGGCGGCGGTGGTGGAGGTTACAACAAGAGACCCGGATACGGCGATCGTGATCGGAGGCGGTATTAGTCAATTGGACAATTCGATAATTCGACAATTTGAAAAGATACATTTTTATCCTGCTTACTGCTCCCTTTCTTTCCTCCTGCTCAAAGGATAAATGCTGGGTGATGATGGATTGCATGGGAAATGATATAGGTTCTTATTGTGGCACTGAAAGCCAGGTCCAGTATCAATGCCAGAGAATAGCAACACCCACTTGTCCCTGTAGTTACAGGAGGGAGTGATCTTTCCCCTTTACACCCTTACCTCTTTTCTAATAACATAGCTGATTATTTTCAAATAAAAAGCCCCCACGATCTTCGTAGGGGCTCTCATTATTTAGTTGATAACTGATAGTGGACAATTGACAGTTATCAGTTGTCAGTTGTCATCTTATTTCACTTCTTCATACGGCACATCCGTCACATTATCTTCTTTCTTTGCTTCGCCATTTGCCTGTCCGGGATCGGGGCCATCACCTTCTGCGGGTTGCTGGGGCTGATCCTGTGTTGCTTTATACATGTCCTCACTTGCTGCCGTCCATGCTGCATTCAATGCGGCCATCGCCGTATCGATAGCAGCGATATCCTGTGCTTTATGTGCTTCTTTTAATTTTTCAGCAGCCTGCTCGATCGCTATTTTCTTTTCAGCCGGGATCTTCTCGCCATATTCCTTCAGTTGCTTCTCTGTCTGGAAGACGAGGCTGTCGGCCATATTCAGCTTCTCTACTTTTTCTTTTTCCGCTTTATCGCTGGCTTCGTTCGCTCTTGCTTCTGCTTTCATTTTCTCCACCTCTTCCTTGCTCAAACCAGAACCAGCTTCGATATGTATCTTCTGTTCCTTACCTGTGCCTTTATCTTTCGCAGTTACATGCAGGATACCATTGGCATCGATATCGAATGTCACTTCGATCTGCGGAACACCACGAGGGGCTGGCGGTATATTGTCGAGGTTGAACATACCAAGACTCTTATTGTCGCGGCTCATACTTCTTTCACCCTGCAGTACATGTATCTGCACACCGGGCTGGTTATCGCTGGCCGTTGAGAACACTTCCGATTTTTTTGTCGGGATCGTTGTATTACTTGGGATCAACGGTGTCATTACGCCACCCATTGTTTCAATTCCTAAAGAAAGTGGTGTAACGTCGAGCAACAACACATCCTTCACTTCACCGGTGAGTACCGCACCCTGTATCGCAGCGCCGATAGCTACCACTTCATCCGGGTTCACACCTTTATGGGGTTTTCTTCCAAAGAATTTTTCTACGATCTCCTGCACCTTAGGGATCCTTGTCGATCCACCTACCAGTATCACTTCATGGATGTCTGAAGTGCTCATACCTGCATCTTTCAATGCCGCTTCACAAGGCTTAAGGCAACGCTGAAAAAGACTATCCGCTAACTGCTCGAATTTTGCACGGCTCAGTTTCTTTACCAGGTGTTTGGGTACACCATCCACCGCGGTTATATATGGCAGGTTGATCTCGGTTTCAGTAGAAGAACTTAATTCCACTTTTGCTTTTTCAGATGCTTCTTTCAAACGCTGCAAAGCCATTGGGTCCTTGCGCAGATCGATCGCCTCATCTTTTTTGAACTCATCGGCCAGCCAGTCCATGATCACTTTGTCGAAGTCGTCACCGCCCAGGTGTGTATCACCATTGGTCGATTTTACTTCAAATACGCCATCACCCAATTCGAGGACAGAGATATCGAATGTACCACCACCCAGGTCGAATACGGCGATCTTATGATCATGTTTATCCTTGTCAAGGCCATAAGCCAGGGCAGCGGCTGTCGGCTCATTCACGATACGGCGGACAGTCAGACCCGCGATCTCGCCAGCTTCCTTGGTTGCCTGTCTTTGTGCATCATTGAAGTAAGCCGGAACGGTGATAACCGCTTCGGTCACTTCATGGCCCAGGTAGTCCTCGGCTGTTTTCTTCATTTTCTGGAGAACCATGGCGCTTATTTCCTGTGGGGTATAAAGCCTGCCATCTATGTCAATGCGAACGGTATTATTGTCACCTTTCGCCACTTTATAGCTCCAGTGACTGATCTCTTCGGTTACTTCATCGAACTGGCGGCCCATAAAACGCTTCACCGAAGTGATGGTGTTCTGTGGGTTGGTGATCGCCTGGCGCTTGGCCGGGTCACCTACCTTACGTTCGCCATTTTTCAAAAATGCCACAACAGACGGGGTCGTACGGCGGCCCTCATCGTTAGCAATTACCACCGGCTCATTGCCTTCCATAACTGCTACGCAGCTATTCGTGGTTCCCAGGTCTATTCCAATAATTTTTGCCATAATTGATTTTTTCCTTTTATAATGCCATCTGCTCTAAAGGAATCCTTCGGACCCATTGATCCAGTTGACTGCAAAACCTTGTCAATCATTGTGCCGTTGCGGAAGAATGTGCAAAATTGTCAGGTCGTTTTGGGAGTTAACAGCTTATAGATCATAGCCTATAGCTAATGGCTAATCAGTATTAGCTTGTCAAAAGCAATTTTCAAGAAACGGGTATGGATGGCTGGAATTAAATTTGTTCCCTAAACAAAGCCATATGGCCACATCTATTGCCGACAAACTGAAGATCAAACCAACGTTCTCGCTGCTCACCCTTAATGCACCGGCTAATTTTAAAAAAGGATTAGGTCCATTACCTCCGGGAGTTAAGATCAGCGATACAGGAAAAGACTATGATCAGGTTCACTGGTTTGTAACCAACCGTACACAGTTAGAAAAAGAGATGAGCAAAGTGATGAAACTGGTCAAACCTGAAGTGGTGGTTTGGGTCTATTATCCAAAGGGCACTTCGAAAATTCAAAGCGACCTTACAAGAGACAAAGGCTGGGATTGTTTGCTGGCAGAAGGAGATAAACTGACATGGATAAGCCTGATCTCTTTTGATGAAACCTGGAGTGTATTTGGTTTCCGGGCAAAGACAGAGGCCGACCGGAAGAAAGAAGCTAAACCAAAACCCGAAAGAGAGATCTTAAAATGGGCAAACTCGGAGACGAAGCAAATAAAATTACCCGATGATCTCGCCGCAGCTTTGAAGAAAAATAAAAAAGAGGGTGGCTTGTTTGATGCTCTTCCCTTCAGTCATAAAAGAGAATATCTTGAATGGATAGTAACAGCCAAAAGAGAAGAAACAAGAATAGAAAGGATAAAAGGTACGATCGAGAGATTGGGGAAGGGCTGGAAGAACCCGGCGAATAGATAAAAGATAATAGTGAAAAGATAAAAATTCTTCAAATCACGAGTACCCTTCGAATTGCGCAGTGTTTTCGAACTAAAGAGACTTTTATCTATTAGTTTTTATCTTTTATCCCTTGGCTTTAAGTCATTAACTTAACAAAGTGAATCTTACAACAGACATATACCAACGCATCGTTGCCGCCAAGGTTTTCATCGATGATAATTACCAGGAAGACCTTGACCTCGAACAGGTGTCCAGGCACGCATTCCTCTCCCGTTTTCATTTTCACCGGCTATTCCGCCAGGTCTATAAAAAAACTCCGCACCAATACATCACGCAGAAGCGGCTTGACAAAGCAAAAGATCTTTTATCGGAGAACAGACCGGTGACCGAAGTATGCAATGAAGTAGGATTTGAAAGTATCGGCTCCTTCAGCGTTCTGTTCAAGAAAGAAATTGGTTTTGCCCCGCAGTATTACCGCAATATGGCTTATAAGAAGAAGATGGAGCAACTCGCCCAACCAAAGAAAGCCATTCCGCATTGTTTTATTGAAAATTACAAACTTGGCTAGTGGGGGATAGCTAGTGGCGAGTAGGGGTAGATAGTTGCTAGTAGGTAATCCATAGTAGGATGGTGGTTCACCCTACTAGCTACTGGCTAAACCCTACTAGCTAAAAAGCAAGATCCAATAAGCCTCTCTCCTTTCATCTTTCTATTTTTACTTTACAAGAAGGCCGAATGAAGATCGAAGAAATATTATCGAACTATGATGAGCCTGTAGCTTCTCTGGCTTTACAGGTAAGAAATTTTCTGCTAAAGGAGTTAAAGAACATTACAGAGATCCCTGATCCGGCCGCGAAAATGATCGCATATGGATATGGTCCCGGCTATACCGATATGATATGCACTATTCTCTTATCAAAGAGAGAAGTGAAACTTGGTTTTTATAAAGGAAGTGAGTTACCCGATCCCGCATCATTGCTTACCGGCACGGGCAAAGTGCATCGCTTCGTGGAGATAAAAACGGCGCAGGACCTTAAAAACCCTGCATTGGAAAAATTGATCGGGGAAGCAAGGAAAGCTTATGAAAAGAGGAAAAATAATTAAGAATGACGAATTATGGATTATGAATAAGGTCCGACTCCACTTTTAAAACTAAAACATATTCAACATTCAGAACTCAGCATTCATAACTTAAAAATTAAAACATGGTAACGAAACTTTCCCACACCTCCTTTTTTGTGCTCGACCAGCAGAAGGCATACGACTTTTATGTCACCCAGCTTGGGTTCAAAGTAAATACTGATGTAAAAATGGATAATGGGATGCGCTGGCTCACGCTGAATCCGCCAGAACAACCAGACCTCGAGATCGTATTGATGGATGCTTCCGGTGATGGAAGTGGAATGGGTTGGGATGCTGATACACAAAAAGCATTGAAACTATTGCTGGAAAAAGGCGTCATGGGCGCCGGTGTATTGCATACGCCG
>DATLCB010000175.1:0-6949 GCA_035526625.1 Chitinophagaceae bacterium
GAGAAACTTTCTTATCTTACTTTTTCCGGCTCAGATATTACAACCGCTTCAGAGATCGCTTCTCATTTTATTACTGACTACATCAGCACTATTGTCAACCATGATATCCTCGGCGTGCAGTATGCAGCTGTGCTGAAGAATGTATATGCACTCGGCGCAGGTATTGCGCATGGTCTTGAGTACGGTGACAATTTTCTGAGTGTTTATATTGCCAATGCAGCGGATGAGATGGCTGTGTTCTTAAGGAAGTTCGGTGTGCAAGGAATTACCGTAGGCGATCATGAAGGTGAGGACCCTTTTACCCATCGTAAAACTCCTAACTATGCAGCCTCCGTTTATCTTGGAGACTTGCTGGTCACCTGTTATTCTCCTTATAGCCGCAACCGGAGTTTTGGTACCATGATCGGCAAAGGTTATTCTGTAAAGACCGCCCAGTTGGAAATGAACATGGTAGCAGAGGGATACAATGCCGCCAGGTGTATTTATGAGATAAATAAGAAAGTGGATGCAGCTATACCGATAGCTGATACGGTCTTTAAGATACTATGGCAAAATGTTAAACCATCGGATGGCTTTAAACGGATAGAACAGGTGTTGGTCTGACTTTTGAATATTAGGTTGTTGTGATTGGTTCCTTCGGACTTTGATCTTAAACATACCCTATGCCTCTCTCGTACCATGGATTCGCCCCTGCCGCCATTTTGATAATGGTGGTTTGCCTTGTCCTCCGGCAGATATGGCAATACCGGAAACACCCCCGTTAAACGCATTGCTCACTTTACATGATCAGGAATCAGGTGGCACACGGATGACACTGATTGATAGTTTGTAAAAGATTCTTCAAACTCCCTCTTTTTGATACGGATTTACACTGCCATTTTCTGCTATGCAGAAAATGATCCGTATCATCCGCCCCCTCTGTGTTATCCGTGTGCGTTAATAAGATAGGGGTAGCCAAATGAACTTAAAATTGTTAAGCCCGGGATTTTCAGGTACGATTCAAACTATTAACTTCACCCCTTAATAAATCGAAGCCACCATGATCCAGTTCTTCCAGGTCCTGTTCCTGATCGCCGCCGTGGTATTGATCGTCTTAAATGTACTTGACTTCAACAAATGGCAGGAAAGCAAAAAAGAAGGGAGCACAAAACCTTATACTATCCGCTGGTTCAATTTTATCCTTACCTCATTGGTAGCATTGGGTTGCGTATTAAATATAATTGTTGCCTGGCTCAACAAAGGTTAGAAGAACAAACTCGCCGCAATCCCGTCTGCCAGCAACTTTCCTTCCCTGGTCAGCTTGAGTAAATTATTTTCCACTACCAGTAACCCCGTATCGATATATTTTTTGGACCGGTTAAACAACTCTTCTTTCTCAATCCCAAAATGTGATCTTACTATATCCATATTTATTCCTTCGGGTGTGCGGAGGGAGATCATGATATATTCATTCAGCTTTTGGACAGGAGTAAGGATCTCCTTTTCGAATGGCAAAATTCCTTCCCGTATGGAGCGGATATATTTACGGTTGTTCGATATGTTCCATTGACGTTCGCTTCCATTATAGGAGTGCGCTGAAGGACCAAGACCCAGGTATTGCTTGCTTTGCCAATAAGAAGAATTATGCCTGCTGCGGTACCCGGGCCTGGCAAAATTCGATATCTCATAATGTTCGTATCCGGCATCCTTCATCCATTGCATCAGTAATATGAACTGCTCCGATTGTTTAGCCGGGTTGACATCCTCGCTTTTTTGCTGCTGTATCATTCTATCCAGCGGGGTTTTCGGTTCTACAGTTAAAGCATAACAGGAAAGATGAGGTATATTCAAAGCCATGGCTGTTTCAACATTATACTTCCATTTTTCATTCGTTAATTGTGGAGTTCCGTAGATCAGGTCAATAGTGATGTTATCGAAGTACTGGGTTGCCAATTGCAAATTGCCTGTTGCCTGTTTTGCATTATGCGCCCTGTTCATCCATAACAGGTCTTCTTCAAAAAAACTCTGTGCGCCAATACTCAGGCGGTTGATTCCGGCGGCTTTCCACCCAGCTAACATTTCCTCATTGATATCATCCGGATTTGCTTCAAGCGTGATCTCTGCATCTGCGTTAACTTTAAAAACTGCCTTGATCTTTTCCATCAGCGATCTTACATCTTCCATCTCCAATAAACTTGGGGTCCCGCCACCAAAGTAGATCGTCTCGATAGTTTCATTTCCCAGGTAGCTTTTTTGCAGTTCGGTCTCTTGCAGCAACGCATTCAATAGTTCATCCTTTTGCCGCAAGGAAGTGACAAAATGGAAATTGCAATAATGACACGCTTGTTTACAAAAGGGTATATGTATATAAATACCGGCCAATCGTATTTGAAATTTATTGAACTAATTTAGCTGCTGATATCCCATGCTAAAGATCAGGCTGCAAATATCGGTGCTTCTTGTCTTGCTCAACCTTACCAGGCTGGCAGCACAGCATTCCTACCATCTTATTATACGCTGTGCCGATAAGGACGCCGCAGTGATAGTGCCTCAGCTTGGTTTACAGACAACATTTTCTTCCCGCTTTACCTGTACAGAATATGTCAACCAACTCCCGGGTATGTTACAGTCCAGGGGATATGTAACAGCTTCGATTGATAGTCTTGAGTATGATTCGTCATCAGCCCGGATCGTATTATTCATAGGAGAGCAATACAAATGGGCACAATTAGAAACGAAGAACATAGAGCTGTCCTTATTAGAATCGGCAGGCTGGCGGGAGAAACTATTTACCGACAAGCTTTTGAATTTTTCACAGGTGCGTTTGCTCCAGGAAAAAATACTGAGCCGGTTGGAAAACACCGGCTACCCCTTTGCTAAAATCTATCTTGACAGTATTCACCTCGATACGAATAAGGTCACGGCACTGCTTAAGGTGGAAAAAGGCCCTCTCTACACTATTGACAGCATCAGGATATATGGCAATGCACGCATCTCCAATTATTATTTGCAACGTTATCTTGATATTCCCAATGGAAGCATTTACAACAGGGAAAAATTATTACGTATCAATAAGAAGATGCGGGAGCTTACCTATATCGAAGAGGAAAAACCTTTTGATCTCAGTATGCTTGCCACAGGCTCAGTGCTGAATATGTACCTGAAACAAAAAAGAAGCAGCCAGGTGAATGTACTGGTAGGATTTCTGCCCAATAATGATCAATTGTCATCCAAAAAACTTTTGCTGACAGGAGAGGCCAATATCCTTTTAAAGAATTCTTTGGGTTCGGGAGAGACGATCGGATTGAACTGGCAACAACTGCAAGTGCGATCGCCGCGTCTCAACCTGCTTTTTAATTATCCTTATTTATTCCATTCACCGTTTGGGTTTGACTTTGCGTTTGATATCCTGAGAAAGGACAGCAGTTTTGTCAATATCAACCTGCAGGTAGGGGCACAGTATACACTCAATGCCAACCAGGCCGGGAAGTTTTTTATACAACGTTTCCAAACTATTGTCAGTTCGGGCGGTATTAATAATGCCCAGGTCATTCAATCAAGACGACTGCCCGATCTTGGTGATGTAAGCTCATTCAATATTGGCGTTGATTATGAATTGAACAATACAGATTACCGGCTCAATCCAAGGAAAGGAAATGAGCTGCGTCTTATTACTTCTATTGGTAGTAAGAAATTAAAAAAGAATAGTGAGATAACTGAATTAAAGGACCCGGGTGATCCTTCTTTTGATTTCGAGAAACTATATGATACGGTAAAGCTGAAAACTTACCAGTTCCGAACAACGCTTAGCGCGGCAAAGTATTTTCCATTGACAAATAAGCGGAGTACGATCAAGTTGGCGATCAACGGCGGTGTCTTCCATAGCGGAAATATTTTCCGTAATGAATTATTTCAACTGGGCGGCTATAAATTGTTGCGGGGATTTGATGAAGAGAGCCAGTATCTTTCACATTTCGCGATAGGAACGACAGAGTTCCGTTATCTAGTTGGTCAGAATTCATTTTTTTATGCTTTACTCGATGGAGGCTGGGGAAGAAACAACATCCCTGGCGTCAAACAGAATTATACTTATATCGGAACGGGTCTGGGTCTTGCCTTTGAAACAAAGGCAGGGATATTCAATATTGCCTGGGCCATTGGAAAAAGGAATGATACTGAATTCAACCTGCGGCAATCAAAGATCCACTTTGGATTTGTCAATTACTTTTAATGCCTGGGAGACGAAGGGGCTTGTGAATGTCCTTGGAAAAGTCTAAGAGCGAATTGTATTTTTGTACCCTAATATACTTGCTTGGAGAAACTATACTGTCTCTTACTGTTTGGTTTGTTTTTTACTGCTGCTGCCGACGCCCAGTCGGTCGATTCAATTATGCGGCCAGTTCCTGAATCATTAAAAAAAGATACACTCGTACAAAAAGATCAACCGGCAACTGCTTTCCCGGATTCCGTTTCAACAAAACCTGCTCTTAATACAGGCTGGGAAATGAATAGTGACAACTTTTCAATGCAGTCTTTAAGTCAGCAGATCCTCGGTCATCATCCTTATTTTGGTTTTGCGTCGGTTGCGGGGCAGCGTCAAGAAAGGATCAAACAATTTCATGGAAAGGAATTGCTTTTTTACCTGCTGGTTTTATTATTGATCATTTATGGGATACTACGGCGACTTTTCCCCAAATACTTCAGTGATCTTTTCCGCCTTTTCTTCCGCACGACCATCAAGCAACGACAGATAAAAGAGCAATTAATGCAAACACCGCTTCCCTCGCTGCTGCTGAATGGGTTTTTTGTTATCAGTGCGGCTCTTTATCTCAGTTTTGTACTCCAGCATTTTGAACTCAACCCGCTCAACAATTTTTGGCTGCAGGCGCTGTATTGTTGTGTCGGGCTCACATTTGTCTATTTTATCAAATTCGTGGGCTTAAAAATATCGGGCTGGCTATTCAATATGGAAGCAGCTGCTCACTCCTATATATTTATTGTATTTGTAGTGAATAAGATGATAGGCATTTTATTGTTGCCCTTCCTCGTCTTTATTGCATTCACGACAGGAGATATTTATTCAGTTGCTTTTACGCTGTCGTGGTGTTTGATCGGCGTATTACTTATTTATAGATTTATACTTACTTATACTGCAATTCGTAATCAGGTCAAAGTCAACCCGTTTCATTTCTTTTTATATCTATGTGCTTTTGAGATAGCGCCGCTTTTGCTGATTTACAAGGCCTTGTTATTATTTTTCAGTTTAACTACCTAACTTTACCGTCAACTCTAGCTTAAAAGCGAATATGATTAAAACAGGGGTTAAGAAGGCCACCGAACCGGCTAAAACGATACAAAAGATCCTGATTACCCAACCCAGACCGGAGAGCGACAAGTCACCATACTTTGAGCTTTCCCGGAAATATAGCGTCGAAATGGATTTTTATCCATTCATACGCCTGGAAGGCATACCTGCCCGGGATTTCCGCAAGCAAAAGATAGAGATACAGAATTATACAGGCGTGGTATTTACCAGTCGCAACGCCATTGATCATTTCTTCCGCACCTGCGAAGAAATGAAAGTGAATGTTTCCCAGGACACTAAATATTTCTGTATCACGGAAGCGGTGGCATTGTACCTGCAAAAATTCATCCTTTACAGGAAGCGGAAGGTATTTTATGGCGCTGATGGTACCAATAAGAGCATGTTTGATGTGATCAATAAACATAAAGGCAATGAAAAATTCCTTTATGTATGTTCCGAGAACCAGCAGGACAACGAGATCGTGAATTGGCTGAAGAATAATAACTGTGAATTTATCCTTGCGTTCATGTACCGGACACAAAGCGCCGATGTAAAAGAACTTCTCACCACGAATGAATATGATGTTATCTGTTTCTTTACCCCCAGCGGTGTAAAAAGCCTTTTTGATAATCTTCCCAAGTACAAACAGAATGGCACTGTCCTGGGGGCTTTCGGTAATAATACTTCAAAAGCTATTGAAGAGGCTGGGTTAAAGCTCGAAATAAAAGCTCCGCAACCACAATCACCCAGCATGGTCGCGGCATTGGATCAGTTCCTGGCTACAGTTATTAAGAAGAAATAGCCTCACCTGATACGCATCTTTTTTATTAGAGATATCTTCTCCAATCCCCTTTTTTAATGAAGGGGATTTGATTTTATATATGCTTCACACATTTATGTCTTTTAGGGTAAGGCCGGTGAGGTAACTTTACAGGAGTAATGAAACACAGCAATCATCTTATAAAAGAAACCAGTCCGTATTTATTACAGCATGCGCATAACCCGGTGGATTGGTATCCCTGGGGTGAGGAAGCGCTTGAAAAGGCAAGAACTGAAAATAAACCCATACTCGTGAGTATTGGCTATGCAGCCTGTCACTGGTGTCATGTAATGGAGAGAGAAAGCTTTGAAGATGAGTCAACCGCCGCCCTCATGAATGAGCATTTCATCAATATAAAAATTGACAGGGAGGAGCGGCCTGATCTTGATCATATATATATGGATGCTGTGCAGGCAATGACGGGTAGTGGTGGATGGCCATTGAATGTTTTTTTGACGCCGGATGCGAAACCGTTTTATGGGGGCACTTATTTTCCCCCGAGAAAAGCTTTTAATCGTCCCTCCTGGCAGGAAACATTGATAAGTGTTCGTCAGGCTTTCAATGAACGGCGTAATGAGATCGATGCGCAGGCAGAAAATCTCACTACACATTTACTTCAGGCCAATGATATTGGAAAACAAAAAGAGGAAAGAACGGAAGTATTTACAAGAGACGTAGTGGACCAGACGTTTCAGCATATCATGAAGCAGGCGGATAAAGAATGGGGTGGTTTTGGAAAGGCTCCGAAATTTCCACAAACGTTTTCAATACAATTTTTACTGAGATATTCGGCCTCCCCGAGCCCCTCCGAAGGAGGGGTTCCGGATTCCGACGCCAGTAACCAC
>DATLCB010000176.1:0-39139 GCA_035526625.1 Chitinophagaceae bacterium
ACAGCATGGCACCCACTGGTATCACAGTCACAGTAAGCTCCAGGAACAGATCGGCATGTATGGCGCTTTTATTATGAATAAAAGAGAAGAATGGGATATACCAACTATTCCTGTGGTGCTAAGTGAATGGACAGACATGAAGCCTGAGGAAGTGCATCGCAGTTTACGTTCGGGTACTGATTGGTTTGCTATAAAAAAAGGTTCAACACAGAGTTATTCGGAAGCAATCCGGTCAGGACAATTCAAAACCAAATTGAACAATGAATGGAAAAGGATGACAGCGATGGATGTAAGTGACGTGTACTATGATAACTTTCTCATCAACGGGAAAAACCAGCAAGAGCAGCCACAATTCAAGGCTGGCGACAAAGTAAGGTTGAGGATCGCTAATGCCGGAGCTTCCGATTATTTCTGGCTAAGCTATGCCGGTGGGAAAATAATCGTAGTTGCCAGCGATGGTAACGATGTTGAACCAGTGGAAGTAGACAGATTGATCATTGCCGTTTCAGAAACATACGATGTAGTAGTGACTATTCCTGATAACATGAGCTATGAATTTTTAGTAACCCCGGAAGACAGGACTAAGTCCGCATCTCTTTGGTTAGGGAGTGGAATGAAAATGCCTGCGCAAAAATTGCCTAAGTTGAAGTATTTCGCCGGAATGAAGATGATGAATGATATGATGGACATGAAAGGTAATATGATCGAAATGGAAGGGATGAAGATGCAAAACCAGGTCATGGATATGAATACTGTTATGTATCCTGAGATCACCGGGCCAGAAAACCCTAACGATACAATGAGTATGGATCATAGCGGTCATCATATGGCTAATATGAATATGGAAAGCGGAGATATTGTTACACTTAATTATGAAATGTTGAGAGCAACGAAGAAAACCACTCTTCCGCCTGTGCCTGTAAGGGAGTTGAGGTTTGAACTCACTGGAAATATGAATCGCTATGTGTGGAGTCTCGATAATAAAGTTGTTTCAGAAGCAGACAAGATCTTTATAAAAAAAGGAGAAAGCATCAGGATGATCCTTTTTAATAACAGCATGATGCGACACCCTATGCACCTGCATGGTCATGATTTCAGGGTGATCAACAGCCAGGGAGAATATGCACCCATGAAGAACATCATTGATATTATGCCAATGGAAAGAGATACTATTGAGTTCTATGCAAATGAAGCGGGCGGTAATTGGTTCTTTCATTGCCATATACTTTATCACATGATGAGTGGCATGGGTCGGGTATTCAGCTACCAGGAACCACTTGTTGATAAAACTGATATTCCAAGTGAAGCGGTTGCAAGGCGTGGACTAAACTCTGATGACAGGGCATTTCATTTAATGGGCAGAGCTGGCATTGAAAGCAACGGAAGCGATGGTGAATTAATGTTATCTCAAACAAGATGGAGGGCTACAGGGATCTGGCATCTGGGTTATCATGATGAGCATGGATATGAAACCGAAATAATGCTCGGTCGTTATCTCGGTCGCATGCAATGGTGGTTCCCGTATATCGGTTTTGACTATCATTATAAAATGGAAGGCGGGCCGAAGAATGTTTTCGGGAATGAAGAAAGGACCTGGTTGGGACAAAAAAGCAATAAGCTGGATCGCAAAACAATTGTAGCAGGAATTGCATATACTTTGCCTATGCTTGTGACAGCAGATGCAAGGGTCGATGGGAACGGGGATCTTCGATTTCAATTGTCCCGTGAAGACATTCCTGTTACACCACGTCTTCGATTTGCCTGGATGCTGAACACGGATAAAGAATATATGGCCGGATTCCGATACATTTTGGGGAAATATATTTCACTATCGACGCATTATGATAGTGATATGGGTTTAGGAGCAGGAATTACTTTAACTTATTGATCCAAAATTAAATTTATGCAACAGGAACAAACCGCCTCCCGGATTGCGCAAGCAGCGTCAACTTTTGGTGCTGCAATATTAGGAGCAGGTGCGGGTAGCGGGTTTGGATCAAAGTTGAAAGCATATAGTCTTTGGATCATAATCATTGGCGCTATTATTCCATATTTACGGGATGTATTTAGTGCAGATGAAGAAAGCTGATAAGACTTCAAGAGTAGCTAAATTTCTTTTACTGACGGCATGGATATGCCTGATTGCACTAATTTCATTAATTATTTATATGTCAGTAAAGACGTAGTCTAATCGCTTTTGCATGTTGATCATATTAAAAGCTTATGGAACACAACCATCATCAACACCACCAAAGTCATGCCCCCGCAGTACCGCTTAAACATAGTAAGTCAGGGCATACAGGGGAAAATCATCATCATGATAAACATTCAGGCCATCACACCGAAGATTTCCTCCAACGCTTTTGGATCTGCCTGGTTATTACAATACCAGTCTTGCTGTTATCAGAAATGATACAACACTGGTTGAATATTCATATCAGCTTCTTTGGATCAAAATATGTTTTACTGGCACTCTCTTCTGTAGTTTTCTTTTATGGAGGATGGCCTTTTCTCAAAGGGTTGGTGGATGAGCTAAAAGATAAAAGTCCCGGGATGATGACCCTCATTGGATTCGCCATTTCTGTTGCTTATATCTATAGTGCTGCAACTGTCTTCGGATTGGAAGGCATGGATTTCTTCTGGGAGCTGGCGACACTTATCCTGATCATGTTGCTCGGGCACTGGATAGAAATGAAATCTGTTGCGGGTGCATCCCGGGAACTAGAATTATTGGTACAACTGATGCCAGACGATACCCATTTGGTTCACGGGGATCATATCATGGATGTAAAAACAGAAACACTAAAAGAAAAAGACGTAATACTTATCAGACCGGGTGAAAAGGTAGCTGCTGACGGTGAAATAATAGACGGTTCAACTTACCTGGATGAATCAATGCTTACCGGTGAATCGAAACCTGTGGAGAAAAACAAAGGTGAAAAAGTCATTGCGGGTTCAATAAACGGAAATGGCGCGATCAAGGTAGAGGTCTCTCACGGAGCAAAGGATTCCTATTTGTCACAGGTAGTAAAACTTGTGCAGGATGCACAAAAATCAAGGTCAAAAACTCAACTATTGGCAGATACAGCGGCCAGGTGGCTAACCATTATTGCTATCGTTGCAGGGGTGGCTACATTTCTTGCGTGGTATTTTTCAGGCAGCTCCCTCGCGTTTGCAATCGAGAGAATGGTAACTGTGATTGTGATCTGTTGTCCTCATGCACTGGGTCTTGCAGTCCCATTAGTGGTAGCTAAATCAACTGCACTCTCAGCAAAGCATGGCTTACTGATCAAAAACAGGACAGCATTTGAAAACGCAAGAAAGATTACAACTCTCGTATTTGATAAAACTGGCACCTTAACGGTGGGCAAATTTGAGGTATCTAAAATAACTCCGGTTGTGCCGGGGCTGTCTGAAAATGAAATGCTGAAATATACCGCTGCTCTTGAACAAAACTCTGAACATCCTATTGCTACAGGTATAATGCTAAAAGCAAAAGAATTATCCATAACTATTCCAGGCGTACAGAATTTTAATGCCATTACAGGTAAAGGTGTTGAAGCAATGGTTGATGGGTATGATATCAAAGTTGTAAGTCCCGGCTACCTGAAAGAAAAAGGTTTGCTTTTTCCTGAAAACTTCAAGCCGGATCCAACAGAGACTACAGTATTCCTGGTAATGAATGGGAAACTGGCAGGTTATATCTCATTGTCTGATCAGATCCGGCCGGAGTCCGCAGAAGCTATTCAATCGTTAAAGGAAAACAATATCAGGTCTGTATTACTGACCGGGGACAACAAAGAGGTAGCTGCTTCAGTTGCAGGTAAATTGGGGATGAGCAGTTATTTCGCTGAAGTGTTGCCACATCAAAAGCTGGAAAAAATAAAAGAGTTACAGGACAAAGGGGAGTTTGTTGCAATGACCGGGGATGGGGTAAATGATGCACCGGCATTGGCGCAGGCAGACGTTGGGATTGCAGTCGGTTCGGGAAGTGATATTGCTGCTGAAACTGCCGGGATCGTGTTAGTAAATAGCAATCCGAAAGATGTTGTTAACCTTATTTTATTCGGCAAGGCCACTTACCGGAAAATGGTACAGAATCTAATTTGGGCAACAGGGTATAACATAGTGGCGATTCCATTGGCGGCAGGTGTTTTATACAAAATGGAAATCCTGTTGAGTCCGGCTGCAGGTGCTGTTTTAATGAGTGTTAGCACAGTGGTAGTTGCTATCAATGCAAGTATGCTAAAAATCAAGGCAACCGCGAAAAATCTCATTGATTAAAACCTATATGGCTATGCGTTTAAAAATAAAAAAACCTCCCTGTGACCAGGAAGGCTTTTTGCTGTAGGGGAAGGGTTCGAACCTTCACGAAGTAGTTAGCTATAAGGCAATTTCGCCAGTTGGCGGATTAGTGGTCAACCCATTACCTTACGTTTATCCTATGATCTTCACCCCCGAGACAAGAGGGCATGTCTGCCAGGCTCACGCCATTTCATCACCCCACAATTTTTAAGAACCTGAAACAAATATAGATTGAATGGAGTATTTTTTCAATTTATCTAATATATATTTTGAAATAATAGATATTATTCAAATATTTGCGCTTATAGTAGATAAATTCTAATTTAAGTTAAAATATGGCGTCCAAATTAAATCTTGACAAACTCGATCTCCAGATCATTCATCACATGATGGAGAATGCAGAGATCTCTTATGCCGACCTTGGCAAAAAACTTTTTGTTTCAGGTGGGACCATTCATGTCCGGATCAAAAAACTCCAGGAGGCAGGGGTAGTCAAAGGCACGAGGCTGAAGGCAGATGTAAAATCACTCGGCTATGATGTGATAGCGTTTATCGGGATCTACCTTAAAGAAAGTTCTCTTTATGACAGTGTGGCCAAAGAGCTTCAGAAAATTCCCGAGATCGTTCGCCTGAATTATACCACCGGCAACTACAGCATGTTTGCCGAGATCGTTTGTAAGGATATTTCACAATTACGTTTTGTGCTGCATGACCAGCTCCAAAAAATAAAAGGTATTGAAAGAACAGAGACCTTTATTTCTCTCGAAGAAAGTTTCAGCAGGCAAGTAAAAATTTTTGCATAGGCCTTTCATTTTGATTACCTTGGTATACCAAAAACATTGTTATGATCGCTGCTTTCAGATACATGCTACTCATTTGTGCAGGTGCCATCTTAGTTTCTTCCGGGTGCAAGAAAAATTCTGGCGGCGGTGGTGGTGGTGGCGGCACCAGCGAAGCCAACCTTGCCGTTACAACCAATCCTTCTAACGGTTCTGTCCAGGCACCTTCGATCGGTCCATTTGATCTGGCAGTAACGATAACTTCTGTGATGCCTCCCAGCGGAGTAAAGATCGAGGTAACTGCCAAAAAAGATGATGGAACGAATCCACCTCCTTTTTTTAGTCAAACCGTGAATACATCCGTTGCTACTACACTTTTTTCTATTACCAATACACCTCTGCTGACGCAATGTATTGTTGAGATAAAAGTTACTTCTCTGACCAAATCAACCAATACCTGGACCGGAAGCTATCGCTATTCAAGGAAATAGTGGAGATCATTAGCGCACATCCAGCGCATCCCTCAACCCATTGCCCACAAGATTAAAGGCAAGCACCAATAACATGATAGCAAAGCCTGGTGCCAGCGCCAGCATAGGATTTTGGGTAATGATGAAATTATAATTCTCTTTTATCATAAGTCCCCAGCTCGGTTGAGGTGGTTGTACACCTACTCCTAAAAAACTCAACCCTGCTTCAATAACGATCGCGGATGCGAAATTAGCGGCAGCGATCACCATCACAGGGCCCATGATATTGGGCCAGATATGTTTTACAATGGTCCTGAAACCGGAGAAGCCTAATGCCCGGGTAGCTTCCACATATTCCAATTCTCTAACACCCAGTATCTGTCCTCTTACAAGACGGGCTACATTCACCCACATGGTCAGGCCAACAGCAATAAATACCTGCCAGAAACCTTTGCCTAATATCAGGGTTATAGCAAACACCAATAACAACGTAGGTATGCTCCAGATCACATTGATCAACCACATGATGATGGTATCGGTTCTTCCCCTGTAATAACCGGCCAGTGACCCCAGCACCAACCCGATCCCCAGCGATATTAAGACCGTGATCAGCCCTACTCCGAGGCTTACACGGGTACCCACGATCAGGCGGCTTAAAATATCCCTGCCGTACTTATCTGTTCCGAGCAGGAATTTCTTTTTCTTGATATTGTTTTTTAAAAATACAGCAGGCAACTCCTTTGTAGCAAAGCGGGCGGTGTCTTCCACACCATCATCGATATATCTTCTTATAATAATGCTGTCCCTGCCCAACAACTCATATCCATTCACGGGAATATGATCGAACCGGTCTTTTCTCCCGGAAAGAAGCCGCTGAAAAAAATTATTGGTAACAGGAGTACTTAGCTTGGGTAGCAGGACAAATGTTTGAGTGAACCCGGGCTTCTCACCACCAATTTCAAGAATGATCCGATTGGCATTTGGAGAGGGGTCTGCAGCTAAGAAATAAGCAAATACAGCAACCAATACCGCGCAAGTGATAATGATCAACCCAAACACAGCGCCTTTATTCTTTTTCAGACGTCGCCACGCTGCTGCCTGGAATGATGGAGATCGGGACATACCTGAAAAATAAGGAAATAAGAAAGATTTGACGGGTTCTTCTTTCTCATTCATCTTACTCTTCTGCCCTTCCATTCATATCTGCCCACTTGACCAAAGACACCTGAAATGATCGTGTAGAAAATATGCAGTGGCTGAAAAATTGGAAAGATCTTTATGGCCCAGGTTTTATCGAAAAAAACAGCTGCCGACCAAAAAAGAGGTAACTCGACAATAGTTTTCGCTGCCCAAAAGATCAATACCCATTTCCAATAACCAGCGGCCAGCAATACCAGGAAGGAAAGGTTAAAGAAATAAACAAGCAGTAGCACAGGCAAAAATCTTTTATCCTCATATTTGTTAGCCTTGCTCGCCCATCGTATGCGCTGGTTAAAAAAAGCTTTCCATGTTTTTTGCGGTTGGGTTTCTATTATAACTTCTTTTGACCTCAGGTAATACACATCGCCTGGATATTGCTGCCATATCTTATACATCAGCAACATATCGTCCCCAGAAGCAATGTTATCAATATCCTTGAATCCGTTTACCTCGTTAAAAACTTTTTTTGAGTACGCGATATTGGCTCCATTGCACATGGATAATTTTTTTTGATTTACCGCTGCCCCTGTTATTGCCTGCAGCATCATAAAATCCATGGACTGGAAGCTATGAAGTATAGAAGAGTTACCGTCAATACTGACAGGCGCCGCTACAAACACAGCATTTCTGCGTGAATAATATCCCACCATCGACTTTACCCAACCAGTCCCTGGGATACAATCCGCATCTGTTGAAATTATTATTTCCCCCGTAGCACCGGCAATACCTGTTTCTATTGACTTCTTTTTATAAGAGTTGATATTTTCCTCGGTTAAGGGGATCAAATTTATACCAGTAAAACTTCTGACTATTTCAGCCGTGCGATCAGTTGAATGATCATCAACAACAATTATTTCCATTAATTCCCGTGGATAGCTTTGTTCCTGTAACGCGGAAAGCAGCCTGCTAATATTTTCTTCCTCATTTCTTGCAGGAACTATCACCGACACTTTAAGTGATGGGCTATAAGATAGCCCTTTCTCCTCAGGAATGGAACTCCAGCAATACCAATAGTAAAATACCAGTACCGAATACGCAACTAATGATCCTATGCAAACAAGCAGCAGTACCATGCAGGCAAATCTACTTCTAAAGCATTAAACGATCAGGCTGCGCTTAATATCTTCGGCATGTCTTTCATGCAGTACCTGGTGACCGGATGCTATCACCGATAGGCTGCAATGGTCTTCAATACCCTTTTTAAATTTTTCTCCAACAGAAGAAAGAATGATCCGGTCATATTTACCATAGATCAATTGCACCGGGGTACCATGCTGAAGGATAGCGCTTTTTATTTTTTTAATACCAGGTTTTATTTTTCTTAAAGTTGTCCAACGGGCATATAAGAGTTCCCTGACCTCTTTATTGCCTATGTAAAAATTGACAAACTTGAAAATACTGGTATTCACCAGCCTTAGTTTGTTCAACAATTTGAGGAAGCGGAAGAACCAACCGGGACGTTTCATGGTAAAAGAAAAAAACTTATTTCCCAACCTGGTTTGAGTGGAAAGCCAATACCAGAAATTTACTTTTAGTCCGTCCGGTGCAAGCAATATCAACTGATCAACTCTTGCAGGCATCGACTGGTAAAGCCCAAGCGCCATTCGGCCACCCAAACTAAAGCCCATTAAAGAAAGTCGAGAGCCAGGAGCCCGAAGTACGTCGCTTTTTATGTTAGTAATTTCCTCAACAATATGAGCCAGGTCTGATGTCGAAAGATCAAGTCCTTCTTTCCAATCAGTTTTTCCATGAAAAGGTAGGTCGATGGAATACAAAGTATATTGTCCGCCAATATATTTTTCAAGAAAGCCAAATGCCTTTGCTTCTTCCGCATAGCCATGAAAGCAAACCAATTGCTTTGGGCCGTTTCCATAACGGTAATAATTTATGAATGAGTTCTTAAAGTGCAGGAGAGGCATGCCCGGATCTTTTACAATAAATAAACTTGACTTATTCAAAAATAAGAGTAATTTTGATTAGTTGCACAAACAACTATATGCCAAACAACCAATTTAAAAAAGGCGAATTATACAGTTTTATCACGGGCAAAGCCTCGATAGCGATCGCCCGTAGACTGCAAAAGAAGTTTAATACGGCGGGTTTGAACCTGACCATTGAACAGTGGAGTGTGTTATATCATTTATGGAAACAGGATGGTATCAGCCAGCAGGAACTATGCAACGCCACTTTCCGCGATAAGCCGAGCATCACGAGACTCGTAGATAACATGGAAAAGTTGAACCTCGTAAAAAGGGTCGCTTCTGAAAATGACAGGCGGATCAACCTGATCTACCTGACCAAACAGGCACAAAAGCTACAGGAAGAAACAATGGTGATCGCAGAGCAAACACTTAATGAAGCACTCGAAACCGTACCAGTGGAGAAAGTGGATGTTTGTAAAGAAGTATTGCAGATCGTGTATGACAATCTTAAATAGAAAACGCTAAACTTTATTTTATGAGTACCGAAGCCGCAGCAAAAACAGTATTGAAGGGTGGTGAATGGCTCGTGAAGGAATCCTCAGCATTCGAAACCTTTACTCCTGAACAGTTCACAGAGGAGCAATTAATGGTAAGGGATATGTGTAACCAGTTCCTCGATGCGGAGATCTATCCTGCACTCGACCGGATCGATGACATGGAACCGGGATTGATGAAAAGCCTTGTGACGAAAGCAGGTGAACAAGGATTGCTGGCAGCTTCTTTTCCAGAAGAGTATGGTGGTTTGGGGAAAGACTTTGTCACTTCCACCATAGTAAATGAATACCTCGGGGCCGGGCATTCCTTTTCAGTTGCCATTGCCGCACATACCGGCATCGGCACATTACCCATACTTTATTTCGGCACCCCGGAACAGAAACAAAAATTCATCCCCAAACTTATCAGTGGTGAGTGGACAGGTGCTTATGGTCTTACAGAACCCAACAGCGGCAGCGATGCTTTAGGAGCCAAGACAACAGCTAAATTGAGCGCGGACGGAAAATATTATATGCTGAATGGACAAAAATGCTGGATCACCAATGGTGGTTTTGCGGATGTATATACCGTATTTGCCAAATTGGATGGCGATAAGTTCACCGGTTTTATTGTAGAAAGAGGAACAGAAGGTTTTACCCAGGGGCCCGAGGAACATAAAATGGGGATCAAAGGATCCTCTACCGTTCAATTATATTTCCAGGATTGTAAAGTGCCGGTAGAAAACCTATTGGGCGAGATCGGCAAAGGCCATAAGATCGCTTTCAATATCTTGAATATCGGTCGCCTGAAATTAGCAGCTGCCGCACTTGGGGGTTCAAAACGTTCTATTACCAATTCAGTTGATTATGCCAAAACGAGAGAGCAATTCAAACAGCCGATCGCTAATTTTGGCGCCATCAAATTCAAGCTGGCCCAGATGGCCATTCGTGTTTTTGTAGCTGAGAGTGCTCTATATCGTACCGCGCAATGGATCGGTGACAAAGAACATGAATTACTCGCAGCAGGCAAGCCCTTCAACGAATCATTACTGGGTGCAGCCGAAGAGTACGCCATCGAATGCGCCATGCTTAAAGTAGACGGCAGTGAGGTCCTGGATTATGTAGTTGATGAAGGCGTGCAGATACACGGAGGCAACGGTTTTAGCGCAGAATACAACGCATCACGAGCTTATCGCGACAGCCGCATCAACCGTATCTATGAAGGAACGAATGAGATCAACAGGCTACTAACTATAGACATGACATTGAAAAGAGCGATGGGTGGACGCCTCGACCTGATGGGTCCTGCTATGGCTGTACAAAAAGAATTAATGAGCATCCCGGATTTTGGCGCTGAAGATGACGCACCTTTTGCAAAAGAGAAAAAATTGGTAGCCGCTCTCAAGAAAGCTATACTCATGACATCAGGTGCCGCAGTACAAAAGCTGATGATGAAAATAGAGAATGAACAGGAAGTACTGATGAATCTTGCAGACATGGCTATCCAGACGTACAATGCGGAAAGTGTATTGTTGCGGGTAATGAGGATGACCGGGGAGAAGGGAGAATCTGCTACCGGCCAGCAGCTTGATATGATGAGAACTTACTTATATGATGCCGCCGATGCGGTGAATAAGGCAGGCAAAGATGCCATCAATTCATTTTCGGAAGGCGACGAACAAAGGATGATCTTAATGGGTCTGAAGAGATTTACAAAAGCAGAACCCTTCAACAGCAAAGAAGCAAGAAGAAGGATTGCGGATAAAATGATCGCGGAAGGGAAATATTGCTTTTAGTTCCATTGATCCCTGTCGAAATCAAGCATAGCTGTCCGCTGCAAGGGGATAGCTTTTTTTTCATCACCATAGATATCTGAAAGCTCCCGGCGGGTAATTTTCAACTCGTTCAGCTTTCGAATCCTTCTTTCTTCCACGATGATCCCTGCTGTTATCAGCAAAGAAGAAAGCGTAACCACCAGGAAGTATACCAGGAACGTATCTGCAACATAAGGTGTTTGGAAAACATAATACATCAGGTAAATGATACCATAACAGCCATACGCAAAAAGCAGGGAAGCCGCTATCAACGCTTTGCCAGTACCTTTCTTATGCATGATCGTAATCTTCGTTTGGCGGATAAAGAAATACAGGCATAGACCGATCAGGGTAAGAATGCCGGGCCCGAGCATAATAGTTATTGCTTTTGTGGTTAACCCGACAGTAATAGCCAAAGCTATCTCCAACACTATAAATGCCATGATCAGTATACGGATACGATGAGTAAACCTGGCAGAAGGACTAAAATAAATCAGGAAAGTAAGCATCAAAGGCGTGTCCATCATATTATTTATGATCCCCCAGTTATGGATAAGATCATTGTCAGCGCTGATATAACCTTCGGTCATAAGATTATATACTAATACACTGCCGTAATAAAATAACAAAGCGGGAAAGGTCCTGTAAGCACCCAGCCCAAGGACAAGGATAAAAAAGAAAGGTAAGAAGAGGGCGACGGATGATATTACACCCATGACTGAATTCCAGGTCATACTCTATTGGTTTTTCAAGGATAAGGTTTCCGGTCTTATGGTTAGTAAAGCCGTATGCAATATTAACGAGGCTTAAATGTACATAGTGCTTGATGATAAGAGTTTATACCGAAATTCAGTAAAAGCATGCGATCTTTTCGTAATACTACTAAAATCGCAACGGGGGTTTTTATATTATCTTGCTGTGATGTTACGATTAACTTTTTTTGCACTCCTTATCAGCAGCTTTGGAGCAAGTGCCCAGACACCAAATATATTAGCAGGAAAAACAACCGGCCCCTTTCCGTATCTGGAATATGGTTTTGGTACAGACCGTCTCGGCGGTGCTAAAATGACCTTCCTCGACACAGGTGTGGTCATTAAAGTAGTGGATAGCACGCTCGTGAATTATAAAGTGCAATTGTCTAAAGATCATTTCGCCTATTTACCCAAATCCAATTTTATTAAAGACAGCTCGGTCAAGTCCCAGCCTTTCTATTTAGCCAGCAGTTGGATTGCAGCGGGTAATGATCTATATGATTCGGTGGCCGTATCCTTTGATGATAAATTGCCTTACCGCAGTATACAGCTTATCCATCCTTCTAAAATTATCGTAGATGTATTTGGCGCCACCAGTAATACTAACTGGATAACACAGAGGACCTCGTTAAAAGAAGTAAAAAATGTTTACCAGGAACAGGTCGAGGACGATGTTTACCGGATCACTATTGAATTGAAGCATGAACAACACTGGGGGTATAGTATCTATTATATCGGAAAAAGACTGGTGATCAAAATAAAGCGACAGCCACGGGAGCTGGATATTGAAAAAATGAAGGTAGCTGTGGATGCCGGACATGGAGGAAGCAATACCGGCGCCGCTGGTGTGGCCACCAAGATCCTGGAGAAGAACTATACGATACTTATTGCAAGAGAATTAGAAAAGGAGTTAAAGGATAATGGCGCGGCCGTCTTCATGACAAGAAACAATGATATAGATCTGAGTATGACAGAAAGAGTGGAAATGGTAAAAAAAGAAGATCCTGATTTTTTGATCAGCATTCACCTGAATTCTTCCGTAAAGGATAGTATCAGGGGGGTCAGCACTTATTACAGGTATATCGGGTTCCGCCCCTTAACGAAATATATACAGGAAAGCATGCTCGAGTTGGGCCTCGTCGATTTTGGTAATGTTGGCAGTTTCAATTTTGCATTGAATGGTCCGACCGATTATCCAAATTGCCTGGTGGAAGTAGCCTTCCTAAGTAATAAGGAAGACGAGCAACTCATATTAAACCCGGAATTTCATAAAGCAGCAGCCAAACAAATACTGAAGGGAATAAAAGAATGGCTAAAAAGTTGCAAAAAGACTGATGATTAATCAAGAGGGAATGGTTCTCCTTTATGACAGGTCTTACAGGTAACAGTGTGAAGGTATTCCGGCCGATCTTCCTTGTTGAACCAAAAATTATTCTTATTGATCTCGATCGTCATTCGCATCATTTTCCTGGCTTCTTCTTTCATGGGTTCTTTATCTGAAGCAAAATCAAGATCGCCAGGAAATACTGCTTTCTTTGCATGACAAAAATCGCATGCGACGCCTAAGGCTTTATTATAGGTTTGCATGATGCTGTCTAATTTCTGATCACTGATATCTTTAGGTAATACCTTCAGGTTTCTCTCCTGTTGATAGGAACCGCGTACAGCAGCCTCTCCAACCAACACAAATACAGAAACCGCTAACAGTGTCTTAATTTTATTTTTGTGCAGCATAAGTAGTTTATGACGATGAATACAGCCACTCCGTGGCATTAATATTCAATTATTTTCCGATCCATCGTTCAAAAAATTCATAGGTCCTTAGCATCTGGTCGATCCGCTGGCGGTTATTGCCGCTGCGTGTCAACTCATGTGTAGCTCCGGGGTGCCGTACATATTCTACGGGTCTGCCCAAGGCCTTCAAGCTTTTATACATCATTTCGCTCTGCACGAAACCGGTACGTCGGTCATTATCGCCATGAAAAATGATATAAGGTGTCCGGATATTCTGTACATAATTGATCGGCGATTCTCTCTCAAGTGTTGCCTTTGTGGTTGCTTCCCAGGGATAACCGCCAAAATAATTTGGAACGAGCCGCCAGGCATTTCCTTCGCCAAAGAAAGTGGCGAGGTCATATACTCCCCGCTGTGAGCTTGCTGCTGCAAAACGCTGGTCATGCGCTATGATCCAGGCCACAAGATAACCTGCATACGAGCCGCCCGTTATAAGTAAGCGGGAGGTATCGGCCCAGCCTTTTGCGATCGTTTTATCCAATACAGCCAATACATCCCGTGTAGGACCTGCCCCCCAATCATTGATATTGCCTCTTAAAAAATCCAGACCATAGCCGCCGCTACCGCGTGGATTACAATATACAACAGCATATCCTTTACTACAGAAATATTGATACTCGTGCCACATGCTGCTTTCGCCAGGACCCCACATTGATGATGGCCCGCCGTGGATCTCCAACAGCAATGGATACTTTTTACCGGGTTCAAAATTGGTAGGTTTCATTATCCAATACTCGATCTTCATACCTTTTTCATTGGTGAAGCTTTGTTTTTCCGGGATACTTAATTTTTTGTTGTCAAGCCATGCCGTATTAAAATTGCTTAACCTTTTAGGGTTTTCCATGGCCGCATTCGCAGTATATACTTCAAAGGGGTTGTTTATCTCTGTTTTTACAAAGACTATCTTATTTCCAGAAAGATCAAAATTGAGGATACCACTTTCATAATCGGAAAGCTGTTCAACCTTTTTGCTGCCAAGGTCTGCGCGGTATACAGGTTGCCCGCCATTGCTCTGTGCAGAGAAGTAAATGTACCTTTCATCATCACTCCATAATATATTCCCTTTGGTCCTGTCGAACGATATATCGATTTTATCTTTTACAGAGCCATTCACTGGCATAACCGCGAGTGTTGCAATGCTAACAAAAGAAGTATTACTGTATTGAAAGGCGAGCCATTTTCCCGAAGGTGAGATACGCGGCGAATTGTAATTCTTTCCTGCTTCTCCTAATATCTTACGAAGATTTGTTCCATCAGCATTGGCTATATATATCTCTCCCTCCAGCGAACGGTCCGGGTTTTCTGTTGAATCAATATCTGCAGCCATTATGATCTGCTTTCCATCAGGGCTGTACTCAACAGAATTAAAGCGATAAAATCCTTTCGTAATAGCAAATGGTTTTGTATCGGGATTAGCATCGGTGACAAAGAAATGAGTAAAACTCATATCGGTGTTCACATCCATTTCATCGAGGAAGTTGAGCTTGTACGCCACTTTAGCTTTCCTGTCTGTAGCATTATTATTCAGGTACGCTCTTATTTCTTCCATATTACCATCGGGGTCCGATTTAGCTGAAGAGATCTTGAATTGCTGGTTTTTTTCGATACCCGGTTTCTCAGACGGCCACGTAGGAAGTGCTTTGCCGGGATTCAACATAGAATCTGCGAGCAACTCCCGCAGTGGAACAGAAGCAGCAAAAAGTATTTGCTTTCCCTCAGGACTCCACCTGGGATTACCAGCTCCATACTTATGTTTAGTCAATTGGATCGCTTCTCCTCCATCCAGCGATAATAAAAATAGTTGCGCCTTTCCATCAACGACCCTCACAAAAGCAATTTGTTTTCCATCAGGACTAAAAACAGGCTGTGTTGAATTTTCTTTACTTGTCAGCTGCCTGGGCGCAGATGACCCATCCGTATTCACCATCCATACCTGTGTCACATATTTATATTCCACTTTGCTGTCACCATCAGGTTCGATCGCAGTAACAGTGAACACAGCTTTACTCCCGTCCTTGCTTATATTGATACCGGTGGCCGACCTTATTTTAAGCATATCCGTGACCTTTACCGGATCGTTCCCATTTTGACAAAGGCCAATAACGCTGATCAGTAATAAATAGCTTGATAAAAATCCTTTTTGCATACCTTATTTTTAGGTGCCTGAATATACGATTTCAGGCGAGTAGACAAGAGAGAAAAGACTGAAAGCATTATATTTATATCCCATTTTTAACGGGGAGTTCAGAACGCTATTTATTAAATTTGTAAGAATACGAACACTATGAGTGAAACAACAACGGCCCCCGTCCTAACAGCCAAAGATTTTGCTACTGACCAGGAAGTGCGCTGGTGTCCCGGCTGTGGTGATTATTCCATCCTGGCACAGGTACAGAAAGTAATGCCGACGCTGGGTATCGCCCGTGAAAATATCGTCATCGTTTCGGGTATCGGTTGCAGCAGTCGCTTCCCTTATTATATGAATACATATGGTATGCATTCTATTCATGGAAGGGCAACTGCCGTAGCCAGCGGATTGAAGGCCTCACGTCCCGAACTCAGTGTATGGATCGTAACGGGAGATGGCGATGGATTAAGTATCGGCGGCAATCATACCATTCATTTACTCCGGCGAAATTTTGATGTCAATATTCTTTTATTCAATAACCAGATATACGGATTGACCAAAGGACAATACTCCCCTACTTCTGAAGAGAACAAGGTTACGAAGAGCACTCCTATGGGAAGCATTGATCACCCCTTTAATCCATTAGCCCTTGCATTGGGAGCAGATTCGACTTTTGTTGCAAGAACAATGGACCGTGATCCCAAACATTTACAGGCCATGCTTATCCGCGCCAACCAGCATAAAGGCGCTTCTTTCCTGGAGATCTACCAGAATTGCAACATCTTTAATGATGCCGCCTTTGAAATATTTACAGAGAAAAGCTCCAAAGCACAGGAAACGCTTTTCATGGAGCAGGGAAAGCCTTTTCTTTTTGGGCCAAACAATGACAAAGGAATAAAACTCGATGGCTTCCGGCCAATAGTAGTTGATCTCAACAATGGTTTCAGTGCTGATGATTGCTGGGTCCATGATGAGAATGACATGTATAAAGCACAGATCCTTGTCCGGATATTTGACGATCCAAAGATCGAGGGCCACTTGCCAAGACCTTTTGGTGTATTCTATCAAACCACACGTCCCTGTTACGAAGAAGTGATGACCAGACAAATAGAAGAGGCGAAAGCCAAAAAACCAGCCGACCTGAACAAGCTCCTGAAAGGAAATGAAGTGTGGGTGATCAGCTAACTGTGCCTCCTTATTGTAACAGGTATATTGGTGAGTCTGTCGGATCAAAGCCTTAAACCGGCATGATTTTTTAACTTATACAGGTAATCCTGTTTCATGCTACAATCCTCCAAATCAACACTTTCACGTATCTCTCCGATCAAAAAACATGAGAGAAAGAGTATACTCCTTATCGCCTCCTTCTGGACATTGGCGGACCTTACTTTTTTTGTCTGGCGAAAAGCGGTTGGCCTTCTGCCCGAGAAATATTATAACCCCGATACTAACCTTTTTAAGGAGATATTTATCCGGGAATTGAATGTCTTCCTTTTGAGCCTTATCCTGGGCTATTTTCTTGTATCACAGCTTCGAAATTATTTACGCAATTCCTCGCTCTGGTTCAACCTCTTTGTTAAAACCCTCGTACTCGTGGTAGCAGCGCTGGTAATGACCTTTTTTATCTATATAACTTATGAGTGGCTTATTGCGGGGTATAGCCTTTCTTTTGCCTTTAATAAGTTCATCTATAATCTTGTCCACAAACGACTGCTTTTAGAAAAAATGCCCGAGTGGGTAGTGTTGTTTTTCTTCACCCTCTTTGCGATAGAGATAAGTGAAAAATATTCACGGGGGGTTTTTGTCAATATCATGCTGGGGAGGTACCTGCAACCGAAAGAAGAGAGAAGAATAATCATGTTTCTTGACCTTAAAGACTCCACACCTATTGCTGAAAAACTGGGAAGTAAGGAATATTTCAAATTCATCCGTGATTTTATTTTTTATATCTCTTCAGGTTTTTTGCAGCATGATGGGCGGATATATCAATATGTGGGTGATGAGATAGTAGTATGGTGGCCGGAGTCAAAAGAGAATGCGAGGAAAGCGATCAGCTCCCTGATCACTGCCCGGAAGGAATTGAATAAGCAATTTGACCGTTTTAAAAGAAGATATGATATAGTGCCCGAATATAAAGCAGGGATACATACCGGTACGGTCACTGTAGGCCAGGTAGGTATTGTGAAAAAGGACCTGGTGATGAGTGGGGATTCTATCAATACCGCGGCACGGATCCGCAGCGCCTGCACAGACCTGAATCAAAAATTCGTTATTTCAAAAGATGTGGCCGACCTCCTTGGCATGGAAGGATGGCAGGTTGAACCACTCGGTCCTGTTGACCTGAAAGGGAAAAATAACATGATGGAACTCTTTGCCTTAAAAATATAGCCCTTGACATCTAAAAACAACAGGATGAAAAAGACAAAAAAGAAAACCGGCTTTTATGAAAGATTTGAAAAAATATCTTCCCGCATAACGAAAGCCTGCGGAAATCCCTTTGCTGTCCTGGCGGCTTTATTGATCATTATTGCATGGGGTTTATCGGGCCCCATGTTTAATTTTTCCGAAACATGGCAATTGGTCATTAATACTGGAACGACGATCATCACTTTTATCATGGTATTCATTATACAGCATTCCCAAAATAAAGATACCACCGCGATCCAACTTAAATTAAATGAACTCCTCGCCAGTAATTCGCACGCCAGCAACCGCCTTGTAAATATTGAAGACCTGACAGAAGAAGAATTGCAGACGTTGAAAAAATTTTATGTCAAACTATCCCAGCTTGCGGCACAGGAAACGGATGTTTTCAGCTCGCACTCGATAGACGAAGCGAAAAATAAACACCTGGACAAACAAAAAAAATAAACCTCTTGCGAGGCCTATTATCCAACTGTACTGGAATTTAGATCTTTCTTTATGGTTGCAGGTCGCTGCTCCTTTCATCTACATCTGTACCTTCCTCATTTTCCGGCAGATCATTTTTATAAAAAGATCTCTCTTTTTTTGAATTATCGGAGTTTCCGGAAGAAGAGGTATTTGTAGTTTCGCATTCTTCCTGTTTGGTAATTTTTTCATCCATACCCTCACTACTTTTTCTATTTAGCTGTTGTAACCCGGTTGAAGGACTTCCTTTTCCCTGATCCGGCTTTCCTGATTGATTTTCCATACGTTTATGTTTTACAATTAAAAATCGTTGCCAACACATGATATCGAAAGATGTGCCGGGAATCTACACTCCGCCCAAAACCGGGCATATAACGAGTTACCGATGTGCCATAAAAAAAGCAGCATTGCCTTGCTGCTTTTACTTACTACTTAAGATCAATTTTTACAAACCATCTTATGCAATCTTTTGGGATATCCTATATCTATACATTTATATATAAAAATTATGCCGTGCTGGATAAACCAGAAAGAATATTTTCAGAGGAAAAAAATTTCCTTTTCTGTGGAATTTCGTGGATAGCCTGAATCTATTTATTTAATATTTTAAGCGCTTTGCTCAACGAAACAGAGGAATTCAACACAGGCAAAAAGAGATCTCCTTTTTTGGCAACCCGCTTTCCGGTATTCATAATGTTGAATTGTGAAGGGTGCAATTTGTCGTTCACTTCTTTCCATTCCAGGGGGGTTGAAACACAAGCACCTGGTACGGGCCGCAAACTGTACGCGGTTGCCAGGGTTTGGGCTGTCCGGTTCTGCAGGTAATCAATATAGATCTTAGCTCCGCGCTTACTCAGCGACCGCTCGAGCGAGGTAGTCGCAGGAACAAGCTCCTGTACCAGCGAAGCGACCAGGTGAGCAAAATCTTTAACCGTATTATATTCATATTTATTTTTCATCGGCACGTATACGTGCAGACCCGATGCCCCCGAGGTTTTACAAACTGAAATGATGCCGGCTTTATCCAAAACTTCCTTTGTCGCCAGTGCCACTTCCACCACCTCTTTAAAACTGTTTTTTGAAGAGGGGTCAATATCGATGACCATCCATGTAGGTTTTCCAGGATGCTTTATAGTGCTGTTCCAGGGATTCATTTCAATGCAGCCGAGATTGGCAAGGTATAGCAGGGTAGCTTTGTTATTGCAAACAATATAATCGATGATCTTATTATTGCTTTCGCTTTTCACCTTGAATACATCAACAAACGCCGGCGCATTCTCGCCTGCATCTTTGTGAAAGAATCCATCATCTTTTATTCCGTTCGGATTTCGCTTTAAAGAAAGCGGCCTGTTCTTCAGGTAAGGAAGGATATAGGCCGACATCTTATCGTAATACCCTATCACATCGCCTTTTGTATATCCTTCGTCCGGCCAGAATATTTTTTGCTGGTTGCTCAGCTTTACCCGGAATGATCCGACCTTTCTCTCATCCGCTCCTTTAACAGCTATCTTATCATTTGAGAGAGGACTCATGATGCTTTTCTTTTAGAAGTAAGACTTGCCTTTAATTGTTCCATCAGGTCCTGTGAGCGGGAATGCACGACCTTCATAGGTTTATAAGGCAGTTGTTTCCCTTTTGATTTCGCTTTTATGATCTTTAATAACTTATCGGTGTAGTCATCCTTATATTTTTCAATGTCGAAAGGTTCTGTAAGTTGTGCGATAAGATCAATGGCCATTTTCAATTCTCCTGGTTTGCTCTTTGAAGCAGGTGTACTTAACTCTTTTGGTGAACGGATCTCCTGTGCGAAACGAAGACGGTTGAGAAGCAGCACATCCTCGTATGCTTTGATGATACATACATGCTCCCGGTTATGCATGACGAACATCCCTATCCCTGCCTTAGCAGTTTTTTCGAGGGAATCGCGGAGCAGGCTATAAGCTCTTGCCCCCGTTTTCTCTGGTTCCAGGAAATAGGGTTGCTCGAAATAAACACTATCGATCTCCTTTTCTTCAACGAACTGGGATATTTCAATATGCTTTGTTTTTTCGGGACTCGCCTTTTCAAAATCCGTTTTATCGAGTATCACATATTTTTCATCCAGCATATACCCTTTCACTATATTTTCCCATGCCACTTCTTTCCCCGTATTCTCATTCACTCTTTTAAACCGGATATTAGCATGATCTTTCCGGTCGAGCATATCCAGGTCAAGCGAGCTGTTCTCCACCGCGCTATACATTTTAACAGGAATATTTACCAGTCCGAAACCAACTGATCCTGTCCATATCGCTTTCATAATAAAGATTTTTATTGTTACTGACTTTCTATCCGTTTACAATTTCTCCACCATTTGGATGAATGAACTGCCCGGTGATATAACTTGCATCGTCACTGGCGAGAAAAAGATAAGCCGGTGCTATCTCTGCGGGCTGACCAGCTCTTCCCATAGGAACATCGCTGCCAAACTGCGCTACCTTTTTACCAGGAAAACTGCTGGCAATCAGAGGTGTCCAAACCGGTCCCGGAGCGACTCCATTCACTCTTATTCCTTTCTTCACCAGGTTGGCCGCCAGGCTTCGTGTAAAAGACACAATAGCTCCCTTGGTGGCTGCATAATCTATCAATCCCCCGCTTCCCCTGTATGCTGTTACCGAAGATGTATTGATGATATTTGCATTGTTGCTCATGAAGGGAAGCGCCGCTTTCGTCAGGCGAAAGAACGAAAGGATATTAGTGTCAAAGGTTTTGATAAGCTCTTTTTCACTCAGCTCTTTGAGCTCCTTGTTCTCATAATGAAGCGCCGCATTATTCACGAGTATATCAAGATGACGGTATTTATCCTTTACTGTCTTAGCGATTTTTTTGCAGTGCTTTTCTTTGGAGATATCGCCTGGTATAAGTGTGCAGGAACGCCCATAGGTTGATTCGATGATCTCCGCTGTTGCTTTTGCATCTTCATGTTCATTAAGATAAGCGATGACAATATCCGCACCTTCTTTCGCAAATAGAATAGCGACAGCTTTTCCAATACCGCTGTCGCCACCCGTTATTAATGCCACTCTGTTTATTAACTTATCACTTCCTTTTCTTTCCGGGTAATCGAATAAAGGCTGTGGCTTCATTTTACTTTCGATCCCGGGTCTGCGCTGATGTTGTGTCGACCTTACTGCTCGTTTTTTACTTGCTTTCTGCATGATCACGTAAGGCTCTGTTAACGTGGAGCAGCATCCCGCATTAATTTTATTTTATCATGAGCATCTTTCAAAGATGTCTGCTGTGTTTCGATGATCGTTCTTACCGGTGCATCAAGATCATCATCCTTCAAGGCGGTACGATACGCTGTTTGGGCCGCGTCCTCACCAAATTCACAGGACGCTAATATTCCTTTACGGTCATCACCACCAAAAGTTGCTTTTACATCCATCCACGTGCGGTATATCTTCCCGCTGTTCGTAGTACCATCTGCGGGATCGGCACCTTCCTGTCTCACTACCCTTTCCAATTCGCCGGCGAATTGGCGACTTTGATCCGACATATTTTGAAATATACTTCGGAGATCCTCCTCCTTTGTTTGAGAAGCGGCTTTTTCGTAGCCCTCCACCCTGTCATGGTTTATCCGGATCAGGTCGTTTAATACTTCTGTGTTTCTCATGATGTAATTTTTATAATGATTAAATGTTTTACTGATAATTTTCCTTTGGTGTTTGACTTATCTCTTTCTCATGCTAAACAACAAATAGTGCTAAAGAGCTGTAAAAATCATACCATGTTACTCCATGATTCAAAGAGCGATAGTCCTATAACGAACCAGCATCGTAACCAAGAGTATTTATTTACCTTATGTGTGGAATAAAGTTCCCTCCTTGTATTAAAAAAATTCTTGATCCGGACCATTAAAAAATGCTGCAACCATACTTTCACTTCGATACAGGATCATCTTTTTTTATATCTCCTCTGGCATCATTTTTCGGCTTTTACAACGGATTCTTATGCTCTCACATATAAATAAATTTTCTTATGAGGCTTCTTGAAAAGAACATTGAAATAATGCATGACCTTTTGGCTATCCAGCATGAACGAATAGCTGTTTACCAGGTGTTCATGAAATATCCTGTCAATGATGCGGCCGTTTATAAGGTGTTCAAGCTGATGGCCGACCGCAGCCGGCATTGCCTGTTTGAATTGAGAAGCCATATAACCACCATATGTGATCCTGCGAGCCGCTTAGAAGTGAAAGGTGAAATATACAGCAGTTGGCCGGGTATGAAATATTTTGGTCCTGATAGCAGCCCTGCTGATATTCTTTCATGCTGTGAACATAATGAAGAACGTACCGCAAATGCTTATCAAAGGGCGCTTGAGATGAAAGAAGAGTTATGTACTGAATTAAGAGATCTTCTCGACGGGCAATTACAACTGATCCAACGATCATTTGAATTCATCCAGCTACAAAAAGAAAAACCATTGGAGCCTGCGGCCACCATGGAAGAAAGGATACCTTTTCTTTTCTCAAGAGGATATGCTTATGAAAGCATACCCGCCTGATCAAAGTTTATTTTTTATTAGCTGGCAGCTACATTATTAGATTCTTCGTAGTGACGTATCTTATTATATAAGGTCTTACGGTCTATTTTTAAGATCTCTGCCGCTTTTGTCTTGTTGAATTTTACCTGCTTCAATACATTCATGATCGCTTCGTATTCCGCATGGGATGCAGCATCACGCAAGGCTGTGATAGGTGGGGGCTTAGTGCTGTCGTCTCCATTCAAACTGTTCCTGTTTTCTTTTTTACCATCGGTGCTGCCTATTATTTCCCAGGGAAGAACATTGGAAGTGATCAAACCGGAAGGAGAAAGCAAACCGGCTCTCCGGATAACATTTCTGAATTCGCGTAAATTCCCCGGCCATTCATATTCCTGGAAAAGCTGCATTACTTCATCATCGAATCCATCCAATTTTTTATTCAGCTCCTGGCATACGTTATCAAGGAAGAAGCTGGCAAAGGGCGGTATATCCTCTTTCCTGTCACGCAATGGAGGCAAAGAAATAGAGAACTCATTGAAACGATGATAAAGGTCCTCCCGGAATTTTCCTTTCTGATATGCATCCTTTAAATTCTCATTGGAAGCCACGATCACCCTTACATCGGCCGGGATATCTTTACTGCTTCCCACTCTTTTGAATTTTCTTTCCTGTACCACACGCAGCAGGGTCATTTGTACATCAAGGGGAAGGTTCGATACTTCATCCAGGAAGATAGTTCCCCCTTCTGCAGATTCAAACATCCCTTCCTTATCACCTACTGCCCCGGTGAATGATCCTTTCATATGACCAAATAATTCACTGGCCGCGAGCTCACGTGATAAGGTACCGCAGTCAACAGCCAGGAAAGGCTTATCAGATCGTTTGCTGTTTTGATGAATTGTCTGAGCAATAACCTCTTTACCCGTTCCGCTTTCTCCATAGATGATCACACTATAGTCTGTCGGCGCTACGAGTTCCACCTGTTTGTACACTTCTGTGATTCGTGGTGAAACTCCTACCAAAAAACTGTTGCCCGTGTTAAAACCTTTTTTAGAAGAGCCCATCGTACCATTTTGCTGCGAGGGAGATTGCTTCTTTTCCTTTTCGTCAAAAGCACGGTTGATAAGGTTAATGACCTCTTCGGGAATCAGGGGTTTAGTTATATAATCAAAGGCGCCATGGCGCATAACCTCAATAGCTGTTTTGATATCAGAGTATCCTGTAATGATGATCACTATCGCTTCGCTATCCTCTTGTTTTATCTTCTGCAATACCTCACGCCCATCCATATCACCCAACCTAAAGTCGCTGAGAACCAAGTCGAAATGATCCGAGGTAAATTTGTCGAGGCCCTTAGCGCCAGAATGGGCTACATCCGTTTCAAACCCCTTCCGCTGTAAAAAATGGCTGAGCAGGCGGCACATATCCATGTCATCATCTATGATCAGAATTCGTTTCATCTGGTAGTGTGTTTATAAAATTAATAAAAAGAATGCTGAGGATCGATTATATCCGTCCGTAGAAAAGCTTGCACTTTTGGCGTACTATATTCCACCCTGGGAATGTTAATTGCAAAAGAAGTGCCTGACAAGGATCATTTGGGGAACTTTACTGGCAAATCTTTTGCACTTTTATCCTGTTGACCCTTAGTAATGAATCGTGAGACCGGTCTTTGAAAAATAATGCCCGCCCCTATAGCAAAAATATTAATAGTTGATGATGAGGCTGATATTTGCTTCTTCCTGGATCTGAATCTTTCTAAAAGAGGTTTCAGGACATCCATCTTCCATACTATAGAACAAGCCAAAGATGGCGTAAAAGCTCTCAAACCCAATATATTATTAATTGACAATCATTTACCCGATGGGAAGGGAATTGAATTTGCCAAACAAGTAAGTAATAAATATCCTCGTATGAAGATCATCATGATCACAGCTCATGATAGCCAACAAGATCGTTCCCTTGCTTTTGATGCCGGTGTGGATTACTTCGTTTCCAAACCTTTTACACTCCAACAGATCAACGAAATTGTTGACAAAGTCCTGACAAAAACCTGACAGCTACCTCTTGCATTTGAGCAATTATTTCTACAGTTTGAGAAATTATTTACGATAAATATGATTTTGCCAACTCATCAATAAGAAGGGTAAACCTCGTTGCGCCCATTTTTTTGACTTTCAACAAAAATTTCACCTTTGCATTAAGTAATATTAGGCGAATTTGTCAACCCAGCCAATGCCGGGCCTTATGGTAAAGTAAGGCCTAAAAAGATGGGACGGAGCTTCAGGATCCTTGCTCATCCTATTATCATAAACGATCAACCGGTAACAATTTTTGTTTCTATTATAAGCCTGTCATCTTTCTTTTGCCTCCGAGCTTCCAATCACGATGGTGTTGAGCAACACGTATCATCTTTTCTTATCCACCTTTATACAAGTCTCTTTACGGTATTTTTTATTATAGTCATCTCTGTTCCATACGATCCCGTCTGGGGTTCCATCCCTGGAGGATCCAGCAGTTCATTAAGGTAAGATATGAGCTGTTTAATTGGTGTTGTTGCACCCTTCATTGCGAACAGGTAAGAGATACTCTCAGTTTACTCTAAACTTCCCTTCCCAACGGTTCAGTCGCCCCGGTGGATAATGCCAAGCGGGTTCTCACTTCAAGTGCAAAGTCCATATACATCGTTTAAGAGAGCTAGTGATAGTTTCAGTCTATTGTTCATACTACCAATGAGAACTGCATAAATTATAAGCTGGGTCAAATAAGGAATGACTACGGGTGGTGAGTTGAAACACTAGTCGTAACGATATCCACATTTACGAAACTTCAATATGGTCTTTTCATCCTTAAGTGGGGAAGGAACTCTACAAGCACTTCTCCTTATATAACTTCAACGCCCATGAAAATGTGGCATACTATTTTCAATCACAGTTTACAGAATATAGCAAACTACTATTTCTTAAAAACTAAATTCAATCTTATGTTACGTTGGACAATTATTTTTCTGGTCATAGCACTCATTGCAGCGCTATTTGGTTTTGGCGGGATAGCTGCCGGTGCGGCTTCAATTGCCAAAGTGATATTTTTTATATTTCTGATCTTATTTGTGTTGTCATTACTCTTTGGAAAAAGGGCGGGCAGTACGAATATTTGAAGTCCCCTATAATTTTAATCTTCTTCCCATGAAAAAAAGTTTTTTTATTATAAGTCTTGTGCTCATGACGGCCTGGATAGCTGGTGTATTCCTTTTTAAGACAACTCCGTTGATACATGTATTGTTACTGTTATCGGTGTTATCTTATATCCGGTCATTAATGATCGTTGGACCCGATCCTATGCCCTTAAATAGTAAATAAGTTTTTAAATTTTAAATTCTAATCGTATGAGCTCAAAAATTTTAGTTGGATTCCTTGCAGGTGCTGCCGTAGGCGCCCTCGCAGGCATTTTATGGGCGCCTGATAAAGGCTCTACTACCCGTAAGAAAATCTCAGGCAAAGCAGGTGATATCAGTGATTCGATCAGGGATTCTTTCAGCAACCTGATCCAGGGTGTAAAAGATACGTATAGCAGTGTTCAGGATGATGTGGATGATCTTCACGAGAAGGCTTCGTCTAAAATGAATACGGCTAAGATGGATGTGAAGAACACCATGATCTGATTTTAATTTTATCGGCAAGGATATTTTTATGAATACACCCATAGATCATATTGAAACCCTGGTTTCAAAAGCAGGGGAATTGGCAGAGACCAAATTGGAGATATGGAAGCTAAAACTGGTGGATAAAGTCGCCACAAGTGTATCTTCCCTTATTGCTTCAATTGCTATTGTGCTTTTTATTGTGGCCGCTATCATGATCTTAAGTCTTGGAGCGGCTGTATGGATCGGCACTTCTCTCGGACAATTAAGCTATGGTTTTTTTATAGTGGGTGGCTTTTATGTTCTTGTAGGTATCTTATTATATGCCTTCCGCAAGTCGATCCTGAAAACACCTCTCAGCAATTTAATCATTGATAAACTGGCCAGGTAATATGACAGACCGGGTAAATAATATAGATGACCTCCAAAAGAGGATCGCCCACTTGCAACAAACGGAGAAAATCAAGATCGCGGAGCTCCGGTCCACTGCTTCGCAATTAACCCAAAGTATCGCACCTGGTAATCTTATAAAGAATGCGTTTTCCACTATAGGTAGTTCTGCTAATCTTCGAACTACTTTGTTGGATACCGCTATAGGCCTCGGAGCTGGTTTTGTAGGAAAAAAACTATTTGTTGGCAAGTCCAGGAATATTTTTAAGAAATTAGGAGGTACAGCTATTAAATATATCCTTGCTAATGTAGTACGGAAAAAAATACCGGCTTTAAGGGGAAAGATCCATACAGGAAACGGGCTGGAAAAATAATGAGCGCTGGAGAATTTTTTTGACACCGGGCACTATCCTGCTAAATGAAGGATGGGGCCCGGTCTCATTTTACCCGGTTTTAAATTACCCTGCCTACCTTGCAGTATAATTCAAGGATATGAATATCACTTTTAACAACCGCATTAAGCAGGTACTTTTACTGGCTCTTCTTATCTTTCTTGTGTGGGCTGTTATCCAGGAATTGTATATCTGCCTGCCAGGCCTGCTTGGGGCTATAACCTTATACATTCTTAGCAGGGCCAGTAATTTTCAATTGGTCTATAATAAGAAGTGGAAGAAGGGAAAAGCTGCCGGCCTTTTTGTTATTTATTATTTATTGCTCCTCGGTTTACCAGTATACCTCGCGGTGACACTGATCAGTCCTAAGGTCAACGCATTTCTTCACGATCCTTCGGCCATGCTGAACGGCATTAAGCAAGCGATCAACCAGGTTCAGCAAAAGACAGGAATCACCCTTGCCTCGGATGAAGCGTTATCGGGAGCTCTTGACAAGGTCACGGCCTTTTTACCATCCCTGCTTAACAGTACGGCTAACCTGATCACCAATCTTATCCTTATGCTTTTTTTCCTTTATTTCATGCTGTATCACAGCCGGGATATGGAAAAAACGCTGTATCGTATCATTCCCTTGAAAGATGCCAACACTAATATGCTGGCCTCGGAAACAAAAAAAATCGTACGGGCCAATGCGCTCGGCATCCCTCTCATTTCTATCATCCAGGGCCTCACAGCGACGCTCGGTTATTTTATTTTCGGAGTTAAGGAATGGGGGCTCTGGGGATTCCTGACCGGAGTATTTGCTTTTTTCCCGATCGTAGGAACGATGATAGTATGGGTACCGCTTGTGATATACATGTTCACTTCAGGTACAACAGGGATGGCGATCGGACTACTGCTTTACAGTGTGATCGTTACAGGTAATGTCGATTATATAGCCCGCATCACCATCATGAGAAGGTTGGGTAATGTCCATCCGGTCATTACCGTGCTGGGCGTTATAGTAGGTTTGGGTATGTTTGGATTTATAGGACTGGTATTTGGTCCTTTACTGGTAAGCTATATCATCGTGCTGTTCAAGATATATATGAATGAATTTGTAGAACCTGTCGAGCAGCAAAAAGAAGAATTACTGGCACAGTTGGAAAACACGGAAGACCTGACAAGTCCCCCTAAACTATAAATTCCTGTAAATGAATTGGCCTGTAATAGGCATTATCCTGTATGTGGCCATTTTGCTAATGGTTTGCCTGCATATCCTCGTGGCAACCCAGCATGCCAATAAAGCGCTGGCCTATATTCTTTTTGCCATTTCCGTTCCCTTGGTAGGTATTGGGTTCTACCTGACCTTTGGTATCAACTACTGGAGAAAAAAACGTTACAATAAAAAGATCCTCCAAAACAAAAGTATCCTCAAGCAATTAAAAAAAGATATTGTACAGTTCGACCAAACCGCCATACCCTACATGGACCAGTCGGTGCAGCAAAATGCAGAACTAGCTTCGATGCTGGTACGGGACCTTGGCAGCCTGCTTACCCGGCACAATGCTGTAAAGATCCTTAACAATGGTGAAGAGAAATTCCCCGATATGCTTGAAGCCATGCGCAAGGCCAAACACCATATTCACCTCGAATACTATATCTATGAATACGACGAGATAGGAACAGAGATCATTGAGCTGCTGATCGAAAAAGCCAGGGAAGGTGTAGAAGTAAGAATGATCTATGATGATTTTGGCAGCCCTTCGATCAAAAGATCAACAGAAAAACGGATGAGGGAAGCGGGAGCCATTGTCCATCCTTTTCACCGGGTGCGTTTTTATTTATTAGCTAACCGCTTCAACTATCGTAACCACCGGAAGATCGTTGTGATCGATGGCCACACTGCTTTCCTGGGAGGCATCAATGTTTCGGATAAATATATCAATAAGGATAAGAACAAATTATTCTGGAGAGATGCCCACTTACGCATTGACGGACCTGCCGTGTACTATTTGCAGTACGTTTTTATTACAGACTGGAATTTCTGCTGTTCCGAAACCTTAAAGCCTTCTGAACAGTATTTTTCTGCGCTCACTAACCCACCTGCTGAAGATGGGAGCCTCGTACAAATTGCTGCCAGTGGTCCCGATTCGTATCTTCCTTCCATACTTTATTCGATCCTTCAGGCCATCTACCTGGCGAAAAAAGAGATACTCATTACTACCCCTTATTTTATCCCCGGAGACAGCATCATGGATGCGTTGAGGATAGCGGCAATGAGCGGTTTATCTGTAAAACTCCTCGCGCCGGGCATAAGTGATTCCAAAATTGTAAATGCCGCAGCTAAATCTTACTATAATAAATTATTAGAAGCCGGGGTAGAAATTTACCTCTACAAAAAAGGATTTGTTCATGCGAAGACAATGATCACCGATTCCCTTCTTTGCATGGTGGGTACTGCCAATATGGATTACCGGAGTTTTGAATTCAATTTCGAAGTAAATGCACTTGTCTATGATAAAAAGCTCGCCGCCGCAATGAGAAAAACTTTTTTTGAGGACCTGAAGGATGCCGAGCAGATCAATAAGGAGGCTTGGTTAACAAGGCCATGGCACAAACAACTTCCCGAAAAAGTTGCCAGGCTTTTCTCACCTGTCCTCTGATCTAATTGCCTTTGATGCGGCGGATGAAAGAACGGAACGTTTCTTTATTCCAATTAGCAAAACGTCCTCTCTGTACGGCCAGCGTATTATCCGTTTCCGGCTGCAGGTAGTAATGGAAAGCAAAGCGCTGTCTTGGATCATGCCAGCCTGTGATCTGACCAAAACGAAGATCATTGATCAGTATGGTGTCGGTATGTTGTTCAAAGGTGAAATATCCCTGTGAAAAATCGACAAGTTTTTGCGCTTCTTCCTTGTTGCTCACTAATAAGAACAAATTATCGTTTTTGGGAAAGAAGTACAGGTCCGTATTTCTCTTACGGTCGAAGACTGATATATACCCTGTATAAAATCCTGTATCAGTTTCTGCAGCTATGAACCAGAGCCAGCTTTGCAGGGGAGCAGGTGTTGTCATAAACCTTTTTACGGGTATTGATTTATTGACAAGGATCTGTTCAACACGCTTATCAATTATGATTTTATTCACCATGCAATATCCCAGGTAAAGAAAACTGAAGGTCAGACCGGTGATCCACCAAAACCTCCTGGCCCTTCTCCCATGCTTAATAAAGATGAGCATTACCGCGGCGATACCCGGCATGATTGAAAAGAACGGATCCACAACATAGATCGAGTTAAACGAAATGCGGTAATCACTGAATGGTTCAAACCACCCTACCCCGTAATTATTAAAAGCATCCAGGAAAATATGCAGCCCCGAGATAACAAGGAAGAGGATCAACCACCGGCGGAAAGACAAATTATCTTTTTTAATGACCCATCTTATAATAAAAGCGAGTAATGGGCTGATCAATAGTACGAACAGGATAGAATGAGTAAATCCTCTATGTGCATGCAGGTTATCGGCCGTACCCAGCCAAAGCGAAGCAAGAAAATCGATATCCGGCAGACTATGGGCGATAAGCCCTGCTACCATTGCCTTTCTTCCTAATTGCTTTCCTGCTACGGCTTCACCCATACAGGCGCCAAGGGCAATATGTGTAAGTGAATCCAGGAAAAATAATTTCAGCTAAGCTATCAATGATCAGAACCGATCATTTTCTTCTTTTGAAAAAGAGCCATGCGATCCCGAATATCACGATAAAGACGAGGAAAAAAGCCCACCACATTCCTGCTTTGAAGATACCTTCCACAGCCGAGCATCCGGGTAAGATCATTAAGAGAAAGGCCAGGAGCAACATCGGAAATTGTTTCATTTGTTTTATTTTATCTGTTATTAAATCACCTTCCTCTTCCACTTGTTAACAAATTCTAAATTGCAATATGTGTGCCCCGGATTTAACTGCAAACTGAGCTTAAATGACCGGCTCAAAATGCATTTCCGATCACGATACACATCATCTTAAATAAATAGTGTAGAAAATTTTCCCCCAATTGTTATTGAGCTATTGATTTTAAAGCTAACTCATTCCGGCATAAAGTTTTCTGCTCTATACTGGCTGCATTAAGGGCAAGTATCTCCCCGAACCTCCCTTTAATGCGGCTTTGAACCAGCCTCCTGTCCTCATCATAGCTGGTTTAATTATTAATTTAAAAACTGCTGCCTTCCTGAACCAGATGAATTGCTCCTCCCCAAAAAACGAATCTTTGCTGGATAATAATGCTTCTATAAACGCTGCACCCGCGAAAGTGAACTCTCCCAACATAAATTTATCTTTTGTGGATAAGGGAGAGATCCTGCTAAATGCTGTTCCTTCTGCAGTGGTATATATTGATAAGCACGAGTACCTGAAATATGTCAACAAAAGTTTTGAGAACATATTTGGAGTTAAAGCTGTGGATGTGCTTGGAAGATCCGTTATGAATTTTCTCGGCCACGATGCCTACCAGACTGTAAAAGGCTACCGGGATGCGGCCCTGGCTGGTCAGCCTTCTAAAAATGAACTGGAAGTCACTTTCAAAGATGGCAAGCGGTTTATTGAGATCAGTTACACGCCTGATATGGATGAGCAAAATAATGTAGCCGGGTATATTGTATTGGTCAATGATATCACCGCAAAAAGAGAAACTGCTGAAAAATTGGAACGCAGACAATCAGAACTGGAGGATTACGTGAATAATGCCGTAGTAGGTATGCACTGGGTAAATGCGGATGGGCTTATTATTTGGGCAAACCAGGCCGAATTGGATATGCTTGGCTATTCAGAGGAGGAATATATCAGTCATCATATAGCTGAATTTCATTCTCATAAAAATATTGTTGACGATATTTTATTCAGATTAAAGGCGAAGGAACGTCTTCATGAATATGAAGCTGAGTTAAAATGCAAAGATGGAAAAACCCGCCGGGTGTTAATTAATAGCAATGGTTTGTGGGAAGGAGATAAATTCATTCATACCCGTTGCTTTACAATTGACATTACTACCCGGAAAGAAGCCGAGGCTGCGTTGCAAGAAAGTCAGCGCCGTTATAAGCAGTTGGTGGAGAGTTTACCCATAGCCCTGTACACTTGTGATAAAAATGGATATATCGACCTTTTCAATAAAGCCGCGGTGGAATTATGGGGTAGGGAACCGGAAATTGGCAAAGACCGCTGGTGCGGTTCTGCAAAGATCTTTGAACCCGACGGGGTTACGCCACTTGCTCTCGAAGAGTGCCCGATGGCAGTAAGTATAAAAGAGGGTCGCACAATTAGAGGGAGAGAGATAATAGTAGAGCGTCCCGAGGGACAAAAGAAACGAATTCACTCTTATCCCAGCCCGCTGTACGATAGTAAAGGAGATATCACCGGAGGCGTGAATATGCTGCTTGATGTTACTGATAAAAAAGAAGCAGAAGACAAACTTGCCTGGCTTGCCGCTATTGTACAATACTCTAATGATCCTATCGTAAGCAAAACGCTCGATGGAATTATTACAAGCTGGAATGAAGCGGCCGAAAGAGTATTTGGTTATAGTTCAAAAGAAATGGTCGGGCAATCCATCACCAGGATCATTCCCCAGGAACGTCTTTCCGAAGAGACCCTAATCCTGAACAGGTTGAAAAAAGGTTACCCTGTTGAGCATTTTGAAACCAAAAGGCTTACTAAAAATAACCAGGTCCTGGATGTTTCTCTTACCAGTTCCCCGATAAAAGACAAAGAAGGAAAAGTGATAGGGGCTTCTAAGATCGTAAGGGATATTACCTCTCAGAAAAAATTATATGAAGCCTTACGCGAAAGCGAGGAAAGATTGCGAATGGCTATCAAGACCACTAACCTCGGTACCTGGGAATATTACCCGCTTACTGGAAAACTCAGTTGGTCGGATGAATGCAGGAAGATCTATGATGTGCCCGTGGATATGAAAATAAATTACCAGTTCTTCTCGGAGCATATACATCCTGACGACGCTGATTTTGTACAGGAAAGGATCGAAGAAGCGATGCACCCGGATCTGGGGGGGGATTATGATCTGCAATACCGGATAATCCGTTACTCGGATAAACAACCCAGGTGGATAAGAGCACAAGGCAAGATCTATTTTAATGTCTTTAAACAAGCAGAACGTTTTATAGGAACGGTGGTGGACATTACGGAAGAAAAAGAGATCGAAGAGGAATTAAAAAATAATGTTGAACTCTTCACTACCATGGCGGACAATGTGCCGGCAATGATCTGGATGTCGGGCAATGATAAATACAGTGATTTTTTCAATAAGACATGGCTGGAATTTACCGGGCGCACCCTCGAGATGGAAAGTAAAGAAGGTTGGTTGCAGAATGTACACCCCGAAGATGTGCAGAAATGCATAGATGGCTATAACCAGGCTTTCCTCGAACAAAAAGGATATTATACAGAGTACCGCCTTCGCAGACATGACGGACAATACAGATGGATAGCAGACAATTCTGTTCCGCGTCATAATCCTGATGGGAGTTTTGCCGGCTTTATCAGTGCCTGTATTGACATAGAAGATCAGAAAAAAGCAAGAGAACGAATATTGGCAAGTGAGCTCAAGTTAAAGACCATCTCTAATGCTTCACCTGTAGGACTGTGGATGACAGATGCGAATGGTCAAAATATTTTTGTAAATGATACCTGGATCGAATGGACGGATATACCTTATGAAAAACAACTAGGTAACGGCTGGTTGAGCAAGGTCATCGAAGAAGACAGGATAACAGCTCCTGCTAAATTCCGGGAATGTATGCTGAAAAGGGAGAAATACAGCACCGAGTTCAGAATGGAACGGTCCGATGGCAATACCCGCTGGTGTCTCACGGAAGGTTTCCCTTACTACGATATCGATGGTGAGTTCAAAGGATATGCGGGTTCTGTCACCGATATCACGGATATCAAAAAAATGGAAGAAAGAAAAGATGATTTCATAAAAATGGCGAGCCATGAATTGAAAACACCGATCACTTCCATCAAAGGTTATGTGCAATTGCTCATGAGCATCTATGATGAATTGAATGAAGAGAAATTTAATTCCTCCCGTTCCGTAGTACGCTCATCTCTTCAAACTATTTCCAAACAGGTCGGGAAGCTGACCCGGCTCGTATCTGAATTACTTGATCTTACCAGGATCGAATCAGGCAAATTGGAATTGTATAAAACCTTTTTTGACCTGGATAGTCTCGTCGAAGAAACGGTACAGGATGTACGGTTAACGACTTCCCGTCATGCTATTATTGTTCATAATAATTTTAGAGGTACCATATATGGAGACAAGGACAGGATAAACCAGGTGTTAATGAATTTGATCACCAATGCTGTCAAATATTCCCCGGATGCAGATCATATTGAGGTGTTTGTAACGGGGAACAAAGAAGTGGTGACCATAAAAGTCAAAGACAGGGGTATTGGCATCGAGGAAAAAGATCACTCACGGATATTTGAACGTTTTTACAGGGTGGAAGGAAAAAGTGAACAAACCTATCCAGGCTTTGGGATCGGTCTCTTTATTGCGGCCGAGATCATCCAGCGGCATAACGGCAGCATAAAAGTGGAGAGTGAAAAAGGTAAAGGTTCTGAATTTATTATTAGTTTGCCTGTGAAACTCATTGAATAAATGACAAAAGAAAAAATCTTAGTTGTTGATGATGACCCGGATATCAGTATGATGATAAAAATGATGCTGGAGTATAAGGGCTATTCTGTAGCAGTGGCCGACAGGGCCGAGATAGCGGAGCAAATGCTGCCTGCTGATGACTTTAAGCTTATCATCATGGATATGCTGCTCTCCGGTTCCAATGGCGTCGATGTTTGTATGCGTTTAAAAAAAGACGGTCAACTATCCAGGATCCCCATCATTATGATATCGGCTCACCCCAATGCTAAAACTGTTTGTATCAATGCCGGGGCAGACGATTTTATTGCCAAACCCTTTGATATGGAAGAGATGCTTAATGCAATCCGCAAATTCGTGTAGTTTATTTACCACGAACAGATGTTCTTCTGAGGAATCTCCTCCCCGTATTTTTCTTCCGATAAACACATCTAAACTGTTAAAATAGTGGCATAATATGTGATTTACTGCCCAATGAAACAGGGGGTTCCTGTTCAATAATAGTTTTTACTCATTAAAGAAAGCCCTGAAGTATTTAATATGTCCGGTACAGAAGGGCTTTTTTTACCAAGATCAATCGAATGAACACCAGATTTCTTAAAGCATTATTACTTTTTTTTTCTATACATATTTTAATAGTTTGGGTAGCCCGAAGCCCTTCTATAAAAGCAGAGCAGCCTCCGCTGGAGGTAAAATCGGTGCTGGATAAGACGCCAGCACTTTCAAGGTCAGTGATTACAACATTAAGCCCGCAGTGATGCGGGTTTTTAATTAGTTTCCAAGCCCCTTCGCGAAGTAGAAAGTCCAGGTCGTTTTATTCGTGCTTGTGATATTACCCGACGAATTAAAGTCTATTACTTATTTCATAAGACCAGCTCTTAATAATACGGACTGATCATCCAGTAAACGATAACCCCTGTCACCGCAACATAGAACCAGATGGGCCAGGTGATACGGGCTAATTTTTTGTGCTTAACAAATTCTCCGGTAAGCCCCCGGTAAGCCGTAAATAAAATAAACGGAAGAATGATACCAGCCAACGGGATATGAGTTCCTAATAAAATATAATAGATCATGCGGGTATTACCTAAAGCTTCTTTTTCGAGATCTGTTACGACACCATCATGATCCACATCGCCAAACCTTGTCTCACCCGAAAATAAATGATGACAGATATAACTTACTAAAAAAAGAATGGATAGCAGCATCGCGGCCATCATGATATTGCGATGCAGTGTATAGTGTTTAGCTTTCACAGCGATCAATGCTATGATCAATAAAAGAGCAACCGCCGAGTTGATAAAAGCATTGGCTTTAGCAAATAAATGTACATCGAAACCCAGGTCCATCTCCAGTTTTACACGGCCAAGCGCCATCACGGCCGCAAAGATGATAGCAGAAAAACCAAGGATCAATATCCTTGCCTTACGATCATTTTTTTTCCAGGCAGCAGTCAGCATCAGATCATTTTTTGCGGAGCAGGAATACCAGTAGTCCTACACCAAATATGGTCAATAAAAAAACCACAGCGATAAGCTGGAGTTTGCCCGCAAAAAAACTTTTCCCGTTCGGGTCCTTCTCCATTGTCAGCAGCACCAGGTCGTTTGAAAGTTTTCCCAATGAAACCGAATCCAGCCCACCATAATAACCTCTTACATGCCGGTTGCTGTCGATCAGCACAAAGCGATCGCTGTGAATAAAATCCGTATCCACCCCTTCTCCATCCTCCACTCCTACTTTGAACTCATTCCGGATAAGATCATATATCTCCGGTTTACTGCCGGTCAGCAGCCACCATTGACTGGGGTTCACCTGGAACCTGTCGGCCCAGTACTTTAGTCTTGGAACAGAATCTCTTTCCGGATCAATGCTGAAAGAAATAAAATGTACCCGTTTATTGGTCTTATCTCCCACCCGTTGTCCATTATAGACCGACTCTGACAATCGTTTCATATTGCGGGTAAGACCGGGGCAAATGGTCGGGCAATGGGTAAAAAAGAAATTGGCGATAATGATCTTTCCTTTGAGGCTATCCCAGTTCACGGTTGTTCCTTCCTGGTTGACCAGTGAAAAATCCCTGACCTTGTGCCATATCGTATCTGCGACTCTTTTGTTTTTCTTTGTAATGGTCACTACCGAATCGGGAAGATAATGCCGTGGCATGACCGATGCCTGGTCAGTTTTAGTTTTTACAATAAAGTAAGCTGCCAGTGGCAGCAGCAGCGCCATCATCACAGCATACAGGGCTTTCTTATTCACTTTTTCATTTTATGTCTTCAAAAAAAATCTTTCGTTGGTATCGAAGCAAAAAACCATCAAACCTTAGCCGGAAGGCAGACGGTTTAATGGTTTTGCAATCTTATTCAGCGATCTCTTAATCCTTCCCGCTTTTTTCTGTTTTCTCTATGTCCTTGTCCGCCGCCTTCTTTTCACCATGCTGGTCCGCAGGCATGGTAGTTTCCCTGAAATGCTGGTCAAACCTGTTCCGTAAGTTCTTATAAGAATTACCATCTGCAATAAATGCAACAATGAACCATATAAAAAGCATCAGCGGCACTACGATCGTCATGATCATGTTCCTGATCTCGTCACCCAGGTGCATGAAAATGGATACGATATAAAAAGCTTTGGCGAGAGAAAGTATGATAATGACACCTTTTATCAGCAGCCTCCTGAAATCATCAGGCAGGTGCAAAGCATACATTGTTAAACCCAGTCCCAGTTCGATCACTGTAATGATCGATAAAATGACCGTGGTCTTGATAACCTTTTTCCTGAACGACGCATCATCTCCGTGATGATTATGAACAGTTACTTCTTCAAATGCCGGATGTTGCATAAATATTTTTAATTACAATTATCAATTTCATATCCATAACTTTTGGATCATATCAAATAGAAACACAGGAATACAAAAACCCATACCAGGTCCACAAAGTGCCAGTACAGTCCTGCTTTCTCTATCATTAAATAATGGCCTCTCCTGTCAAATACACCTTTCTGCGCCATTAGTAACATAATAATATTGATGATCACTCCCGAAAACACGTGGAAACCATGAAACCCGGTAATGCCGAAGAAATATCCTCCAAATGCGATGGGTCCTTTCTCACGAATATGTGCATGAGCCAGGTCAACCATTCCCGCCAGTTGTGAAGAAGACATTTTTTCCAGCGCTTCCATATTAGAGGCCGCCATTCCTTCTTTGGGATATTCATGTGCCAGGTGTACAAGTGTTTCATGCGAAGTGTAGGGTAATGCCTGTTGTACCAAAGCGGGGTCAACTAATTTACCCCAGGGATTTCCGCCCATTGTCTGACCGATCATTTCGATCTTACCATCGGCAAACACTGCATGTTCACCTGTGATTAGGTGATGCCACTCCCATGCCTGGCAACCAAGGAATGCCAATCCACCGACGATCGTCCATCCCATCCATTTTACTACAGCTGCCCTGTCACCTTTATGTCCTGCATGCACTGCTAATACCATCGTCACAGAACTGATGATCAGGATAAACGTCATTACACTTACGAATGCCAGGGGAAGATTAGCATGACCCGCTCCGGGGAATGCATTGAAGACCACGTTCGGATCGGGCCAGAAATTCTGGCTGAAACGTATAGACCCATAGGAGATCAGGAAGGCCCCGAATGTAAAGGCGTCACTCATCAGGAAATACCACATCATCAGCTTGCCATACTCCAGGTTGAAGGGACTCTTACCTCCGCTCCACCATTTGGTCTGATGTACTCTCGTCGTTTGTGTTGACATAACTATTTTAAATTCCAGTTTTTATAATCCAATTTTCAAACTCTGCTTTATTTCAGACCCGGTCTTCCCCTTAAGGGGTCCCGATAGCTATCGGGATAGACGGGCTATCCTATCACTAAAAAAAAGATCAGCAGATACAACCACAACAGGTCCACAAAATGCCAGTATGTAGCTG
>DATLCB010000177.1:0-2780 GCA_035526625.1 Chitinophagaceae bacterium
AAGCTAAAGAGGCATATAATAGTCTATGTTTCATGCACTCTTAGCATTAAACGGGCTTCTAAACTCAAAATTTTTGTAAATTGAAGTATGCGTATTAAAGTTTCCGAGAAACATGTCCTTGCTGGTATCTGCTTTCTGTTAATCAGCCTGGCGATTTTTGCAAACACTGAACTGCTGGCCTCTCCTGTAAAAATTTCTGAAAAAGGTTTGCTTGCAATGGCAGTTGCTATGGGTGCATTCCTGTTGTCTGTAAAATTAATCAGGAGCAGCCTGCATAAAATTGAATAGGGCTTCCCCTGGATGCTGCTTATTATGATATTTTAATTTTTACTTAGGTTTAATTCCGGATTTTTCAATGCATATTTATGCCCTGGAACATATGCGTCCTGGTAAATTCCAAATCCATGAATAAATTTTCTTTGCTTTTCCTGTTTTTCTTTCTCGCATCCTACTCCCAGGCACAGGAACCGAATTATGAATTCCGTGGTGTCTGGATTGCATCTGTTGATAACATTGACTGGCCGAAAAGGGGACAATACAATTCTGATGATCAGAAAAAAGAGTTCATCCGTCAGTTGGACATGCATAAGGCAAATGGAATGAATGCAGTGGTAGTACAGGTTCGTCCGGCTACAGATGCTTTTTATCCCTCACCCTATGAACCCTGGAGCCAGTGGCTTACAGGCACGCAGGGAAAACCTCCCTTTCCCTATTATGACCCGCTTCAGTTTACCATCAATGAATCGCACAACCGCGGTTTTGAATATCATGCATGGTGTAATCCATACCGCGCCAACTTCAGTATAGGCAAAGCCTCGATTGCACCAAACCATATTACAAAGCTTCATCCCGAATGGTTTTTGCGTTATGGCACCACCTTGTATTTCGATCCGGGCAATAAGGAAGGACAGGAGTGGGTGCTGAATGTGATGCGTGATATGGTTTCACGATATGATATTGATGCCCTGCACATGGACGATTATTTTTATCCGTACAAGATCGCAGGTAAGGAATTCCCGGATTCAGCCTCTTTCCGCAAATATGGAAATGGAATGAGTAAGGAAGACTGGCGCAGGAGCAATGTGGATTCGATCATTTATAAATTATCTGTTGCCATTAAAGAGATCAAACCATGGGTGAAGTTCGGCATCTCTCCATTTGGTGTGTGGCGCAATAAAAGCCAGGATCCTGAGGGCAGTGATACAAAGTCCAGCGTAACCAATTACGATGAATTGTACGCGGATATACTCTTATGGCTGCGCAACAAATGGATCGATTACGTGGCACCGCAGATCTACTGGGAATTCTCACAACCGCGTGCTCCTTATCTAACACTTGTTAACTGGTGGAATGAGCATTCCTATGGCAGGCATTGTTATATAGGACTTGGCATCTATAAAGCAGGCAGCAGTGCAGCATGGCGCAATAAAAATGAACTGCCCCGCCAGATCGATACATTGCGTCAAAAAGAAAATATACAGGGTGCGATTTATTTCAGCAGTGCTTCCTTTGACTCCAACCCGAATGGATGGAGTGATTCACTGCGCAATCATTATTACCGCGAACCGGCGATGATTCCGCCGATGGACTGGCTCCCGAAGAAGAAGTAAAAATTCAAAATTAAAAAGTCAAAACTAACTAATAACTTTTGGCTATCCCGAACCTCAAACATCGAACCTCAAACCTCAAACTTTTTGAACCCGATAAGATTGCGGATGTACTGCCAACTATCAACTAACAACTGCCAACTCCTATCGAATCCTCTGTAATCCGTCATCTTTGGTCTGTCATCTAACCCTTGTGATCCAATAAACACTATTCGGTTTACGTTCGAGGTAATCAACGTATTCCCTTGAACCCAGTCGGAAAAAGAGCGGGATTGAAATCGCCTTTTGAAGCTGGACTTCTTTTTTACAGAAGTAACCAAGGTGCTGACTGTAGAAATTAAGCGGCAAACGCTGGAATGTAATTTTTTTCTCAGTTGTATCAATTACTGGCCTGTAATTCAGCTGGGACGCTGATTTGTAGGAATTTAACATCATCGCCACGAAGAAAACAAATACCATTCTTACCATGGATTGGGATTTGCAGTAAATTTACGGCTTGATTTTTGTGAACCGGCGGATTTTTTTTCCGTAGCCGCGGAACTTGAACGCCACAGATGAAACCCGACCATGAGCCTAAGCCAAAGTTTACAACAGAAACTACTCCAGAAATTATCACCCCAGCAAATCCAGCTGATGAAGTTGCTGCAGGTTCCTACTGCCAACCTCGAAGAAAGGATCAAGGAAGAACTGGAAGAAAATCCCGCGCTTGAAGTAACCGATGATGAAAGGGATGATTATGAAGAATCCAAAGATGAATTTGCAGAACCCGCGGATGATTTCGAAGAAAAAGATACAAGCACCGAAGAACCCTACGACAATATTGATATCTCCGATTATGTTCATGAAGGCGATGATGACATAGCAGATTATAAAATGCGGGACGAGAATTACGGCGACCAGGAGGAAAAGACCACCATGCCGTATAAAGTCGAGACGAGCTTTTATGAAGTACTCGAAGCCCAGCTGGGTATGTTGAAACTTGATGACCGCGAGTTGAGAATTGCAGAACAGATTATCGGAAGCATTGATGAAGATGGATACCTGCGCAGGGAAACATCCGCCATTGTTGACGACCTGGCCTTCCGTCAGAACATAGATAGCAACGATGAAGAGGTGGAAGGCATTATCAAACGGATACAGCAATTTGAACCATCCGGTGTTGCTGCCCGTAAC
>DATLCB010000178.1:0-5958 GCA_035526625.1 Chitinophagaceae bacterium
AGGGTGATAAGAATACGCCTGAAGGGAAATTCAGCATCATTGCTAAAAGAGTACATGATAAATGGTGCCGCTTTCTTACCCTCGACTATCCCACTAAGGATGATTTAGAAAAATTCAACAAGAGAAAAGAAAAAGGTGAGATACCGTCTAATGCGGTCATTGGCGGTGGTATTGGTATCCATGGCACCTGGCCCCATGAGGATTTCGTTGTCGACCGCTTCAAGAACTGGACCCTTGGCTGCATCTCTATGAAGAATGAACACGTGACAGAGATCTATAGCTTCACGGGTGTCGGAACGAAGGTTACCATAAAAAAATAGGCTACTTATTGTTTGCAGAAAGGAATCCCTCTATTTCCCTTCGCCATTTATCAGGGTCCTTGCGCAAAAATGATTCATGCTGTGCATCCTCATAGATCACCAGCTTTTTATTCGTCGAAGTAATGGCGTTGTAAATTTTTTGGATCTCCCCCGCTAAAACAAAATTGTCAAGCGTACCCCATTGCACCAAGACCGGGCAGTTTATCTTATTTACATAGCGGGTAGTTTTATGACCGAACCCGTTAAACCCTTTCTCCGCACCTATCCAGAAAGTAGTGAAGAACGCAAAAGGCTGGCGTGGGAATCCTAACAAACGGGCTTTTGCTTTCAGATAGGTTTGTAAAGAAAGGAAAGGCATCTCCAATATTACCCCTGCAGGCTTAAGATCGTTATCAGCGATCGCTTTTGCAACCGTTACAGCCCCCATTGAAGTTCCATAGAGATAAATTGTCTTCTCTCCCTTCTTTTGAACATACTCATAAGCCAGCTTCACTTCTTCCGACTCTCTTACCCCGATCGTAGTTGTATTTCCTTCGCTGTTGCCATGACCCCTGAAGTCCACCATCAGGACATTATACCCGAGATAGCGGAACTCATTGGTTTCATCCATCAGTGATGACCTGGTATTGGTGATCCCGTGGAAAAGAAGAACTGTTCCCTTAGCAATTGAATCGGCTGCACCATACCAGGCTTCGATCTTTTTACCTTTAATAGTGGTAAAGACAATTGTATCATATTTAAAAACCGGAACTGCGGTTATGACCGAACGTGGATAACGGGGTCCCGTAAAAAGTTTCCAGGACTTGGTAAAAATATTACCGTCCCCGGTTGAGGTTTCCGGGGCATCATTATAAAAATGCGTGAGCTTATAAGCATATAAGAAAGAACTTACATTGATCAGTATCAACTGTACGAGCAATACCCAGCCGATCCAGCGAAATACGGATCTTACCTGTTGCGTGAGCGTTCTTTTTTCCATGTGGCTGCGTTCAGTCTGAAAGACTCCCTGGGAGCTGCCGCCAAAAGTAGTTTTTGAAATCCATATCCGGTAAATGGATATTAATTTTTTTAAAATAGGTCAAAACCTTGTTAAGAACATGGCAAAGCAAAATTTGCAAGTTCATCATGCGTTATAGGAGTGCTATAACATAACAGATCAGGAAAAACCTTTTAAAGCAGCCCTTCCGTGCTGCTTTAATTGTTATAGGACTCAGAGGACCCATCTATATCCCAAGTTTGGCCCGGATAGTTGGAGGTATTGCTTTCTTGTTAACGATGATCGCAACAGTACGGATCGAAAAATAATCCTCCCGCATAAACATAAACCCTCCGTATCGGTTAGAGACACCCCATGAGTTCTTGATATAATACCAGCTCTCGCCTTTATTATCTTTTACCTTTCCGGTTATATGCATCATATGGTCCAGCTGCGTGGTTTGTGTTTCAAATGCGGATTGCCTTTCTGCCTGCATCGATAATTTTATCATGTTTAGATAGTGTGCCAGCCCGTTGGTAAAATCAAAACCGTAATCGGTGGCGTCACCATCCCAACCAACCGTATAACCCTTCTCGAGGGCGGAGTTAGTAATAAGAGAGAAGTCCGCAAGCGGCACATTCCAGTATTTATCGCTTGTCCAGTTGTATTTATCCTCCAAAATAAATTGAGTATAGAAAGGATGATGGGTGTAAGAAGTTAACTCAACATAATCATCCAGGTTGATACCGAGGTATTGTTCCCTGAAGGAATGAGGAGTATAGGTCCTGCCTTTATAAATAAATTCAGTGGGTACTGGTCCGTAATAATAGTCAAGTAATTGGTTTATTGATGCTTCCTGCTCCCGATCAAGTTCAGTAATATCCTTTGCAACAAACTCTTTCATGAGCTGGCTAAGAGCTGTATCCATCAGCGAATGGTTGTGGTTCATTTCATTCCTGCCTTTGCCAGAATAAACTTCTTCAGGTACGAGACCAAAGTTTTTGATCACCCAAACTCCATCATGGAACTGCCCACCGGGCGTAAAGAAGTTGGCCCCTTTCAATTTCAGGTGACGTTGTATCTTTCTCAGCATTGAATACCGGGCGATGAACATCTCGCTGAGATCAACCTGCCCTTTGCCCATTTTCATGAACTCACTTTCCAGTAAGGAAGTGCTGGAGAAACTCCAGCAGGTAGAGGACATGAACTGGTCTTTGACGGAAGTGCAGGATGTTTTTGGAGGTTTCAAGCCAAGACCTTCCACTGTTAGATCCTGGGCTGAAACCACCAAAGAAACCAAAAGACAATTAATAAACAGGAGACGACGCATGAGATGAAACTATTTATTTCAAGATAGAATAAATAGTATGCTGGCTGATACCCGCTTTACGGTATTTAGAATTGATTATAATTTCCCTTTCTTTATCTCATCCACTACTCCCGGATCCAGCAAAGTACTGGTATCACCAAGATTAGCGATCTCACCCTCAGCGATCTTTCGAAGTATTCGCCGCATGATCTTCCCGCTTCTTGTCTTGGGAAGACCGGATACAAATTGAATTTTATCTGGTTTAGCGATGGCGCCGATGATCCTTGTTACTGTTTGCAGAATATTTTTTCTTTGTTGCTCTTCGTCTGCCATTTTTGAAGTGTCTGACGAGTTAAAGGGGTCAGACGTCCTCGAGGCGTCAGACACACGGGAGGCGTCAGACACCACGAAAGCATAGATGCCCTGTCCCTTTATATCATGCGGGTATCCCACCACGGCGCTCTCCACCACATCCGAATACATATTAATTGCATTTTCGACTTCCGCTGTACCAATACGATGACCGCTTACATTCAATACATCATCCACTCTCCCCGTGATCCGGTAATTACCCTGCTCATCCTTTAATGCACCATCTCCCGTAAAATATAAATTCTCATACGTAGCAAAATAATTTTTCCTGCATCGTTCATGATCACCCCAGGTGGTTCTTAGTATGCCCGGCCATGGTGCTTTGATACAAAGATTCCCTTTGAAGTATCCATGTTCATCTTTCTGGGTGATCTCTTTTCCGTTCTCATCCACCAACAGCGGTTGCACTCCCGGCATTGGCAGCGTTGCCCAGGAAGGTTTGGAAGGCGTTACTCCCGCGAGGTTGGATATCAGGCAAGCGCCTGTTTCTGTTTGCCACCATGTATCGATGAGAGGGCATTTCTTTTTCCCTACATGCTCATCGTACCAATGCCAGGCCTCTTCATTGATCGGCTCACCAACCGTTCCTAATATCTTCAATGATGAAAGATCTTTTCCTTTCAAGGGTCCTGTACCAAAACCCATCAGGCTTCGAATGGCTGTAGGAGCCGTGTAAATGATATTGGCCTTATGCTTATCCACGATATCCCAGAACCTTCCGGCATCAGGCCATGTGGGGATACCTTCGAACATCAATGACGTTGCTCCCGCACACAATGGCCCATACACGATATAACTATGACCGGTGATCCAACCGATATCCGCCGTACAGAAATGGATCATACCTGGCTGATACTGGAATACATTCACAAATGTGTAGGTGGCCCAGATCATATAACCGGCACAAGTATGTACCACGCCTTTGGGCTTGCCGGTACTGCCGGATGTATATAAGATGAAGAGGGGATCTTCCGCATCCATTTCTGCTGCGGGAAATGAAACGACCCCGTCTTTTTCAACCTGCGTTTCGGCATACTCCATCTCATCTTCCCACCAGAGATCCCTTCCTTTTATCATGGAGACAGGAATTCTTGTTCTTGTATAAACAATTACCTTCTTCACTGTTTTATTTCCCACCAGCGCATCATCGATCACAGCTTTCAAGGGAATATCTTTTCCTCCACGATAAGCTCCGTCGCAGGTGATGATGAATTCTGCTTTCGCGTCATCGAGCCTGTCGGCAATACTTTGTGCAGAAAAACCACCAAAGATCACAGAATGTATAGCTCCGATCCGGGCGCAGCCAAGTATGGCATAAGCCAGCTCGGGTATCATGCCCATATAGATACAGACCCTGTCGCCTTTCTTTACGCCGTTATTCTTCAGCATCTGTGCCACCTGGCAAACTCTTTTATGTAAACGATTATAAGTAACGGTCCGCACCCTTTCTTCCGGATCGTTGGGTTCCCAGATAAGTGCGGGCTTGTCGCCCATCGTTTCCAGGTGACGATCGATACAATTCTCTGTGATATTTAATTTCCCGTCTTTGAACCATTCTACTTTCGGCTCTTTGAAATTCCATTCCAGTACTTTATCCCATTTTTTTCTCCAGTTGAAGTTCTCAGCCACTTCGGCCCAGAATGCATCTGGTTCTTCCACGCTTCTTTTATAATCAGAATGATACTGTTCTAAAGTGGTTATTTGAAAGGGGTATGACATATAAGGCAATTAAGATACTGAAGGATAAATTTACAGAACTGTCTCGATTTCCCTGTAATCCTAGTTATTTCACGCAAAGTCGCAAAGAAGCAAAGCCGCAAGAGAAGATGAGTACTTTGCTCCTTATTTACTTGGCGTCTTTGCGTGAAAATTTATTCGTATTTTAAATGCATGAATCCAGCCAGCAGTATCCGTAAAGTAATTGCCGCTTCTTCTGTCGGCACCATGATCGAGTGGTATGACTTCTACATTTTCGGGATGCTGTCCACTACTATTTCAACACAATTCTTTCCAAAGGATAATCCAACAGCGGGACTCCTGAGTACGCTGGCCATTTTTGCCGCGGGGTTTATCGTTCGGCCCTTCGGCGCCCTGGTATTTGGCCGGCTGGGCGATATGATCGGGAGAAAATATACTTTCCTGCTTACGCTGATATTGATGGGAGGTTCTACTTTCCTGATCGGTTGTATCCCCAGTTATGAAAGTATTGGTATCGCAGCGCCTCTGCTTGTTTTATTATTAAGATTATTACAGGGTCTTGCATTGGGTGGAGAGTATGGTGGTGCAGCAACTTATGTAGCCGAGCATTCACCCGCGAACAAAAGAGGTTATTACACGAGCTGGATCCAAACGACAGCTACACTGGGATTATTTATTGCACTGGGTGTTATCCTGCTTGTAAAATCCAATATGCCGGATGCAAAATTCAATGCTGAATGGGGTGGCTGGCGTTATCCTTTTTGGATATCTATCCTGCTAGTTGGCGTTTCCATTTATATAAGGATGAGGATGTCGGAGTCTCCTTTATTTTCCAAACTCAAAGCTGAAGGAAAGACATCTGTGAATCCACTGAAAGAAAGTTTTAGCCATAAAGCTAATTTCAAAATGGTATTGCTGGCTTTGTTTGGCGCCGTGATGGGACAGGGAGTTGTCTGGTACACTGGACAATTCTATGCGCAGAATTTTTTAGAAACTAAATGCCACATAGAATTCGAACAAAGCCGCACCATCATGCTTTGGGCCATCGTCTTTGCGACTCCCTTTTTTATTTTCTGGGGATGGCTGAGTGATAAGATCGGGAGGAAATGGATCATGATGGCGGGGATGGCATTGGCGATATTTACTTACCGGCCAGTATTCAGCACTTTTCTGAATGAAACAAATACACAGGAATGGCAAAAGAATAATACTGCAAGTACAGGCACTCCGGTTAAATATGAAGAGGCCGGAAAAGGTGAATTACATATCATGAAGATTACGCC
>DATLCB010000179.1:0-9257 GCA_035526625.1 Chitinophagaceae bacterium
GATTCTTGCTCAGCAAACCTGAACATTTTGATTCAGTAGCCGCATGGATCAGCGATAAAGGCTGGCAGATGTGTACACATGCCATCGGTGATAGCGGCAACAGGACCGTGCTGAATATCTATGCAAAATATCTAAAAGGTAAAAATGATCTTCGCTGGAGGATCGAACATGCGCAGGTGGTCGATTCAAATGATTTTCCTTTGTTCGGAGCAAATTCGGTGATCCCTTCTGTCCAGCCAACCCATGCAACTTCAGACATGTACTGGGCCGGCGACCGCTTAGGAAAGGAAAGAGTGAAAGGCGCTTATGCCTATAAACAATTGCTGCAGCAAAATGGATGGATCCCCTTGGGTACCGATTTCCCGGTAGAAGACATCTCTCCTTTTAAAACATTCTTTGCTGCAGTAGTACGCAGGGATGCCAAAGGCTTTCCTAATGGCGGATACCAGATGGAAAATGCATTGACCCGCGAGGAGACGCTTCGTGGCATGACGATCTGGGCAGCTAAAGCCAATTTTGAAGAAAAAGAAAAAGGAAGTCTTGAAAAAGGAAAATTCGCGGACTTCATCATCCTCGATACAGATATAATGAAGGCAAATGAGATGGAATTACTGAACACGGCAAAAGTGCTTAAAACATTTTTGGGTGGAGAACAATTGTATACCCGCAAAGGATCTCCGACAGAGAAAAAATAGATTTGTCAATCTCTTAACTGTGTTGAGTGACTACGTTTGTTTTTCACTGCGTACTATGCGATCCTGTTATGGTATTAAGCGGGTAATCACTTCCACTTATTGAGCATATTGGTTGTGGTCTTTCAACTACAAAATCTAACCAAATCTTAAAATCCACATTTGTGGACAATGATACCATCGTATTCATTCACTGGGGGTTAATAAATTATTACTTTTGTCTGATGAATTGGACAGGCAGGCAGGTTAAAGTAGCAATCCTGGATCTCTATGAAGGCAAGGCCAACCAGGGCATGCGCTGTATCCGTACTATTCTTAAAGAATGGGCAGAGACCAGCGATGTGACTCTCACCGTGAAAGAATTTAATGTCCGCCTGAAGAATGAACTCCCTGATACTTCTTACGATATTTATATCTCGACCGGGGGTCCAGGTGATCCATTGATCAGTCGTTTTGAAGACTGGGATATTTCCTGGTGCCGTTGGCTCGATAAGATGGAACGGTGGAATAATAATCCATCTACCACGCAAAAAAAACATGTCTTTTTTATTTGCCACTCTTTCCAATTAGCCAGCCGTTATTTCAATGTAGGCCTGGTGTCAAAAAGAAAGTCGACAGCTTTTGGAGTTTTTCCTGTGCATATGCTCGAGGCGGGCTGTGATGAACCTGTCTTCGATGGTCTCCGTGATCCCTTTTATGCAGTGGACAGCCGCGATTACCAGGTTATCCAACCCAATCACGATCTCCTCAATAAGATAGGTGCAAAAATATTATGTATTGAAAAAAGCCGCCCGCATGTTCCTTATGAAAGGGCTATCATGGGGATCCGTTTCAATGACTACATGATCGGCACTCAATTCCATCCCGAGGCCGATGCTCCCGGCATGAGCGTTCACCTGCAGACCGAAGAAAAAAGAAAGACAGTGATCGAAAGTCATGGTGAAGACAAACTCCACAGCATGTTGAGCCAGTTGAGGGACCCCGATAAGATCATGTGGACCTATGCGCATATACTGCCGAATTTTTTGAACGAGGCTATCGGGCAATTTCACGCCGTACTGGCATAGATAATTGTTGTTGTATCAATTTCAATATAGTTTCACGCAAAGGCGCAAAGGTGCCAGGCTGCTAATCTCAAGCTATACGACTTGCGTCTTATTTTTCTTAGCGTCTTCGCGTAAAAAAAATTATATCCTATCATTCATTTCAACTTTTTGCGGCTAGTCCATCATTCACTAACTTCCGTTCAAAACCGGAACGATGATACCTGCTATCCGCAAAGCCTACAACGAAGCATTCACTAAAGAAAAGTATGAGGCCTTCCTGGAAGACCTGAATTCAGCACATCCCGGCGCTATCGAGTTCCGCGTGGCGGAGACGCCCATCTTCGTTCCCAGGGATTTTAAAGATAAAATGCTGAATGCCTGCGAAAGCATCATTGATATCATTGCAGATCCGAACTTCAAAGAGTTAACAAAGGATGCCATCCCAAAAAAATTGCAGGTACCAGGCGAAAATGAGCATACTCATTTTATCGCTTTTGATTTTGGGATCTGTATCAATGAAGCCGGTGAATATGAACCGCAGTTGATAGAAATGCAGGGTTTCCCTACCCTCTTTGCTTATGAAATATTACTAGATGATGTATTCAGAAAACATTTTCCTGTTCCAGCCAACTTTGATTGCTACCTCAATAGTTATGACCGGGAAACCTATATAAAGTTGCTCAGGGAGATCATTATTGGCAAACACGACCCGGAGAATGTGATCCTGCTGGAGATCTTTCCCCGCCAGCAAAAAACAAAGATCGACTTCTACTGCACGGAAGAATATCTCGGTATCAAAATGGTTTGCCTCACAGAGTTGATAAAAGAAGGAAAGAAACTTTATTACATGAATGAGGGTAAGAAGACCGAAGTAAAAAGGATCTATAACCGCGTCATCTTCGACGATCTTCAACAGCAAACACCCGAAGTACAGGAAAAAGGAAAGATAGTGTTTGAGGAACTGGATGTGGAATGGTGCCCCCATCCGAACTGGTTCTACCGCATCAGTAAATTCACGCTGCCCCTGATCCGGCATCCTTATGTGCCACAAACATGGTATTTGAATGAAGTAAAACAAATACCGCCTGACCTGGAGAATTATGTATTAAAACCCTTGTTCTCTTTCGCCGGCCAGGGTGTGGTGATCGATGTTACACAGGCCGATATTGACAAAGTGAAGGACCCCGAGAACTGGATACTGCAACGAAAAGTAAAGTATGCGGAAGTGATACAAACACCGGATGTACCTGCTAAAGCAGAGATCAGGATGTTCTATTTCTGGAAAGATGGTGACGCAAGACCCATTGCTACCAATAATCTCGGGAGATTAAGCAAAGGCAAAATGATCGGGGTGCGGTACAATAAGGACAAAGAATGGGTGGGTGGTAATTTTTGTTATTTCGAAAAATAAACTGATCCATGCCCATCGCCGTGATCTGAACCATACATACGGGAACCGGCAAAGGTAACTTCAGCAAATAAAAAATATTTATGGACCTCATTAAAAACATCCATCCCAAAGACCTCGCTCCCGGTATAACCGGTCATTATGCCCATGGCGACAGCATAACCTTTGGTTACGTGGAATTAAAGAAAGGCAGCTCCGTTCCCCTGCACCAGCACATACAGGAGCAGGTCACTTATATACTCGAAGGCGAACTGGATATGGTGATCGATAATAAGCAATGCCTGCTGACAACAGGCATGTATCATGTTATCCCTTCTAATGTGTTTCATTCTGCTATTGCCAAAACAGATTGTAAGGTGATCGATGCTTTCAGCCCCGTGAGGCAGGACTACCGTGTTACCTGATGCCTGTATTCCTATGAAAGAGCTAACGCAAAAGAAAGAAGGCTACTTCGATCTTTCATTGAAATCAATTTTAAAAAAATGCTGCTGATCAAGGAACTCATAACTGACATGAAATTTATATTGGTCGCAAATTTGGCGTACAATAGCCAGTCCAAGCCCGGTCCCCCGCGAATTGTCTGATTTATAAAACTTATCGAATACCTTATTCTTGTCAAGCGGCGCTGTTCCCCTGTTAGCAATAGAAAAGCAGTACGGAGAGGTCCTGATAAAAATACTTTCGTTTGAGCTGCTATGCCTGACAGCATTGCTGAACAAATTGCTCACCAACATCTCTGCAAGCTCTTTATTCATTGTTACCCGCAGGTTACCCGGCTCAACTGTCACAGTTACGTTAGCAGAACGTATCCATTCCTGCATTTCCTCCACTTTCTCTTCTATGATCTCGTCAAAGGATACCTGTTCCATTTCAACAAACTGGTTACTATCTATCCGGGTAAGCAAGAGTAAGGAGCGACTCAGGCGGGCAAGTTTCTCTACTGCCGCATAAATAGATTGTACCTGGTCCATGCTTTTCTCACTTAATTCAGGCTCCTGGATCAACAGGTCAAGCTTCGAATTAATGATCGCCAGCGGTGTTTGAATCTCATGTGAAGCATGATCCGTAAAATCCTTCAGTGACTGGTAATCTTTCAATACTTTTTGCGCCATCAGCCGGATACTATTATTCAGCTCTTTGAACTCCGTTATGTTCGTTGGCTGCATGGTAAGATCAACCGGCGCAGAAAGATCGAACTTTTTGATTGTCGAAAGTGTGTTACGGAATGGCTTCCAGAGTTTCTTGAACAAAAACCGATTGGTGATGAATAGAATGACCGCCAGGAGGACCAACAGGGCCACGGTGGAAAATAAAATGATCCAGACCAGGTCGTGGGTCGCTTCCTCGGACTTGGTCACTAAAGCCCGGTATTGCTGACCGCCCACCTCTACTGTAAAGATCAACTGACGGCTTGATTCCATTTGATTCTCTTCGGGATTAAAAGCTAGGAGACTTTGGAAATGGCGATCCGATATAGAAGGAGCTTTTTCAAAAGCGATCCGCTGGTCTTTGTATACAGTTGGTTCCGGCAACCTGTTATACTTTTTAATATGGTCCATGATCTCGATCTCTTCCACTTTCAATGCCTCGTCCAGTTCGCCGATCAGCACATAGCGTATAAGGTAATAATAACCGATGGCGGCGATCAACAGGATAGCCAGTGTAGCTGCAACAGTGACGCGGTTATACTGTGCCTGTAGCTTCATTTATCTGTCAGTTTATATCCTATCCCATATACCGATTTAATATAGTCCCTCGATCCAAGTTGTTGTAGTTTTTTGCGAAGATTTTTGACGTGAGTATATATAAAATCAAAACTTTCACCATATCCCATTTCTTCATTCCATAAATGATCCATCAGCGCACTCTTCGGGATCACTTTGCCCTGGTTAGCAACAAGGTAAACCAGCAACTGGAATTCTTTCCGGGTGAGCTCTGCCTGTTTTTTGTAAACCGTAACCTCATTCGCCATCGTATCAATATCGATCTCGTGGAAAGAAATGATATTATTCCCGTCATGAATTTTTCTGCGGATGATAGCAGCAATTCGTGCGGCGAGCTCGGAAAGATGAAAAGGTTTTACCAGGTAATCGTCTGCCCCTGATTTTAATCCATTGATACGGTCGGATACAGAGTCCCTGGCCGAAACAATGATGATACCATCATTCTTTTTATTTTTTTTCAATTCCTGCAACAGATCAAGTCCTGATCCATCCGGCAGTGTTATATCCAATATGATACAATCATAATTCCAGCTCTCCGTTTTATCCAAGGCTTCCTTATATCCCAGGGCCAGGTCACAGGTATAATTTTCCTGGCGGAGATAAGCTACGATACCGGCCGCAAGTTCTTTCTCATCTTCAATGATCAATAACTTCATACTGGAAAATTAAGCAGGTTTAATGGTTGTTGCCTGGCTTCTTTCCCTTACTGTTTCGACAGGCAGAGCTTTTCTTGTCAATACCTGAGGCTGATCTTTGAACCGATAGAAAAATTGAGCGACTTATCAGATCCGGAAAAACCGGCGGTCGCAGTAATGAGGAAAAGATTGAAAGGAATAAAGTAAAATCCACCTCCGAAAGCACTATGTATCTTTTTTGATGATTCTCCCCGGAGCTTTACTTTTCCCATATCAAAAAAACCAGTGATGCCCACAGGACCGGATAACGTATAAGCGTTCAGATCAAAGATTTTCATCCTCAACTCCAAACTTCCATACGTCATCGATGAACCCAAAAAACGGTTCTGGCGAAAACCCAATAAATTATTATTACCTAAAGCAAGCGCCTGGAAAAATTCAAACTGTTTACTATAAATGCGACCAGTACCTAGTTTAAGGACCGCAATCAATTTAGGGTCATTCTGACTTATATACAATGTCATGTCCGAAGTGAACCGGAGTAAACTATGACTACCGTTACCCATTCCTGCCGCATAGAGCAATTCATTATCCCAATGTATACCCCGTGTAGGAAATACTTCGCTGTTCCTGTTGTCAATATGGACCAGGCCCTTGGCGCCGAAATATTTTTTAGTGCTGAAAACAGTTGACGGATCAAGACCCACCGACCGGGGATCTGAAAGTACCTGGCCTAAATTCTTTCCCGGCCTTGCCGAATACTGGTAATAATACGGACCACCCATCAAATGAACTGTTTCAAAGACACGCCTCCTGAATAAAGCTTCCACCTCAAAGGTTTTATACTTTGCCAGGTAATAGCGGTAGCCTTTGCTTTTATCCACCACTGTCCTGTTACCCAAACCAAAGAAATTTTGCAGCCCGGGATTCTGCGAATTAATATTCAGCAGAACATCTAAGTTGCGGGTGATATGGTTGAACTCTCCTTTATAATAAAATTGCCAGGCCTTTTCAAAGTAGTATAAAATGGCCAGTCGCTGATCGGAAGCAAAAGGAAGGTTCCTGAAACCATGTGTTCTTTTGGAAACGCCTGCTCCTGCCACAAAGCCCATATCGGAGCTACCGCCCAGGTATATCCGTGGGTATTTTATCCTGTCATACTGGAAGCCGGTGATGCTGTTATCATTTACGGGCGGGTTGATGGAGAACCGGTTCTTGGTCCTGCTATTATGTAGTATATGGTTATCATCGGACTTGATATCATAAAGCATACTCTCCACATGACCCCGCATATCAAAAGTATCGCTGCCCTTTCCCCCGATGACACGGATCTTGATCGTTGATGTAGCATTCGTATCAATATAAAAAAGATCGTTCCCGTTAAGGCCAAAAAGCCTTATCTCCTTAGTGACCAAACGGTCGAAGACCCTGTTGTATAGTATAAAGCCGGTATCATTGATCCTGGAACGTGCATACACTTTTACCTCCAACCCGGCCGGCACACTGCTTACTTTAAAATATTCCCTGTCGTTGCTGCCCACGATATTCACTTTCCGTGAAATGAATTTATAATACGTCATTCCGTCTTTTGACAGTTGGTTGCGGCGGCTCCCGATCTTTTGAATGATCGTTTCTCCGTGAGCGGAAAATATTTCGGGTGGAAGCTGGTGCACAGCCCTGCTTATCGCTGAATCGTTAAGCTTTTGCTGTACAGAAGCTATCGTTTCTTCCCACTCTTTCGCATCCAGGTCATTTAAAAAAAGCCGGTCAAAATCCCGGGCGCCATAACCCAGCCAGTCGACGTCATGCAGCCGGTTATGAAAACCTTTCAGGAAAGGAAGCGCTCTACCCGTAAATAATTTCATTTGTAAACCCTCTGCATTAAAGAATGCCATGTCCCTGCCTTTTGGGATGGCGGTATACAATTTCCCTTTGCCCGTATCACTAATGCTCCATTTCCACTGGTCAAAATGCCGGTCAAAATCACCCACCACCATATCCAGTAATCTTGCCTTCAACGCAAGTTCCTGTTCGGGACGATGATCATTCTCATCGATCATCTTACCAAACATTTTGGCTGTACTTACCGTGTTGGATCCGTCGGCCGAAGGTTCTCTTTCTTCCAGTGTACATACTTTATCTGCAAATAATTTTCGATAAAAACCAAAGGCAGGATCATCCGGTACGTAGAAAAGTTGTGGATGTGGCGTCTGCAATCCTAATGCGGTGAGTAAACCCGGAGTGATCAGCGATGCGTAAGGGAAGGAGGCAGAATTAAATTCTGTTATGGTTGGTTTTACAATACTTCCCTGGAATGCCTGCGGCAGTGTTTTGGTGAGGTTCTTATTAAGAGCACGCAAGGTCCATTCTTTTCCTTTACTATCTTTTAGTCGTAAGGAGGTGGATTGCGGATCGCCGCCAAGGCTCACAACGGTCATCCCACCCCTCTCCTTCCTCAGGTTCAATACTCTCATATTTACTGGGGTCCTCCATTCTTTCCGGTAATTCTCGCCCATAAATATTTTGGTTAAGCCCTTCACTTCACCCATTTTTGGATTCGCCGCGCGGCTAACGGTGTCCTTGTACTTTGTAAAAGGATCTTCTTCAACTTTTGTCGAATCATCTAAGAATTGTGATGGCAATTTTGAAAAATCCATCAGTGTGGCCGTGTAAGGATTCCGGACACTGTCAGTAGCCGTATAAAAATTAACTGTTACAATTTTATTTTTTGACACTTCCAGTACACAGAAACCCATTGAAGGAGAAGTAAAGAGACTCCTCTTGCTTTTGGAAACCCGCTGATCCTTACATCCCCCCCCGCTGATGATATACTGGTAATTGCTGTCCCGGATATGCTGAAGGTTATGCTCATGACCGGATACAAAGATGATATTCGGAGCCACCGCTTTGATAGCCGTTGATACTTTATCGATCATGTCGCTATAATCGGGATGTTTCATATCCTGGGGAACGCCAAACACGCTTCTCGAAATTGGGTAAATAGACCCGAGCACTGGCAATGGCACGTAAGCGTTTTGAAAAATATCGGTGAAAGGAAAGATGTGCTGCTTTAAAGTGAATAGCCCTCCATGCACGCCATTACTTTTAAAAGGATGATGACAGGCAAGGATGATCAGTTTTTTTGAATTACGTGCTGCGATATCTGCTATCTGGGCAACGAGCTGTTCCTTTGTCTTATAACTGCAATCCGATTCAATGCCCGGCTTATCATGTGGGTGCATCCACCACTGGCTGTCGAAGAGGATCACTACCACATTATTTCCCAGGTCAAGCTCCACCGGCCCTGGACATCCATCTTCGGGGTAATATTTTATATTCTTTTTGCCAAGAAAATCAACATACAATTGTTGCCTGATGATAGCATCATAGCCGCCTGGCTGACCATTCTGCCAGTCATGATTCCCAGGTATCATGTACACTTTGGCATCGGTTCCGTCGGCTACGGCCAACTGGGAGTCAAGTACAGCTCTCGCCTCGTTATAACCGCTGCTCTGATCATCCGGTAAGCCATTACGGTAAAGGTTATCCCCGAGGAACAGAACGGTTGTCTTTTTATCAAGTTTGATAAGACTTCTCACTGCATCCACAACAGGATGCCGGCCACCGGTAAGTTGTCCCGCATCACCGATGAGTACGATCCGCTGATCGATGGTATCCAACTGGGCCACTCCTAACTGGGTCACGGATAAGAACAAAACAATAAATAGGGACCGTATACTCATGAACGTTAC
>DATLCB010000180.1:0-10756 GCA_035526625.1 Chitinophagaceae bacterium
AAAGCGCTTGAATACCTTTTCATGTCATCGCGATATTGGGAGGAAACGGACAACCCGGTATTCAATTCCTATCCCATCCAGGGCATCGGCTCCATTTATTTTGAGAATGGGGATTATCGCCGGGCCCAGGAATTCTTCAGGAAGGCTTTGATACTCCGTCAACAATCAAATGATAAATTAGGTTTAGCAGGTAGTCTTGACAGTCTTGGATTCACTTATTTCAAACTAAAACAATATAAAAAAGCGATCGATCATTGTACAAAAAGCCTGGCGATCAGTAAAGCTACAAAGGACAGCAGGGCCCAGGCTAACGCAATGATCCATCTCGCGGAAGTTTATAAAGCCACGGGCAACTACACAAAAGCTATTGCTTTGTCAGCAAAAAGCATGGAGATCAGGAAAAAAGGCGGAGACAAGCGGGGAGAAACTGAATTGCTTTTATTCCAGGCGGGACTATATACCAAAAATAATAAACAGGCAGATAGAGCAATGGTACCAGCGCTTCTCAAAGAAGCCCTCAGCATAGCGAACAAAATAAAAGCCCTGGACCTTCAAAGTAAGATCCACTACGAGTTATATATATTGTACCGGCTCAAAAAGGAATTCGAAAAAGCATTGGAACATCTTAGCATTCATTCCAGCCTGGAGAAAGAACACCAGCAGGATAAAGTGGATCAAAAGATGCAGAACCTCGAGATCACCAGAAAAGCGGAAGAGACAAGAAAAGAAGCTGCCGCGGTAATGGATAAGAATGAGGAATTGACGCGGCTGAACAAGGAACTGGAAATTGAAACGTCGCTGGAAAGGGTAAGAACTGTAGCCATGGGGATGAAAAAGCCGGAGGACATGCTTGATGTCTGCAAGACCATTTCCCTGCAACTGGGAGCATTGGGTGTAAAAGAGATCCGGAATGTACAGACAGCTATCTTTTATGAGAAGAAAGGCACTTACATGAACTATGAATATTATACAAGGCATAAAAAAGCGATAGTTACCGAGACTAGTTACACCAATCATAAAGTACATAAGGATTTTGCGGCCAAAATGATCAGGGGCAAAGGCGAATTCTATACCACGCATATAAAAGGAAAAGAAGTAAAAGCCTGGATAGCTTACCAGAAAACAACCAATGTATTTATCGATACATACCTGGAGACCACTACCTCCCTGAGTTATTACTGGCATTCATTGGGACCGGTGGCTTTGGGCATCTCAACGTATGTTCCCTTGAGTAGGAATGATACCGAACTGTTCAAACGTTTTCTGAATGTATTTGAACTGGCTTATACAAGATACCTGGATATTGAAAAGGCATATGGACAAGCGAGGGAAGCGCAGATCGAAGTGGCAGTGGAAAGAGTAAGAGCGAAAGCACTTGCTATGCACAAGTCGACAGAGATCCTGGGGGTGGTGGTAGCTATGCAAAAGGAATTGAAAGGCCTGAATATATCAGGCGTTACCGGTGCCACCATTTACCTCAGCGAAGAGGATGGCCGTATCCGGACCTGGGATTTTACCAGCCTGAGTGAAAAGGAGGAAGAGTTCCAGTTGAGAATGGACTTTGTATTCCGGTTGGAAGAAACGGATACGAAATTGTGGATAAGAAGGATCTGGAGCTTAAAGGAAAATTATGCGGTTATCAAGCTGGATGAAAAGGACTTTACCCGGTTGCTAAAATTTCTACGCGGCTTTAATATGGAAGCGGCAAATAATATTCAGAGACTGGTAAGAAAGTATAATATAAAACATACCTGGCATCCTACTGTGCAATTGGCACAGGGAAAAATGAATGTAGATTTTATCGAACCCCCGCCGCCAGAGATGGAGTTTATCTTACCAAGAATGGGAGCGGCCTTCGACCTGGCTTATAAACGTTTCCACGATCTGCAAAAAGCCGAAGCACAAGCAAAAGAAGCTAAGATCGAAGCAGCCTTGGAAAAAGTAAGAAGCCAGGCAATGGGAATGCAGAAACCAGGAGATATTTTGAATGTATGCAAGGTCATGTTCAATGAACTGCCGGGGATCGGTTTCAGCGATGTACGGAATGCGATCATTTATTTTTGGGACGATGCGAGCGGCACCCTTATGGATTACGATTATTCTGATTTTTCCGGGGGGAACATGGGAAGACTTACTTACAGCAAGAATCCGAATTTTATCCAATTCGATCATAAGATCAGGAGTTCAAAAGAGGCTTTTGCGGAATTGATATTAAAAGGAGATCAGTTGAAGGACTGGAAAAAGAGCAGGAAGGAAAGAGGTGAGTATGAAGATCCACGGTTGGATAATATCGATGCGCTGTACTATTATTTTTACTCCATAGGTGTTGGCGCCATAGGTATTTCCTCTTTCTGCCAAATATCCTTCGAGAACCAGGAAGTGCTCAAAAGATTCCGGAATGTTTTCGACCTGGCGTACCGGCGTTATCATGATATTGAAAAAGCCGAAGCACAGGCAAAGGAAGCACAGATCCAACTGGCTCTGGAGAGGGTCCGGGCCCGAACAATGGCCATGCACAAAAGCGAAGAACTGGCTGAGATCGTTGGCCTGATGTACACCCAGTTTGAAGAATTGGATTTCGGGCTTTACCAGATCCTTGTTTCCATCATCGATAGTAAGAACAATGTTATCGAATGGTGGAGTCGCGGTTTTAAGGATACAGCATTGCCACAGCGCTACCTTATACCTATGATCGATCATCCTTTTTCCAATATGCAAAAGAAAAAGTGGGAAAGCGGGACGGACTATTATGCCCACATCCTGGAAGGAGATATCAAGGAAAGCTGGGAAGAATATTTATTCAACAGGACCGATCTGAAAAATTTTCCAAAGGATGTACAAAAGCAAATGCGCGGCCTGCAAAAAGTTTACCTGTCGGACGCATTTATGAAACATGGTGTGTTACAGGCCGCCGGTCCTGAACCACTACCGGATGACAAAGCTGTTATACTGCAAAGATTCGCCAAAGTACTTGACCTGGCTTATACAAGAATGACCGATCTGCAGAATGCGGAAGCCCAGGCTAAAGAAGCACAGATAGAATTAGGTTTGGAAAGAGTGAGAGCAAGAGCGATGGCTATGCAAAACTCTCACGAATTAAAAGAATTAATAGCTACTGTATTCAATGAACTGACCAGGCTCGACTTTGCCCTCACACGTTGCGTGATCATGATCTATGATTCGCAGTCAAATGCTTCCACCTGGTGGATGGCCAATTCCGAAGCTCCGGCTGATCCGACCGGGCTTTTTGTAAAATATCATCAACACCCTCCTTACACAGCCTATATCAGTGCCTGGAAGGATCGGAAAAATAAATGGGAATATACATTGCAGGGAAAGGTCAAAAAAGAGTGGGACAAGTTCTTATTTGGAGAAACTGAGCTTTCCCATTTACCGGATCCTGTAATAGCCGGAATGAGTGCACCTGGCCGTGTATATCTTTCTGCATCCTTTAATAATTTCGGCTGTTTGAACCTCGCTAGTCTTCAGCCATTATCAGATGAACATTTTGATATACTGCTTCGGTTCGCAAAAGTTTTTGACCTTACCTACACCCGCTTCAATGATCTTAAACAAGCTGAGGCGCAGGCAAGGGAAGCACAGGTACAGCTTGCCCTTGAAAGAGTTCGTGCCCGTACGATGGCGATGCAACGAAGCGAGGAATTATCCGAAACGGCGGCTCTTCTCTTTGACCAGTTGCAACAATTGGGAGAACATCCCGAACGGGCATTTATCGGTATTGTAAATGAGAAGGAACAGGTCGTTGAGGTATGGGCGACCCAGCATGGTGGTATCAAACTGGATATGCTGATCAAGCTGCCTTTTGAAGAACCTTTCGTGGTGAAAAAAGCAATGAAAGCATGGAAAGAAAAGAGAGCGTCGGTTGTGATAGAGCTGAAAGGAGATGAGCTCGAAGGTTATTTCCAAACCCTGAAAAAGATGGGTGCTCCCGTTAAGCGGGAGATCTTTGGTGAAAGAAGATTTGAGAATATTGCTTTTTATTCCAATGGAATGCTGGGGATCATTACTACTGATCCGAGAGATAAGGAGGCAATTGAATTGTATGAAAGATTTGCAGCTGTCTTTGATGGTACCTATACCCGTTTTCTTGACCTGCAGAAAGCAGAGGGGCAAGCCCGGGAGGCACAGATAGAAGCAGCGCTGGAAAAAGTTAGGAGCCGCTCGCTGGCCATGCACAAAAGCGATGAATTGCAGGAGGTCGTGGATACTGTATTCGATAAATTAATGGAGTTACAAGTAGAAATGGACTCCTGTAATATTGCCATCTTCAAAGATGAAGGCAGAGATTTCGAATATTGGATCGCCAGTCCCTTTCAAAAACGGGCGGCAGTTTTTAATATACCTTACCAGGACCTGTCATTAACCGGGGATATTATAAAAGCACGGGAAAGCGGCGCTGAATACTCTACCCAGACCTATTCCTTTGAAGAAAAGAACAAGTGGTTTGAATATGCATTTCAACATACGGATTTCAAGTACCTGGAGGAATCAAGAAAAAAGTTCATTTTAGGTGCTCCCGGTATAACAGTAAGTATCGCCTTTGCCAAACATACAGGGCTACAGATAAATTCTTATTCTTTCAGATCGCCTTCAGCCGGTGAAGCGGACATCATTAAACGATTCTCTAAAGTTTTCGAGCAGGCTTATATCCGGTTCCTCGATCTTCAGAAAGCAGAAGCGCAGGCCCGCGAAGCACGGATCGAAGCATCATTGGAAAGGGTGCGGGCAAGAACTATGGCCATGCATAAAAGTGATGAACTGCCTGCTTCTGCAAGTTTACTTTTCCATCAAATACAAGATCTGGGAATGCCGGCCTGGGCTGCTGGTTATTGTATATGGGAAGAAGATAAGCAAGCCATCACTTTATGGATGAGCAGCGAGGGAGTATTGCAACCCCCGTTTAAAGCACCAACAACTGAAGATGAGCTTTTCATTCAAATGCGGAAGGGATACGAAGAGGGCAGATCATTGCACGTAGTGGAGATGGGTGGTGAACAGCTCGTAGCTCATTACCAGTATATGCGTACGTTGCCAGTGGTAGGGGATATATTCGAGTCAGTCCGGGAAGCAGGACATTCCCTCCCTGTTTTCCAGGTCATGCACTATGCCTATTTCTCAAAAGGATTTCTTTTGATCATCACCTATGAGCCCGTACCCGAAGCGCATGATATTTTCAAACGTTTGGCGGCTGTTTTCGATCAGACCTATACACGATTCCTTGATCTGCAAAAAGCAGAAGCGCAGGCCCGCGAAGCCACCATAGAAGCGGCATTGGAAAGAGTACGTTACCGGGCTATGGCGATGCAAAACAGTTCGGATGTGGGAGAAGCTACCAGTACCATGTTTACAGAGTTAGACACACTGGGTATTGAAACCTTCCGTTGCGGGATCGCTATTGTCAAAGAGGAAGAACTCGAAGTTTGGTCAATGGGTAATACGGGCGATGGAAGGATAATAAAAGGCGTAGGAAGGGTAGCCATCAATATGCATCCTTTGTGGGGATTGTTCAAACAGCGCTGGCAAAACAAGGAAGATTTTTTATACTATTATTTGGCAGGGCAGGAAAAAGAAGATTATGTAAATGTCATTACACATATTTCAACCTATTCGCTTACCGGGACTCAATTGAGTTTTCCGGATATGCATTTCCAGGCCTACCTGTTTGAAGATGGAGGCATATTTACTTTCTCCCTGCACCCGCATAGCGAAGCAGACAAGGCGGTGATGAAAAAATTCACTTCCGTTTTTTCATTAACGTTCAGGCGATATCAGGATCTTCAAAAGGCAGAAGCGCAGGCGAAGGAAGCAAAGATCGAGGCCTCTTTGGAAAGAGTAAGAAGCAAGGCAATGGCCATGCATAAAACAGAAGACCTCCACTCCGCTGTCGCCGTAGTTTTTGAAGAACTCGATAAACTGAACCTTGGCGTCTTACGTGTGGGTATAAGTGTACTGAATAAAGAAAAAAGAACAGGAGATGTATGGGTCACATCGGTCGACAAAGACCGATCGGTGCAGGTCTCAGGGGATGAATCATTCGATATCCACCCTTTATTGCACGGTGCATTTGAAGCCTGGTTAAGACAGGAAGATTTTTATTACCTTCTCGAAGGAGATGACCTCACCCATTATTATCAGGCAGTAGAAGCGGCGCAATTCAAATTGCCCGAATCACAAATGTTTTCCTCCGGGAGTGAATTCAAACGACAATCTTGTTTCGTAGCGGTTTACAATTCGGGAGGACTGTTCGCATTCCGTGAAAATGATTTTTCCGATGAAGCCAGGATAGTGATGAGACGATTTGCCAAAGTATTCGATCTTACCTACAAACGGTTTTTGGATCTGCAAAAAGCCGAAGCTCAGACAAGAGAGGCACAGATCGAGGCTTCTTTGGAAAGAGTGCGTGGCAAAGCCATGTCTATGCACAGTTCAAAAGACCTGTCTGACACAGTGGCTATTTTCTTTAAAGAATTAAAAGTACTGGGCATTACACCATTACGCTGCGGGGTAGGCGAACTGGACGAAGCAGAACAAACTTCCACCTTATCTGCCACGACAGCCCAGCAGCAGGGCGACTCTTATGAAATGATCGGGAAGCTTAAGCTGGCGGGGCATCCCGTATTGGAAAATATTTTTGATCACTGGAAAAGACAGGAAGAATATTTTCCTGTTCTTACGGGCAAGGATCTTACCCACTATTACCAGGTGATGAGACCACAGGTCAATTTTCCTGAATACCCGGCCAATGTTGTTCACTATGGAAATTATTTTTATTTTAAAGAAGGTCTTGTTTTTGCCTGGACAGAGAAGGAATTGTCAGAGGAGGAATTACACATCTTCCGGAAATTCACTTCTGTGATCTCTCTTACCTACAGGCGGTATATTGAGTTACAAAAATCAGAAGCCAATGCACTGGAAGCGGTAAAACAGGCATCGTTGGATCGTATTCGTGCGGATATCGCTTCCATGCGAACCATTGAAGACCTCGAGAGGATCACTCCTTTAATATGGAATGAATTCACCGTACTGGGTGTGTCGTTTATCCGCTGCGGGGTATTTATCATGGATGAAGAACAGCAACTCATCCATACTTTTCTTTCAACACCGGACGGGAAAGCGATAGGGGCTTTCCATTTACCTTACACAACACCGGGAAATATCCAAAAGGTATTAAGCCATTGGAGGAACAAGAGGAAGTATATTGATCACTGGCAAGCTGATTCGTTTACAGCATTCGCGGACATATTGATGAAGCAGGGTACCATCACTTCCCCAGAGCAATATATGAGTGGCATCCCTGAGAATGGCTTTCACCTGCATTTTCTTCCATTCATACAAGGTATGTTGTATGTGGGTAATTTAGACCAATTGGGAGAAGAAGAAATAGACCTGATCCAATCCGTGGCGAATGCATTTTCCACAGCGTACGCCCGGTATGAAGACTTTAATAAATTGGAAGCAGCTAAAAAGCAGGTGGATAATACGCTGAGCCATTTAAAAGAAGCACAGGCACAACTCGTTCAATCAGAAAAAATGGCATCATTGGGGGAACTCACTGCTGGCATCGCCCACGAGATACAAAACCCCCTGAACTTCGTTAATAATTTTTCAGAGGTCAGTAATGAATTGCTGGATGAAATGGTTGAAGAGATGAGGAAGGGGAATTTTAATGAAGCGCAGGCCCTTGTGCATGATGTGAAGCAGAACCTTGAAAAGATCAATCATCACGGCAAACGTGCCGATGGCATTGTAAAAGGAATGTTGCAGCATAGCCGCAGCAGCAGCGGACAAAAGGAACTGACTGATATCAATGCTTTGGCGGATGAATACCTCCGCCTTGCTTACCATGGCCTGCGGGCCAAGGATAAAACCTTCAATGCGAAGTTTGAGATCGCACTTGATCCTTTGCTGCATAAAATAACGGTGGTGCCCCAGGATATCGGGAGAGTGATACTGAACCTGTTCACGAATGCTTTTTATGTGGTGGCCCAGAGAAAAAAGAAAGGGGAAACGGGATATGAGCCTACTGTTTACGTGAGTACAAAGAATCATAGCGATAAGCTGGAAGTAACGGTGAAAGACAATGGCAGCGGGATACCGGCGCATGCTCTCGATAAGATCTTTCAACCTTTTTTTACTACCAAGCCAACGGGACAGGGAACGGGTCTGGGTCTCTCGCTTAGTTATGATATTGTAAAAGCGCACGGGGGCGAAATAAAAGTAAATACAAAAGAAAATGAAGGAACAGAATTTACAATTGTATTGCCTGCCGGGACATAGGGAGGGGAGTTATTTTATTATTCATTTGCCCGACGTATAAAACATTCTCCATGCGATCAATAAAACTGCTGCTATGTATTTTGTTGCCTGTTATTTCATTGGCACAGGTGAACCCACTTTTCCTGGAGCCTACTAAAAAGCAGGCAGATAGTTTGAAGTTAGCCCTCGAACAAAACATGAACGACACGTTGAGAATGGCTGCTAACAGGGAGCTTTCTCTTTATTACCTGGATATCAATTCCGACAGTGCGCTATATTATATTGAAAAGGACCTGCCACTGGCAAGAAAATTAAATTTAAAATTATGGGAGGCAGATGCACTTGATCTTCTGGGGATCAGTACCAGTAATAAAGGCAATTTTGTCAAATCCATCCGATCCATACAGGAGGCGTTACATATAACAGAAAGCAGGGAATGTGAAAAAAACATATGGCATATATCCAAATTCACCAATAGCGGGGACCCGGAAAAGGCAAGGCTTAGTATGTTGGGTACCATCTACAGTGATGTAGCTGGTATTTACGCGTCTACCGGGAATTATGACAAACAATTAAATGTCATCCGTGAATGTATAAGGATCGCTGAGATGATAAAAGATAATACATTGCTTTCACAGGCTTACCGGGGCCTGGGATTGAAGTATTACAGGGAGAAACAACTGGATTCGGCGCTTCTTTTTTTGAGGACATCGCTTGAGTATTCCGGCCTGGCAGGATACCATAAATACAGTAGTAATAATTATAATCGTATGGGCAGGATATACCTTATGAAGAACTCCTACTCATTGGCTTTGGAAAATACTTTAAAAGGGCTGGCTTCCGCGAAAGAACAAAATAATAACCCCAGTATCGGTCAGAGTTATTTAGTACTCTCCAATTATTATAATAAGGTCGGCAAAAATGATTCGGCGCTTTATTATGGCAGGCTGGCAATGAGCATAGCGCATAACACCGCCCAGGTCAGTGATATTATTCAATCCTATGACGCATTGGCCACTATTTATAAAAGCCTCAACAGGCCAGATAGTGCCTTGATCTACCTTGAACTCTCCAATGCAGCAAATGATTCTTTGTTAAGCCTTGAAAAGATCAAGCAGGTGGAGAATATCGGGTTTGATGAACAACTTCGCCTGCAGGAACTGGAAAAGGAAAGACTGCAAACCAAAGGAAGGATAAGGACCTATTCTTTATTAGGTGGTTTGGGCGGATTGCTGATCGTAGCAGGATTACTATACAGGAACAACCGGCAGAAACATAGAACCAACAGGGCCCTGGAGACCACACTCGCAAGGTTGAGAGCTACACAGGCACAGTTGATCCAGTCGGAAAAAATGGCCTCATTGGGTGAACTCACAGCTGGTATCGCCCACGAGATACAGAACCCGCTCAACTTTATTAATAATTTCTCTGAAGTGAACAAGGAATTACTGACCGAAATGAACGAAGAGATAGCGAAAGGAAATTTCGCGGAAGTAAAAAACCTTTCAAGAGATATCACAGATAATGAGGAAAAAATAAATCATCATGGCAAACGTGCCGATGCGATCGTAAAAGGAATGTTGCAGCACAGCCGCCGCAGCAGCGGACAGAAAGAGCCCACTGACATCAATGCATTGGCAGATGAGTATTTAAGATTGGCTTATCATGGCTTGCGTGCAAAGGATAAAACATTCAATGCAACCCTGAGTACGGACCTTGATCCGAAAATCGGCACTCTAAATATTGTACCGCAGGATATAGGAAGGGTGATACTGAATTTGATTACGAATGCATTCTATGCTGTAAATGATAAAAGAGGCATGGGGCTTACGGGGTATGAGCCAACTGTTTCAGTGAGTACCCGGAGTAATAATGGAAAAATAGAAATCAGTGTACGGGACAATGGTAATGGGATTCCACCAAAAGTATTGGATAAAATATTTCAACCCTTTTTTACTACCAAGCCAACAGGGCAGGGAACAGGATTGGGCTTGAGTTTAAGCTATGATATTGTAAAGGCACATGGAGGGGAAATAAAAGTAGATACAAAAGAAAATGAAGGAACAGCATTTACAATAGTATTGCCTGCCTGAACATAGTGGGGTGCCGATAGCTATCGGGATGAAGGTGGAAACACAAGAAGCGGAGGGAACTAATTTTATCATTCTCTTGTCCAAATAATAACGATAACCCTATAAAATGAGATCCATCTTTAAAACATATTTGTTCATACTGGTGATTTTGCATTTCCTGTTTACGATGCACGTTTCCGCTCAGCAGAGCTGTTACACCTGTAATTATGACTCACTGGTAACAACATTCAGCAGTATTAAAACTGACGAAACAAAGATCAGGCACCTGAAATTGCTGGTTGACTTGGCTTATGAACCCGGCAGTGCACCCACTGATGCAACGATCTCTTATTTACAACTCCTGGTAGAGCTGAATAAAAAAGCAAAGATCATTAAAGGAACACCTT
>DATLCB010000181.1:0-5637 GCA_035526625.1 Chitinophagaceae bacterium
AATACGGCCAATCAGCGTACCGGCAGAGGCGGTTATGATTATGGGAATGCCGCCGCGGATATCAACCCTGATGATATCGCTACGATCACGGTATTGAAAGGCGCTGCCGCAAGCGCCTTGTACGGATCACAGGGTGCGAACGGTGTGATCCTCATCACTACTAAAAAAGGTCGAAGCGGATTGAATGTGACATTGAATTCAGGTGTCGGGATAGGGAAGGTCGACAGATCGACTTTCGCAACTTACCAGAAACAGTATGGTGCTGGTTATGGTGCATTCTATGAAGACCCGACCCATTATTTTTTATACAGGGATATCGATGGCAATGGTACTAATGATCTTGTAGTTCCTTTTCTCGAAGATGCATCTTATGGCGCTCCTTTCGATGCTAACCTCCTGGTCTATCATTGGGATGCTTTCGATCCTACTTCTCCCAATTACATGAAGAAGAGGCCATGGGTGGCCGCGGACAATGATCCGGGAGAGTTTTTTCAGACAGCGATCTCCTCTAACCAAAGCATTTTTGTAGATGGCGCTACGGATAAGGGCTCATTCAAATTAGGATATACACGTAATGATGATAAAGGGATCTTGCCAAACAGTATGGTGAAGAAGAACCTTATCAATTTCGGCGCTACTTACAATGTAACTTCCAAACTTACGGCCGGTGCAAGTGTGAACTTTTCCAATGTGGAAGGAAGAGGTCGCTTCGGTACAGGTTATGATGACAAGAACCTGATGACAAACTTCAGGCAGTGGTGGGAAGTGAACGTGGATATCAAGGAGCAGAAGGATGCTTATTTCAGGACGAGGAAAAATGTGACCTGGAACTGGAAAGATCCGGATAACCTCATCGCCAATTTCTGGGATAATCCTTACTTCACCCGTTATGAGAATTATGAGAATGATTCCCGTAACCGGTATTTTGGAAATATCAATTTGAATTACAGGATATTCAAATCCCTGAACCTGATGGGAAGGATCTCTTTGGATTCTTATGATGAATTACAGGAAGAAAGACAGGCAGTGGGAAGTGTTGCTACTTCATCTTATCAACGTTTCAACAGGTCATACCGCGAAACACATTATGACCTGCTTGCTACTTATGATAAGGCACTCTCTGCTGATATAGATATTAAAGCGCTGTTAGGTTTCAACCTGCGTCGCCAGCATACCAGCAGTATCCGTGCCGCGACTAATGGCGGGTTGATCGTACCGAAAGTGTATGCTTTATCCAATTCACTGAATACACCGAACGCACCGGGAGAATTCGAAGGTACAAGAGAAGTACAGGGAGTATTCGCGGGAGGAACGTTTACCTGGAGAGATATGGTAACTCTTGATGCGACCATTCGCAGGGATAAGTCATCTACTTTACCGGAAAATAACAATGTATATTATTATCCATCTGTATCGGCAGGTTTTGTTTTCTCCAAATTACTTATGAATGCTACCTGGCTCTCTTACGGTAAACTCAGGGCCAACTATGCAGAAGTAGGAAACGATGCACCTATTTTCAGTGTGAATGATGTGTATGCGGTCATTCCTCCTTTTGGTTCGAACCCGCAATCCTCTGTTACGGGCACTAAAAATAATCCAGACCTGCTTCCCGAAAGGACAAGAAGCTGGGAGCTTGGATTGGAATTAGCTTTCTTCAAGAACAGGCTTGGTTTCGATGCCAGTTATTACCAGGCAAGATCGATCGACCAGATATTACCCGTAATTGTTTCTACTGCTACAGGATATAACTCAAAATTCCTGAATGCGGGTACAGTAGAGAATAAAGGGATCGAGGTCTCTGCTTTCGGTACACCGGTACAAAAACAGGATTTCAGCTGGACTATCAATATCAATTTTGCACGTAACAGGAATAAAGTTGTCAAACTGTTTGAAGGCGCTAATAATCTTGTATTGGCAGATTTCCAGGGTGGTGTTTCACTCAATGCAACATTAGGTGAGCCCTATGGCACTTTACGCGGATCAAATTTTGTTTATACCGCAGATGGAAAAGGAGAGATGCAAAGAACCGTGAGCCAGACGAATGGCAGGTATCTCCTTTCAACTACCTCCAATGAAGTGATAGGAAATGCAAATCCTGACTGGACTGGTGGTATTTCCAATTCCGTACGTTACAAGGATCTTACTTTTAGTTTCCTTATAGATACAAGACAAGGTGGCGATATCTATTCGCTTGATCTTTTTTATGGAATGGGAACTGGATTGTATCCTGAAACCGTAGAGCTGAATGATAAGGGCAAACCTTCAAGGAATACAATTGCGAATGGAGGAGGTATCATACTTCCCGGGGTAGCGCCTAATGGTTCGGCCAATACATTCAGAAGGAATAATTCAGAAGGAACATTGGGTTATCGTCAACCGTCTGCTGGTTTTGTATATGACGCGAGCTATATCAAATTAAGGGAAGTGGCTCTCAGTTATGCTTTTCCCAAAACCTTTGTAAGCCGTTTGCCTTATTTCAAAGGCATCGAGGTTTCTCTGGTTGGAAGAAATCTCTGGATCATCGATAAGGAACTTCCTTATGCCGATCCTGAAGAATCCATCAGCTCAGGAAACCTGCAGGGTTATCAAAGCGGGGCCTATCCATCAACCCGGACATTTACTTTAAACGCTAAACTCAGATTCTAAAGAAAAAACTATGAAACGATTATTATACAGTCTTGCTATCGTTGTTACTATTGTAACAGCCTGCACCAGGGACCTGTCGGATCTGAACATCGATCCGAAGAATCCCTCCACGGCACCGTCCTATGCGTTTTTTACCAATGCGGTCCGTTCATTCAGTAATACACTTACCTCCTCTAATGTGAACCTGAATATTTTCCGCCTGATCACACAGCAATGGCAGGAAACACAATATCCGGAAGAAAGCCAGTATGACCTGGGTACAAGAGAGATCAATGATGCCGTATGGAATGCCATGTACAGGGATGTGATCAATGATCTTCGCGAAGCAAAACGCCTGATCCCTTCTGATGTAAGTGGCGCCGACAAGCAGAAGAACCAGCTTGCTGTTGCAGAGGTCATGGAGATCTATGCCTGGTATTACCTGGTCACCACTTTTGGGAATGTGCCTTATTCAGAAGCATTGGATATCAACAAGCCTTTTCCAAAATACGATGACGCCAAAACGATCTACAACGACCTGTTGACAAGATTGGATGCTGCTATCGCAAAGATCAATACTTCAGCTGAAGGGTTTGGAAATGCAGATATCGTTTACAATGGGAATATGGCCCTCTGGAAAAAATTTGCGAACTCCCTCAAATTAAAGATGGGGATCCTTATCGCTGATGATGATAATGCACGTGCGAAAGCAGTGGTGGAATCGGCAGTAGCCAGTGGCGTATTTACTTCCAATGCGGACAATGCACGTGTGATCTACCAGTCGGCTCCACCCAATACCAATCCTATTTGGGTGGACCTGGTTCAAAGTGGTCGTGATGATTTTGTCGGCGCCAGCACATTAATAGATACATTGAAAGCGAAGAATGATCCACGCCTCGATAATTTTTTCACACGTGATCAGTCAGGAGTGAATTATTCTGGAGCTGCTCCCGGCGTTCAATCTGCCTATGCACAATATTCGCATGTGCATCCCGATATCACTTCTCCTACTTTCCCTGGTCTTTTAATGGACTACGCGGAAGTGGAGTTTTACCTGGCTGAAGCCGCACAAAGAGGATACAATGTCGGTGGCACAGCCGCGACACATTATAATAATGCCGTTACCGCTTCGATCCTTTATTGGGGTGGAACAACTGCTGAAGCACTTACTTATTTAGCCAGGCCCGATGTAGTATACAACCCGGCGAACTGGAGAAAGAGTATTGGCGTGCAGCAATGGATAGCTTTTTATAACCGTGGCTGGGATGCATGGATATCCTGGAGAAGACTGGACTATCCTGTATTGCTTCCCGCACATGATGCACTTTCAGGGATACCGTTACGCTATCCTTACCCCGTTAATGAGCAAAATGTGAATACAGCAAATTATAACCAGGCTGCTACAGCCATTGGAGGAGATGATGTGTCAACTCGTTTATGGTGGGATAAATTCTAAGCAGTTAAGAGCTCCCGAAAGGGAGCTTTTTTTTGGTTATCGTTCAGCAGGTTCCTCAAATCGTGTCCGGGGTTTCTCTTTTTTTGTACTGCACGTTTGATATGAAAACTAGTTTGGATCCGTTCCTTATTGATAGTTAGGAGTAAAGAAAATGGCATGACTTTCGTCCTTCTTTGTGTCTAAACTTTTAATTATGGCAAACAAATCAAACAGTGGTCCTGGTAAGCAGGACAGGAGTCAGAAAAGCGGTAACCAAAGCAATGAGCAAAGCCGTGGCAGAACCGGACAGGGACAGAACAGGCAGGAAGGACAGAGCGAGGATTTTGATACACTGAATACATCTACAAAAAGACAGGATCAAAATTCACAGGGCGGGCAGAGCCGTAGTTCACAAAGTGGTGAAGGCCGTAGTTCACAGGAACAAACCCGTAGCGATCGTGAAAGCAGTTCATCAAGAGATGATGAAGCAGGATCGGACGATACAGGTTCCAACCGCGGTGCCTAATTATAGGTAAACAAATTGCATGAAGTAAAAGCAGCCAGGTTTTTAAACCATGGCTGCTTTTATTTTAATTTTAGATTAGCACTCCTGCCAGTTCCAGGCTTCTTTTTTTCAAACGCCTGGTCTCTACTTCTTCGATGACCGGTTCAGGCAATAATATCAGTGAGGTCCCATTTTCCTTCCACCAGTTGTTCTGCTTTAATTCCTTTAAGGAAATAACACCTGCGAGGTATTTCCTCTCTTCCCGTGCATGCCATTCCTCGACCCATTCAAACCTTTCCTTTGGTATAAATTGAAGATCATTAAAACTCAGATAAGCCCTGACAAAAATTTCGTCGGTGAGTTCATGCGGCTTGTGATGATATAGTTTTTTGTATTCATACTTATAGTAATAACGTAATGCTGATATATCACTCAGCACAGCTGATGCGGTGGGAAATCTACCAGCGCCTTTGCCGTAAAAAAATTGTTTATCCGCAAAACTGCTTTCGATCACCACTCCATTGTATTCATCCTTTACAAAAGCGAGGTGATCGGCGGGGGTGACAAATTGAGGCAGGACAAAAGCCGCTACTTTCCCGTTCCTTAACTTTTGCGCCTGTGCCACCAGTTTTATTTGTTGTTTTTTTGAATCAGCATAGCGTGCATCAACAGCATGAATGTTTTGAATACCGTTGAAAAGGATATCATCCGCTTTCGCGGTGATACCATAAGCATGAGTAAGCAGGAAGGTCCATTTGTTAACTGCATCATATCCTTCTACATCAAGTCTTGGATCAGACTCCGCAAAACCAGCTTGTTGTGCCAGCAGTAATGCTTCCGGGAGATCAAGGCCTTCTTCAAACATCCTGGTAAGTATAAAGTTCGTAGAGCCATTTACAATAGCCCTGATGGAATAGAGAAGGTCGTTGTCGTAATATTCTTCCAGGTTGCGGATGATAGGGATTGAAGCACAGGCAGCTGACTCATATAGAAAGGATCTTCCTGTTTGTTCCTGCAATAGCAACAGTTGTTCAAGATGCTCAGCGATCATTTTTTTGCTGGCGCTCACAAC
>DATLCB010000182.1:0-35260 GCA_035526625.1 Chitinophagaceae bacterium
TTGAATTCCGCTGTCTTTTCCTTTCCCTCTCTTATTGCTGTTACCTTAAAATAATGGCTGAGTGCATTGACAGCTTTTGTCCCCACACCATTCAGTCCAACTGATTTCTGGAAAGCTTTGCTGTCGTATTTAGCGCCTGTATTTATTTTACTGACCACATCCACCACTTTTCCGAGTGGGATACCACGGCCATAGTCACGGATAGTGACGGACTTTCCTTCAATGCTCAGCTCCACCGTTTTGCCATGACCCATCGTGTATTCATCGATACAGTTATCCAGAACCTCTTTTACCAGCACATAGATACCATCGTCGGGAGATGAACCATCGCCGAGTTTCCCAATATACATACCAGGCCGGAGACGGATATGTTCTTTCCAGTCGAGGGATTTTATACTGTCCTCGTCATAATCAAAAAGGTTGCTCTCTTTTTCTTTTGCTTTTGCCATTTTCTTACGAGGCGAAGCCGCAGCAAACTCCTCAGTTTTTAATGTTTATATCAGTATGGATCAATACCTGCAAAAAACCTCCCAATTGGGAGGTATTGGTTGTTCGGGCAAATATACCAAAACAGCTCTTCCATTCAAGATTCAGAATTATTCACAAGTGGGGAAAACAAAGCTCCATTTCCTGCGGCGAACCTATGTATTGAGGTGTTCCTATTTCCATTTTCGAACTTTAGATTTCCGACTTTATTTGCCATTCATCAATTCATTATCCGGGTGAAGAAAAAATCAGCGTACCTTCTCTTTCTAAAATTTCCGATATGAAGAAGATATTAGTGGTGATCGTATTAATTGCCGGTGTTGCGGCCGTAGCTTTTGCCAGTTTCAGCAACAAAAAAAGAGTGAACACGCAGACCGAAAAGAAAGCAGAAAAAAAGAAAGTTTGTAAGCACCAGTGTATGTTCAGCTAAAAAGTTTAAAGAAGATCTCCGTAACGTATTGTTGACGGAGGTCTTTTATGTTGCCTGCAATTTTATTTGTATACTTCGTGCGGCTTTGTGTTCATTGTGCTACTGTACGTAGCTCCGGATAGAGTTGGAACACAAGAAACACCACGGACCAGAGGGCACTACGAGATGCTAATTGCCAGGAAACCCAGCTACTCCTTAAGTATGAAAAGGATATTTTTTTTACTATTCAGCATAATTGCTTACCTGAATTTTTCCTTTGCCTGCACTACTTTTTTCATCAACAAGAACGGGCAGATGGTGTTCGGGAGGAATTATGATTGGGTTACCGGCAATGGCATAGTTTGTACCAACCAGCGTGGCCTCACCAAAACATCTTTCAAAACAAAGGACGGAGAAACGATCAGTTGGGTATCCTTGTATGGCAGCATTACATTTAACCAGTATGGAAAGGAATTTCCGACCGGCGGCATGAATGAGAAAGGCCTGGTAGTGGAACTGATGTGGCTTGACGGCACTATTTATCCAAAAGCCGATAAGCGACCTGCACTTGGCGTTTTGCAGTGGATACAATACCAACTGGATAATTGCAGTACCATCGATGAGCTGATAGCTACAGACAATAAGGTCCGTATCGCTTCGATAGCAACCACACCACTACATTATTTAGTGGCTGATGCAAAAGGGAATGCCGCCACTATTGAATTTTTAGAGGGAAGAATGGTTGTCCATAAAGGCAGCGATCTTCCTTTTCCTGTATTGACCAATGATAAATACTCATCTTCACTCGAACAAACGGCCTCAGCGATCGCCGCTGCCAGCACCGGTGATCTTTCCTTTGCGAATAATTCTATCGAACGTTTTGCTAAAGCCTGTAACCGGGTAAAAGAATTTCAGCAAGGGGCTAGCCGTCAACGGGCGGTTGAACAATCCTTTTCAATCCTGGCGGAAGTAGCACAGGGCTCACATACAAAATGGAGCATTGTGTATGATATCAGCAATAAGAAGGTTTATTTTAAATCCCTGGCGTCTCCTTTAGTAAAACATGTCGCCTTCACTGATTTTGATATGTCATGCCATAAAAGTTCCAAAGTTTATGATATCAACTCGGATGATAAAGGTCTTGTGAGTACGCTTTTCACTGATTTCAGCATTGATTTTAATCGCAAGATCGTCAACAGATCATTTGATGAAAGCGTAAGTCAGTTTAACGTAAGCGAAGAAGGAAGAAAACAGACCTGGCAATACCCAGCGGGCATTTCCTGTGAAAAAGGGGTGAATTCCGACTGATCTTAAAAATTGATAATGTCTTCTAATACTTTGATAGCGTATGGCTTATAATCTAAAATTGAATTAACAAAATTCTGTGGTCAAAATTCATTCCACCGCACCCTCCAAAATCCTAATTTTGGCCTGTACTCCAACCCATTCAGATTCCCCCAAATTCAGCTGTTTTTGCTAATCGATTAGTTCTGCTTTACTGACCCGGTAATTGGTAAATGATTTGATTGATGAACAATTTAAAGGTGGAAACTATGTATTCGTATGACCTGTTAGAAGCCAGTTGCTATTACCTGGTAAAAGAAAAAGAAGATTCAGCTATTACCCTCATTAAAGTAGCGGTAGAGTCCGATCATTGCCTGTTTATACAACGGTTTGATGACCCTACGGCCACTGAATGGAAGCTGAAAAAAGATAGTCTTCACGATATTATCGAGTGCCTGAGCGATGAGAAAGTGAAAGAGTGGGAAGAGCATTACAAGAGCAATGAGGATGCTTACTACGAAGAGGACGATGACGAATAATGTTAGAAGCTAAATGCTAAGTTTTAAATGCCTCTTTAACTTCTAACATTTAAAATTCAACATTTCGTTCCCCCGCTTATAAAAATTAGTTTCGGCGATGGTTGAAAAAACTTATTTTAGTTATTCAACCATTTTTTATGCACCTATCTTTTTTTTCGAAATTTGTTTTCGGGATCGCTGTAACCTTCAGTTCGGTCACAGCCATAGCACAACCTTCACCTGCCAATGACGAAGCGCTGCCTACCGACTACCTTACCAAAGATTTTCATATCGGAAGAAGGGATGCCCTTCGCAAAATAATGCCTGACAACTCCGTGATGGTGATCTTTTCCTTTCCTACAAGAACTTTCTCCAACGATGTTGACTATCTCTATCACCAGAACCCTGATATGTATTATTTCAGTGGTTACAAGGAACCGCATTCGTTGTTGCTGATCTTTAAAGAAGAGCAAACCGATTCAACAGGCGCTACATATAACGAGATATTATTTGTTCAAAAGAAAAATCCACAAGCTGAACAATGGACCGGTAAAAGACTGGGTGCTGATGCCGCCAGGGAAAAACTCGGGTTTAAAATGGCTTTTAATGGCGAGGATTTTAAAAAGGTCAATATCGATTTTTCTAAATTCACCAAGATCATCTGTGATAAAATGCCGATCGATGTGGCCAATGGCTGGGATAAAGCTGATCTCTTTGACCTGTTGATGCAGTTCAAAGCCAAATCTGGAATGCCGGAGCAGATGACGCAACAAAATAAATTCGACAGCAAATTATACCAGAAACTAACCGGTGATCTGCGGGAGATCAAAACACCTGAAGAAATGACCCTCCTCCGCAAAGCTGTTGAGATCTCCTGCCAGGGACAAAATGAAGTGATGAAGGCTGTCAACACTAATATGTCCGAGCTGGAGATACAAGGGCTGCATGAATATGTACATAAGAAATATGGCGCGGAAGGCGTGGGTTACGGTTCTATTATTGGCTCCGGTGAGAATGGATGCGTTCTGCACTATATGGAGAATACGAAAACCAAGATCGGCGGGCAAATGCTTTTGATGGATGTAGGGGCCGAATACCATGGCTATACGGCTGATGTTACCCGCACTGTACCGGTCGATGGCAAATTCTCGGCTGAAGAAAGAGCCATCTATCAACTCGTGTATGATGCACAGGAAGCTGCTTTTAAAACATTAAAGGATGGTTCGAGCTGGACAGATGCGAGTGCTGCCGCAAAGAATGTGATCGCCGAAGGATTGATGAAGCTGGGCATTATCAAAGACAAAAAGGATGTAAGCAAATACTTTCCCCATGGACTGGGCCATCATATCGGCATGGATGTACATGACCGTGGCAGTTATGAGAAGTTGAAGAAAGATATGGTGATCACGATCGAACCAGGCATTTATATCCCGGAAGGAAGTCCCTGTGATAAAAAATGGTGGAGCATTGCCGTCCGTATCGAAGATGACCTGCTGATCACACAGGATGGTTACGAACTCCTCTCCCGTTTTGCACCCCGTAAAATTGAGGACATAGAAAAAATGATCGCACAGAAAAGCGCTGTGGATGATTTTAAATTACCGGCGCTTGAATCGGGAAAGAAGAAAGGGTTTTAGCCCTCAATCCGTTCATAACCTGTTTTAAAGATTCGTATGCCATTACCTGATCGTAATGGCATACCCTTTTTAGGGTATTTTCAATTTCCACGCGTATTCAGCGTTGTTTCTGTCTATCTTAAGATTGATAAATATTTTTATACCATTTAAATTTAAAATTATGAACATCAAACTTCTCTTATGTAACCAGCTCAAATGGGTTACATTTAATGCCATATTTGTTTGCGGAGTTGTGAACGCACAAAACACCTCATACAATGCCAACTCAATACCAATCGGCGGGACGTTTAATGTGGCATTCGGTAATTTTTGTTTATTAAATATTACAACTGGCCAATTCAATACTGGGACAGGAATTCATGCATTAAATAGTCAATCAACTGGAAATAACAATTCTGCTTTTGGCGCAAAAGCAATGTATCAAAACAACTCTGGGAATGATAATACCGCTATAGGTAACGAATCTTTATGGAATGATAATTTAGGAAGCTATAATACTGCTGTTGGTTCTAATGCAGCACGTATGTATAGTGGAGATTATAATACTGCATTAGGGTATAATTCATTATCTGGTTTTTTGTCAGGCTCTGGCAATTACAATACTGCAGTAGGAAGTAGTTCCCTTGTATTTAATAGTGGAGGGAGTTATAATACCGCAATGGGATATGGCGCTGGTGTTGGCGCAAGCAGTTTAACAAATTCCACTGCGATTGGGAATGGAGCCGTTGTAAATAATAGTAATACTATTCAACTCGGTAATTCATCTGTAACATCTATTTATGCAGGTGTTGGTACCGCAGCAAAACTAATAACTGGCGGTTTGCAGGTTACAGGAGGTACACCTGGAGTTGGAAAAGTGCTGACATCTGATGCATCAGGCAATGCCACATGGCAAACGCCAGGTGGTGGTTTTGGCAGCGACTGGTCAACGACAGGCAATACCGGGACAGTCGACGGGGTGAATTTTATTGGGACCACCGACAATGCGCCCTTCAATATCAGGGTAAAAAATCAAAAGGCGGGGCGCATTGATCCATTAACTTTTGGGACATTTTATGGATACCTTGCCGGCAATAACAACTCATCCGGAGCATCGAATAACGCATTTGGCTATAGAGCTCTTGAATCAAATACGACAGGAAATGATAATATAGCCATTGGCCTTTTTGCCCTCAACCAAAATACTACAGGAATTGGCAATATTGCTATTGGCGATGATGCTCTTGTATCTAACACCTCAAACCATGAGAATATTGGCATTGGATCAAACGCACTTGCGGGTACAACTGGGTATAAAAATGTTGGTGTAGGAACTGCGACGCTTGGAAGTAATACTGCCGGTTATTATAATAGTGCTTTAGGGCACTATGCAGATGTCTCAACAAATTCCTTAAATAATGCTACAGCAATTGGAGCAAATTCAATTGTAAATGCAAGTAATAAAGTAAGAATTGGTGACAATAATGTTACGATAGTAGAAATTGCTGCGACTGCAGTATATACAGGTTCCGATGGGAGATTTAAAAAAAATATAACTTCTGATGTTAAAGGGCTCGAGTTCATTAACCGCCTCCGGCCAATCGTTTATAATTTTGATACAAAAAAATTCGAAGAATTTTTGACAAGGAACATGCCGGATAGTATTCGTAATATTCGCTTGACAAGAGACTTTTCGGCTTCCACACTTATTCGAAGAAGTGGGTTTATCGCCCAAGAAGTTGAAATTGCTGCAAATGAAGTTGGCTACGATTTTGATGCTATCAATAAACCGATGAATGAGAATGACAATTACAGTCTCGCCTATAGCCAATTTGTTGTTCCTCTAGTGAAATCTGTACAAGAGCTAAGCAGTCAGAACAAGAAACTTGAGAAAGCCATGGAAGAGCAATTAGAAATAAACCAAGATCTAAAAAAGGAAATGGAGGAACTCAGGGCAATTGTAACGAATATGGCCAGTGAAAATAAAACAGGGGCGATCCGGCTTTCTAGTGAAAGCGCAGAGTCAAAGTTATATCAGAATGCCCCCAATCCTTTCAATAGATCAACTATTATCCGTTATTCGATTCCGGCTGATGCGGGGAAAGCGATTCTTTCTATAGCTAGTATAGATGGAATTAAAGCAATGGAATTTGATTTAATGAACAATGCCGGGCAAAATATCGAGATCAGTGCTGGCAAATTGGCTCCCGCCACCTATATCTATTCCCTGATCGTGAATGATAAATTAGTAGATTCTAAAAAGATGATATTAACAAGGTAATAAATAGAAGCAATCTGAAAAAAAAGGCTGCCAATTGGCAGCCTTTCTAAATAATGTGAGGTCTATTAAGGATAAACGATCGTGAATTGTCCGTTTGAAATGGTTTTAGGGGTGCCTGATACCAAATCATAGGCTGTACCCGTGATAGTGCCAATGATAGTTTTGGTGACGGGGCTATGGGCAGTTATTGTAAAAGTAATATTAATGCCCGCCGGCACAAGAGTTGGGTCTGTCTCCAACTCAATTGTTGGCACAGGCAGATCGTAGAAATAAAAATATCCTGCATTGGTCGCACCCGGGAATGCAGCATCAGTTCTATAGGATTCCCCAACGGTCATAAGACCTCCTGAAACATCTGCAAGGATCATGTAAAATGCATCAGTAGTTGCATTATATTTCGCCTCCATATCAATAAAAGTATACGGTGGAAGCGAAGTATTATCCATCGTTGAAAGCGTTTGTGTTCCGCTATAAGTGGTCGCTCCTATACTGAATGTATAAGCCAATGAACCTGGGGCCTGAACCGTTATTGGAATAGAACAACCATTCACTACTATATTATAGTTGGGAGGGCTGGCCGCAATCGGCCCACTAAGAGGATCACCCTTAATAGTAATGGTTGTCGGACCCGCAGCCACTGTTCCCGAGCCGGAAAAACGCATTCCGTTTACCTTTGGATTGGTAAGATAACTCCAGTCGCCTGGCGTCGTAACGTTAATAGGAATATCAATAGTATTTGTTAGCGGATTAAGAGCGGTTCCCGCAATATAAGCGCCGTTCACCACTACTCCGGGGCAATTGATGGTGTACACTGCCTGATTAGGTCCCCCGGTCACATTGATCGGGATATCACAGCCCATTATGGTCACATTCTGCAAACCACCCTGGTTTGGCGCTGAAGTAGTGACAGGCGTAAGTGTAATATTTGAGATCAAAACAGTGATAAAGCCAGATCCGGTCCAGTGCATACCATTCTTCACGATATCGAGATTATAATTTCCCTGTGAGGCGACGGTGATATCAAGGAAAATAGTATTGGACCCGTTGAGATTCGTACCAAAGGAGTAGGTTCCATTTGCTCTTGACTGGGCACAATTGATAGAGAAAACTGCATTACCTGAGATCGGCACATCGAAAGTGCAGCTACTGCCTGCCATTGTAACAGTGAACACCTGGTTTCCTGTTCCGGAAGGCGGCCCACCAACGGCTTGAAGCGTTACAGTTTGTGTACCCGCTACGAGTGTACCTGAAAAAGCAAAACTGAACCCGGCCTTAGTATCAGTGGTTATGTTGACTGCACCGGCAGTCGCCACCGTTACCGTAATTATCACATTATGCCCGGCTGTCAGCGGTGATCCGTTTGCATAGATACCATTAACCTGCACAGGTGCACATTGATTGGGTGCGCCACCTAATGTGGCCGCTCCCGCAGCAACAAAAGGTACAACAAATGTGCAGCGGCTTGTTCCCAGTTTTACAGTAAATGTTTTATTTCCCAAGGCTGTCGCAGCAGGAATAGCGCCATTGGATTTTAGCGTTACAGTTTGTGGACCTGTTGCAAGCGGCCCGGAAAAATTGAACCAGATACCGCCAACTGTATCTGTTGTAAAGTTGAAATTACCTGCAGTGGTCACATTGACCTGTACTACTGCGGTATTAGTAAGAACCAGCGGAGCGCCCGGGCTATAACTACCATTGACTGTTATCGGTGCACAGGCATTGGGATTTCCTCCCAGTATACCCACACCCGGTGTAATTACCGTTACCTGCAGATCGCAGACAGTTGTATCGAATCTAACAACGAAATTATTGGTACCTGCGGCAAAGGGAGTTCCATTACCTCGAAGTGTTACTGTGTTATTTCCAAGTGTAGTAAAGGTTCCAACAGCGCGGAAATAATAACCATTGACCGTATCGGTGTATACAGTATAACTACCGGTCCTTGTAACATTCACCTGTACATTAACTGTATTGGTTGTTGGAACCAGCGCCTGGCCCACTCCATAAGTGCCATTGACTGTTTTGGGAAGGCAGTCACCTGAGGCATCATCCTGTAATGATCCTCCTGCAGGTGTATTAGGTATCTCAAAACTCTCTTCCTTCTGGCAACCAATGATCAGGATCAATCCCAGCGCCAGCCAGTAGATAACATGTTTTTTCATATAAGGGGAATTATACTTTAGCCCTTAAAAATAAGACTATTTTCCTTACAACCGCTTTTGTCTGATAGCAAGAATTCAACATCTACCCTGTTCATTATCAGGGTAACTAGCTCTTATGTTGGTTGTAACCGTCAGTCCCTCCAAAACGTCCGCACATCCATTTTATTATTTATTCCGATCCTATGCTTTATTGAAGCTGACTAAAACACACTGGATCCTGGGGAAAGAACTGCTGTAAAATAAACCACATAGGCACATAGGAACATAGGTTTGCACATAGGTAATGCAAACGACAAAAAGATACCTTGATCAACTTACGTATAAGGTGATCGGATGTGCAATTGAAGTGCATAAAGCACTTGGACCCGGGCTTCTCGAAAGTGTATATGAAAGATGTTTTTTAAGAGAACTCCTATTACGTGATATCGGTTTTAAGAACCAGATATCAGTACCCTTGAATTATAAAGGGATCTTGCTTAATGCGGAATTGAGATTGGATGTACTCGTAGAGGATGTTCTTTGTGTGGAATTAAAAGCTATCGAAGGTCTTTTGCCCATACATGACGCCGTACTGCTTTCATATATGAGAATGTTAGAAAAGCCAAAAGGTCTGCTGATCAACTTCCATTCAGCGCATATTTTTAAAGAAGGACAAAAGACATTGGTGAATAATTTGTTTACAGCCCTACCGGAGTTGTGATCTCTATGTGTTCCGGGCTATGTATCTATGTGCCTATGTGGTTGAGAAAAGCGTATTTCGCCCATCAATTCTTGAAAATATTGATACAAACGGATTAGATTGTGGGATATTATTCCTTATGCGTCTACAATTTCTTATCCTGATCATTACCTGCTTTGTCCATTCTTCATTTGTCTTTGCTCAAACACCACATGTCGAGATACTCGCATCCGGCAATGGAATAAGTCTCCGCGGACTTAGCGTGGTGAATGATAATGTGGTTTGGGTAAGCGGTAATAAAGGAACAGTCGGGCGTACAACCAATGGGGGCAAGACATGGAAATGGATCGTCGTTAAGGGTTTTGAAAAAACAGATTTCCGCGATATCGAAGCTTTTGATGCCTCAACGGCAGTGATCATGGGTATTGAAAGCCCTGCTTATATTTTAAAAACCTCAGATGGCGGTGAGTCCTGGAAAGTGGTCTACGAAAATAAAGCCAAAGGAATGTTCCTCGATGCCATGGAATTCTGGAATGAACAATCGGGCATCATCATCGGTGACCCGATCGAGGGCCGGTTTTTTGTAACAAGAACATTCGACGGCGGCAATAGCTGGCAGGATATTCCCTTTGACAAACGCCCTGCAGCCGATAGTGGCGAAGCCTGCTTTGCAGCCAGTGGCACTAATATAAGAGCGTTGGATAAAGATGAAGCTGTATTTGTAAGTGGCGGTACCAGGTCAAGGTTATTTACAAAAAATGCCCCCTCACCACTCCCCGTTATACAAGGCAAAGAAACAACCGGCGCCAACTCTATTGCCATCTGGGATAAAATGAAGATGAAAGGCGGCAAAAAGATGATCGTGGTAGGCGGTGATTTTAATGCCGATACTTCCTTTGTCAAGAATTGTTTTTATAGCAATGATGGAGGCCTCACCTGGAACTCGCCACTTGTTCCGCCACATGGTTACAGGAGTTGTGTTGAATACTATTCCAAAACAGAGGCGTTCAGTTGCGGTCTTACTGGTGTTGACAGGAGTATTGATGGCGGCAAAACATGGGTATGGATCAGCAAAGAAAGCTTTCATGTTTGCCGTGCTTCCAAATTGGGAGGGGCCGTCTATCTTGCGGGGGGAAATGGAAAGGTGGGGAGGATTGTTTGGAAATAGATCTAATAGATAAAAAATAATAACTAAAAGATAAAAGTGCATCAAGTCAATAAGAGCTTTATCCGTCAATGCTCTTCTCATAAAGACAATAGCGATTTAAAGGACATTTTCCCCCGGAGGAGCTTTTATCTATTCTCTTTTAGTTTTTCGTTATAAATTGTTCAACAGGTCAATGACATTGGGTCTCTTCTTATAATCAGGCTCAAAAAAACGATAGATGATCGTTGATTCTTTGTCAATGATATAAACAGCGGGTACCGGAAGATATCTCCCATTAGTGCCATTGATCTTCTCAATATCAATATTCGAATTCCGGTAACGGGTGACCGTATTCTCCTCCATTTCATAAGCCACATCATAGGCTTTCATGATCTTTAACCCTTCATCATAGATCACTGAATAAACTGCTTTTGTTTTCTCTGTGGTTTTTGTAATGTTCTCAGGTTTTTCCGGTGATACTGCCAGCAACGTGGCGCCTTTATCAGTGATCAGTTTTAAAGAATCCTGTAAACGGGTTAAAAATTTGTTGCAATAGGGACACCAATGCCCCCGGTAAAATACCAATACAACTTTCCCCTTCTTAAGCAGGTCCTTCAATCGTATCTCCTTGCCATGCTGATCCTTTGCCTTGAAGTCCGGTGCCTTTGAAGAAATGAACAATCCTTCCGGGGCGGATTGTGCCTCGCCGGCGAAGGCAGCAAACAAAAACACAACAAGAACAATACATTTTTTCATACACACTGTTTTCCATTCAAAAATAGCGATCAAAAAAAGCAATACACAAACTGCTATCAGCATTAACGAAAGATTATTTTTTCCCTATTTTTGACGAGAACCATTAAACCTGCAACATGTCCAACCACGAAGATAAATACATCAGCAAACTCTTACTCGGTTGCGGCGCTGTCATTGGCGGTATCATGACAGTCATGTATGCCTGTTTTGAAAGGATCAAATTCGATGACTGGTATTTCTGGGGGATCGTTGCATCGGTGCTTGTCTGCGTTGGTGTTTACCTGATATCAAGCGCTTTTGTACACAAGATAAAATCCGACCTTATCCGCAAACAAAAGATGAGGAAACAGCAGCGCTCTTCCGACGTGGAAGATTCAGAATAAGGAGCTGACACGGTAAAGCTTTGTACTAATAAAAAAGCCTGGGATGGAAGGCTTAACCCTCTGATCCAGGCCAACGACTATCGACCCAGGCCTATAGACTAATTTTCAAGGCTTCGAAAATCCACGGGCACCAGTTTACTCACACCCGGCTCCTGCATCGTCACCCCATAGATCACATCCACCGTACTCATCGTCATTTTATTGTGCGTAACAATGATGAACTGTGAGTTCTCACTGAACTGGCGGATCATATTGGTGAACTTACTTACATTGGCATCATCCAGCGGAGCATCGACCTCATCGAGGATACAGAATGGAGCTGGTTTGATCAGGTAGATGGCGAACAGCAAAGCTGTCGCGGTTAAGGTCCTTTCTCCACCGCTCAACTGTGTGAGTGATGTCGGGCGCTTGCCTTTAGGCTTTGCTAATACATCAATGCCTGTCTCCGCGATATTATCGGGGTTCTCGAGCACAAGGTCGCACTGGTCATCTTCAGTGAAGAGTGATTTGAATACTTTCTGGAAATTATTCCTGACGATCTCAAATGTTTCCAGGAATTTCTGGTTAGCGGTCAACTCCACCTCCTCGATCGTCTTAAGCAAACTATCCTTTGCGTTAACGAGGTCGGTCTTCTGCTCAACAATGAAATCATAGCGCTTCTTCATTTCTGTGAATGCTTCGATGGCTGTAGGGTTCACTTCTCCCAGGTTCTCCAAACGCTTCTTCATCCTGTCCACTTTTTCCTGGAGTTCTTCCACCGGCACTTCCCCTGCTCTTGCTTCGCCAAGTATATCATCCAGGTTGATCCTGAACTCCACATCGAGTCTTTCTTTCATACCGGCTAAATGAAGTTTGAGTTCATTCAGTTTATCCTTTATAGCCGCCAGCATATGTTCCACCTGCTCCTTATCTTTTACCTTATGCCTGATCTCGCTTTCTTTTTCGCTGAGCTGGTTGCGGAAATTATAATAAGCCTGGTCGGCTTCGTTCAGTTTCTTTTCTTCTTCTTCCTTATCCTTCATCAACTGCAGCAACCCTTCTTCTGTGCCCTGCAATGACAGGACAGCCTGCTCAATATTCTCAGCCGTTTCAGTCTGTTGTTTTGTATTCTCTTGTATCTGCTGCTGCAGGTCACTCAATTGTTTTCCTTTGAATTCCAGCTCCTGTTTCAACCCGCCGATCTTGCTCTGCTGACGCGTTACATTCAGGTTGAATTCATTGTACTGCCTGTTGGATTCATTATAAGCAGCATCAGTAGCCCGGAATGCTTCTTCCGCTTCCGCAAGTTTTGCAGCGCTGATAGAGAGTTGCTCGTTATAACCTGTCAACTGGTTCCTCACCCCTTCTACCGAACTATGCGTCTGTTGCATCTGTAGATTCAGTTCTTCCAACCGGTGCTGGCTGCTGGTCTGCATCGAATGCAGGTTCTCCAGCTTATTGTGTAAAGCAAAAACTTCGTTGGTCAGTTGCTGGATCTCTTTTTCAGTATCCCGCACAGCAGTCTCTCGCAGCTCTTCATTAAAAGCGATCACTTCATTATGTCTTGACTGGATATCGGAACGGAGCAGTTCCACCACGGCTGATTGTGCAGTTATTTCTTCCACCAGTTTCTCCAGGTTCTTTACACGCCCGATCTTCTTTCCTTCGATCAACCCCACGCTGCCACCGGTGAGGGAGTATTTGCCTTTTACGTACTTGCCGTTCTTTTCAATTACAACGAACCCATTGCTTGACTGCAATGCTTCGTCACTATCAGCGATAAATACATTGCTCAATAAATGTTCCGCCAGTTTTTTATACCTCTCTTCCACATCCACCACACTTAATGCAGGTATCGCACCTTCTAATTGATGAGCATTCGTGTAATTCGTGTCCTCATTCGTGTTCACTTTATCCAACAGGAAGAAGTTGGCCTTACCTTTCTTATTCTCATCCAGTAAACGCACAGCCTGCAAACCTTCCTGTAAATTGTTCACCACATAATAACCGAGATAAGGCTCCAATACATTCTCAAGCGCCGTACGGTATTCCTCGTTCACATAAAGTACATCGGAAAGGATGGGCGAAGTGTGGCTCCACTGCGTATTGTTGTGCAGAAATTTCACACTGTCGGGGTAACCTTCCATCGAATCGATCATGCTCTTCAACAGGTCATGCTCATTCTTTTTCGAATCCAGCTTTCTCGTTTCTTCTGCCAGGTTATTGCGAAGACCATCGAGTACAGACTGCGTTTGCAATATCTGGTCCTTGGTATTTTCCTGGTGCTGCTGTAGTTGTTCGAGATCTACTTTTTTAATGCCGAGTTCTTTTTCTTTCAGTATCCTGTCCTGGTCGAGATGATGACGTTGCTGATCCCTGAGCTTTCTCTCCTCCTCTATCTGGCCGATCACTCTTTGCAGGTTCTGGACCGAAGTATCGGCTACGGCTACTTTTTTCTCCGCATCGAACTGGCTGCGTTGTATCTGCTGTTGCTCGGTCCGGAGGTTGTCGAGGATGCGGCGTTTATCATCAAGCACATTTCTCTTTGCGTCCACTTCATGGCGATGTATTTCGAGTTGCTGGTTCAATTGTTCCAGCGATCTTGTTTCATCTTCTACCTGTTGTTGGGTGAATGCTATGCTTTCTTCTATCCCTTTCTGCTGTCCTCCGGCTTTTTGTAAAAAATCCTTCAGTCCTGTTTCTTTTTCTTTCAGGTGCTCGAGTCTTTGCGCTGAAAGATTCTTTTCGTTCTCTTTGCTTCTTACCGTTTGCAGCATATCGTTAAAAGCATGCTGCAAGGCCTGGAGTTCCTTCTCCTTTTCGATAAAAGCCAGCTTCTCCTGTTCGAGCACCGCTTCATCACCCGCCACCTCCGCTTCGAGTTTTATTCTTTTATCTGTTTCTACCTCTTGTTGCTGGTTAAGCTCCTGGTATGTAAGGTTAAATCCTTCAAGTGATGCTTTGGCCAGTTCAATGCTGAGCTCCCGGTATTCTTTTTTTATTTCATGATACTTCTCGGCTTTCTTTGCCTGGCTCTCCAATGCTTTCAACTGGTTGTTGATCTCGAAGAGGAGGTCCTCGATACGTGCGAGATCCTGTTCAGTAGCATCCAGTTTAAGTTTGGCTTCTTTCTTCCTGGTTTTATAAATGGAGATACCTGCAGCCTGCTCGAGCATACGGCGGCGGCTGTTCTCTTTGTCTTTGATCAGGTCATCGACCATACCCAGCTCGATGATAGCATAACTATCGGTGCTGATCCCTGTATCCATGAAAAGATTCTGGATATCCTTCAGCCTGCATTGCACATCATTGAGCCGGTATTCACTTTCACCGCTTTTATAAAATTTCCTTGTAATAGTGACAGTGCTGAATTCTGTTGGCAAAAGGTTCTTAGTATTCTCAAATGTGAGGCTCACTTCCGCAAGACCAGAGGCACTGCGACTTTTGGATCCATTGAAAACCAGACTGTCGAGGTTCTCGCTACGCAAGTGACTTATCTTTTGTTCACCGATCACCCAGCGTATGCTATCTACGATATTTGACTTTCCACAACCATTGGGTCCGATGATCCCGGTCACGCCTTCATCAAAACTTACAATAGTTTTATCAGCAAAGCTTTTGAAGCCCTTGATCTCTAAGCTCTTTAGTCTCACAGTTTTCTTGATTTGTTATATAGGGCGAATTTAAGGGAATAAAATACTTAAGCTTGTTGAGTTTCAGGGTTTTCCACAAATTTTAATACGAATGTGGAGAAGTGAAGAGAAGCGATGATGACTGGGGGAATAGTAAAGCTCTCTTAATCTGGCAGGCATTGCTATTCTATTAAGCAGGAAAATATACGTGTCGAATTTCGGGAGCAATTACTAAAATCTTATTACTTCTCTTGTAACTAAGGATTTTGAAAAATGATAACTTAAAAAAATCAAACCAATCAGCCTCATTAGATGGTCATTGCACAGAATATTTTCCTACACTTTACTTTAATAATAAAATAAGCCCCTTTAAAATACCAAACCAAAGTTCTGTTGTTTCTTAGTGTGATGTGTATAAAGTATTTATCCACATAAAAAACTATGGGGTCTTTATGACCCATATCGGGATAACATTGATAACATATTACTTAAATATCGTCGTATCAGAAAAGCAGGCGTAATTTCAGCAAGCACGAAATTTATTTCGCAACTCTACTCATAGGAGTTTTACTATCAGCGACTAACGAATGCAAGTTTTATTGGTACAACCCCAGTAAAAGCCCTACCTTGTTTGAAGCAGTATCCAAAGAAAACTTAAGCACCATGGAGATCACCCAGCCACTTACCCAGGTCGTCGACAAAATCTTCGCCCCCTTTTCCAAACGCAATATTATTTTACTCAGGGAGAAAATGTTTAATACATTTTATTTTATTCGTTCGCTTGGCGTACAGGATACCATGGAGGAGTATGAGCAGCGAAAACTTCGCATCTTCAATCAACTGAATTTCTTTCAACTTATTACGGGAATACTGGTGCCGCTCTCCGGTATTTTCAATAGTAAACACTTGCCAACCGGGCTTTATTTTATTACCTGCCTGCCTTGTTTGGTCAGTGTAGCGGCGCTTTATCTCAACAAGAGGCAACAGCAGCAAGCGGCCATACTGGTTTATTTTTTCTTTTATCCTTTTGTCACTTCGCTTGTTTACATGTATGGAGTGAATCCCGGCATTGGCCTTTTTTATATATTCTATGGTATCCTTTCAGTGTTTTTTTTGAAAGACATGGGGTATATGGCCTTTTCGCTTTTCTTCACGCTTATCAGTTATTTCCTGCTGAACGTGATCATTAAACATTATTCATACGAACTCTATACTATCAATTATGGCCTGTACCTGTTTAACCAGGTGTTGGCCATACTATTCATCTTCTATGGTCTTTTCCTGATAAAAAAAGAGAATGCAGGTTACCAGTTGCGGATATTAACCAAGCATGCCCTGCTCGAGGAAAAAAACCTCCAGATACAAGAGCAGGCAGAGCAGATACAGGCAAATGCTCATTTGTTGCAACTACAGGCTGATCAATTGGGAGAACTGAATACATTAAAGAATAAAATGTTTGGTATCATATCACACGATTTGAAGATGCCTATGTATGCGCTTCGCAATCTTTTCAGGAATGTAATAGAGAAGAAAATGTCGGCCACTGAACTAAAACATGCTGTCCCAGATATTCTGAATGATCTGAATTATACAGTAAGCCTTATGGATAACCTGCTGCAATGGACCAAGGCCCAGATGAATGCAGATCTTGTCAATCCACAGAAAGTGGATCTTGAGAGAGCTGTACAGGAGGTCATACTTCTTTTAAGTCTGCAAGCCAGGACCAAAAAAATTACAATAGAAGGTCAGATCCCGCCCAATGTCCACGGATATATCGATCGCAACATGAATATCCTGGTGCTGAGGAACCTTTTATCCAATGCGATCAAATTCACTCCCGAGAATGGTAAGATCATCATCGGTGCCCATGAACATGATTCCTTTGTAGAGATCTTCGTGAAAGATAGCGGTGTAGGTATCAATTCAGAAGCTATCAGAAAGATCAACAGCAGTGATTTTTATTCTACCAACGGCACAGCGAGCGAATCGGGCACAGGCCTTGGCCTGATGCTTTGTAAAGAGTTCCTGGCCCGTAATGGCAGCCAATTGCATATTGAAAGTGAGCCTGGCGCCGGAAGCACTTTCTCTTATTCCATCCCTGTTGCGGCGTAAACTTTTTCCATGGACCGATCCCTGGAAATAAAACCCCGGCTGTTCTCAGCAGGGGTTTTTGATTGAGAGCTTTATCCGGATGTAGCAAAAGATAGATACGTTAAAGATGGATACGTGGAACCTGAAGTTTTGAAAAGAACTTCACAGGCATATTATTTGCTTCCTAACCAGTAATCAATCTAAGCCTATGAATTGGATAGATATTGTGCTGATAGTAGTGGTCTTACTTGCGGTTTTTGCTGGCTGGCACCGCGGTTTTATTTTAGGCAGCCTTGATCTTCTAAGCTGGACCGGGAGCCTGGTCATTGGTTACCTTCTCTATCCTTATACAGCTAATCTCATTGATAATATATTTTCTTTAGGTGCCTGGTTATTACCTCTTGCATTTTTGCTGACCGCCATCCTGGCAAGGATAGCCATCGGGTTTATTGTCCGACTTATTCTCCGTGCTGTTCCTCATGATGCACATCCGCACAACGCTAATAAATTCCTGGGCATTATTCCCGGCGCTATCAATGGATGGCTTTTTGCCATTATTGTTTCTGCCTTACTGCTTTCTGTACCGCTGAAAGACAGCATCACCAATGAAGCAAGAGAAAGCCGTATAGCCGGCAAACTTGCGCTGCAATCCGAATGGGCCAATCGCAAGTTGGCTCCAGTATTCGACAGCGCGATCAAGCAAACAATGAACAGCCTCACAGTTCATCCTTCTTCCGGCGAAAAAGTAGAGCTTCGTTATAAGACTGACAATACCATCAACCGCCCCGACCTGGAAGCAAGGATGCTGATCATGGTAAACAGGGAAAGAGCGAAAGTTGGATTGAAACCATTGCAGGCCGATCCTGAACTTACCCCTGTAGCAAGGGCTCATTCAAAAGATATGTTCAACCGGGGTTATTTCGCACATATGAACCCCGATGGCAAAGATCCTTTTGACAGGATGAAGGATTGGAAAATTACCTTTATCAATGCGGGTGAGAATTTAGCGCTCGCCCCTACATTGGAAATAGCACATAACAACCTGATGAACTCACCAGGTCATAAAGCAAACATTCTTCATAAAAGATTTGGTCGCCTTGGCATCGGCGTAGTGGACGGTGGTAAACACGGTCTGATGATAAGCCAGGAATTCAGGAATTAGTTCCCTGACAAAGATCAATCGTTCCTATAGTATAACCTGCGGTACCACTTAATTCTCCCTCTTTCATTGCCTTCGTAGAATAAGAGATAGACATATTCTTCTATTTTTAGTGACCAGATATTAGAAAGTTAGCCGCATAACATGAATTAGACAATCCTGTCTGTCCAATAAAAAATCCGGGTTTACACCCGGATTTTTTATTTATCCAAAGCAATAGCAAGGCTATTGCACACGGCCATCTCTTTTATCTTTTTTACGCCCGATAATATAACCGGCACCGGCGCCCAATACACCACCGATAACTGCGCCTTTACCACTCTTCGTGATCACACCAACGGTAACAGCACCAGCTGTACCACCGATGATAGCGCCTTTCGCGGCTTTACTCATACCTCTTTTTTTGGTCACCTTTGCTTCGTTAGTACTGCTGTTAACATATACTACCCGCTGCTGTTGTTGGGCAGCATAACGTTCATTCATTTGCTGAGCTACATCCTGTTGCTCATTCCCAAGGCGGATCGCTGCTGCAGTTATACTTTCCACGGATCCTGGTCCGGACGACTGATTGTTTTTGCATGCTGTCATCAGGACAGGTGTTGCTAATAATAAAAACATGATCTTTTTCATACAAAATTGTTTTATACTACCTGTATGCCAATTACTGTACCAAAGCAGGTAAAAGCTTGTGTTCTGTTAAAATATGGGGCAGAAATTTCACAATTTCCCCCCATTAGGCTTATCAACAGCAGTGCATTTAATTTTTATTCGGGGTCAAAGGAACTGGCATACTTTTTACCTATTTTATTAAAACCAAAAACAATGACATTAAAATATACTTCACAGGCTTCAAAGGAATTGATCCTGCAATATGTTCTTGAAAATATCGAGTTCAGAAAAAAATGCAGGTATTTACAAGAGATCATTACTCTCAGTAAGGATAACGAGATACTCAGTAAAATGCTGACCGATTTCTTCGAGAAGAAATTTAAAAAGAATCCTCTCAAAGCTTTCTGTAAAAATTAAGACGATCTGTTACCTTTAGGTCCGTATACCTCCGCTCCCGGGTAGGTGCATACTTTTATTATTTATTTACTTCAAAATAAAGCGTATGACACGGACAATGCTAAGTCTTATAACCGCTTTCGTGTTCCTTCTTGCTTGTAACAACGAATTTGGCACGCAGGAAAGCACCCTGGATAATACAAAAAAAAATTTCCCTGACAGTGCTACGGTACCTGCCGATACTGTTCCGACAGTAAAAGTGGGTGATGATGCTGATGAGCATGGTTGTAAACCCTCTGCAGGTTATCAATGGTCAATGATCCGGAAACAATGTACCCGTTTATTTGAATCAGGTATTAAGCTCGAGCCGAAAGCATTGGTACTGGATAAAACCACGTTAGCTTATATCCTTTTTAGCGAAGACAGGGAAAGGGTGGAGATATTCTTACCAACACAAAAAAAATCTGTGGTGATCCGTAAATCATCTGCTGCCAATGAAGCTGAACAATGGGCGAACGGTCCCCTGAGTTTAAAATTAGAGGAGGATATGTACAGGCTTTACGATGAAGCAAAGCTTTTATACCAGGGCGCTGCCAGATAAACCATCAATTCAATTGTCGATCTCTTCACTAAAAAAGCCAAGCTCCGAGAGGATTGCAGTAGTATCTGCATAATTGAGCAAAGTACTTTTAATGTTTTGCTCCAGCTCATCGCGGGTTTGACAGAAAGACGCCTGGATCAGGGAAAGCTTATAGGAATTGATCTTGAAAGAGGCTAAACGGGCCATTTGGCTGATGTAATCTTCATCAAGATGGAACGCTTCGGCAATATATGCCTGGTCGTTGCAGTATGGTTGCTTCATACGGCGGATATTGGTTTTAAATAGGTCCCGACCCTTCGACTTAGCGCAGGGCCATTCGGGATGGACAAGTTTACAACGCTGCCAAAACATAAAAATTGCCGGACCTGAGAGAAAAAAGGCTCAAATAAGTAGTTATTCTTGTTTGGCGAAAAAAAATAGAGGCCGGGTAGAAACCCAGCCTCGTTTTAAAATCCAATATCCTATGAAAAACCGTGGCAAAGATGCGGCTTATTGTTCAAAACGCTGCACTATAACCGAAGAAATATTTTAGAACAGTAGATTTACTGTGGACAATAATTTTGCGACCTCGTTCAGAGTAGTATTAGCTAAGTCCAGAGGTCACCACAAGGTCATTGAATAGAATTTATTTCGCCTGGTACATTACTTCTTTGACCAGCTTAACTGTCCTTGCTACATCGGGCAATGCGGCATTGACAAGATTGCCTGCATAATGCAAAGGTGCATCCGCGGCAGTGATCCGGCGAATAGGCGCATCGAGGTAATCGAATCCTTCTTTTTGTATACGGTAAGTTATTTCGGAAGAAACAGAAGCGAAAGGCCATTGCTCTTCCACGATAACGAGGCGGTTTGTTTTTTTAACGCTTTCCAATATGGTCATCCAGTCAAGGGGGCGAATAGTGCGCAGGTCGATCACTTCAGCGCTTATATTTTCTTTTTCCAGTTCTGCGGCAGCACCTAACGCAACTTTCATCATCTTATTAAAGGAAACGATCGTCACATCCCTTCCCATTTTTTTGATGTCGGCTTTTCCCAGCTCGATATAATATTCCTCTTCCGGCACTTCGCCTTTATCGCCATACATCTGCTCACTTTCCATGAACATTACAGGATCTTCTTCATACCGGATAGCCTGCTTCAGCAATCCTTTTGCATCGTAACCGGTGCTTGGTGAAACCACCTTGATCCCTGGTATATTGGCATATAAGGATTCAAAAGCAGTAGAGTGTTGAGCACCCAATTGCCCTGCCGATCCATTACCTCCCCTGAAAACGATGGGACAAGATATCTGGCCACCACTCATTGCCAGCATCTTAGAAGCTGTATTCAAAATTTGATCTAAAGCAAGTACAGCGAAGTTCCAGGTCATGAACTCCACAATAGGACGAAGGCCGTTTTGCGCAGAACCTACGCCCACAGCAGTAAAACCAAGTTCCGAAATGGGGGTATCGATCACACGACGAGGACCAAATTCGGCAAGCATCCCCTGGCTTACTTTATATGCGCCGTTATATTCCGCTACTTCTTCACCCATCAGGTACACCCGGTCGTCACGCCTCATCTCTTCACTCATCGCTTCACGAAGGGCATCCCTGAAAGCTATTGTTCTTGCCATTTTAGCTGCTTTAATCCCTCTTTTATCGGGGAGGGCAAATTTAAGCGGGAATAGGGATAAAACCTAAAGGTGAATAACAAACAGACAAGCACATGTATTTCAAACAAAGAAGTGGTTCTCCCCCTTCAACATTCCTGATCCTTTGTTCAATATCGGATAAACAAAAGCCCCCTGCAAAAGACAGGAGGCTTGCGGTTATTTGTTTTGCTGTCTCTTATTCAAGACATTTTTGAATCATGGATTTGATCGTTGGGCTCTCGATATCAAGACCAGCCACTTCTGCTTTCTTTGGATACATCACTTCCAGCTTACGCTGCATGCAATTACAGTAGTCGGAAGCCTTCTGCTGTTGCATTCCTTTTCTAACTGCTTCAGATGTGCAGTTATCGACAAAGGCGCTAACATCAGAAGAATTCCAGTCACTGCTGGTATTGGTTGTTTCCTCTTCTTTTGGTTTTTCTTTGTCACCAGACTCTTTAACATCACTGGTCTTCTCTTCTTTAACATCCGTTTTTTTCTCATCCTTTTTATTATTACAGGCTGCAAAAAGGCTAACAGATAAAAAAACGATTATCAGTTTTCTCATGTTGGTTTGTTTAATTTATTATTTAATGGTCAACGGGAACAAATTAGCCAAAGTTTTGCAACCGGTAAATTAATTAGCTTAGTTTTTTTGAACAGATCGTACTGCTATCATAAATGATCGGAGTTTTTCTTTGTCAAGCTCTCCATGGCTGCGTACCCCGCTGCATATATCTACGCCAAAAGGTTGTACGATACGAATAGCTTCTGCTACATTACCGGCATGAAGCCCTCCCGCCAGGAAAACAGGCACCGCCACCGCTTTTACCAATTCCCTGCTAATATCCCAATTATGTGTATTACCTGTACCACCCAATGTTTTAACGGCGGCTTTGGGGTTACCACTGTCCAGTAAGATCGCATCGACTTCGCTGTTCACCTGCAAGGCTTCATCAATACTTTCCTCCCCTGTTACATGGATCACCTGAACGATACGGAGGTGCGGAAGCGCCTCCCGGATCTTTCGGTAATCTTTATCCAGCAGTTCATCTACTATCTGAACCGTATTGGTATGAACCCTTTTTACATGATCGATAATGCTTTTAGCAGTTTGCTCGCTGCTGAGCAGGAAAGAAGAGATCGGCGGATGGATCGTTCTGGCAATGGCAGCAATAAGCTCATCAGGTATCGGGCCAGGACCATTCGGCATTTTACCAACAAGTCCCAGTGTGTCGGCACCATATTCAATGGCCATTCTGGCTTCTTCAACGGAAGATATGCAGCAGATCTTTATTCTTGTTCGCATAAACAAAATCTAAGAACCAAGATACAAGAACCAAATAAATGGAGAAAGAAACATACAAAAAAAGCCAAAAAGACGACGGGGTATGATAGAAAGGAAGAAATTTTGAAAAACAAATCTATATGGAAGCACCAAAGAAAGTATATGACCTAGAAGAAAAGGGTAACAATATTTGCTCAAAGAATAAGGAATTTTTGCTTAAAGCTTCCTAAAAATGCAGCTAACAATGAATATAAACTGCTAAGGTCAGGGAGTTCACCGGGAGCAAACTATATTGAAGCAAACGAAAGTATCGGGGACAAAGATTTTAAAATGAAAATAAAAACCTGCCGCAGAGAATCTAAGGAGTCTGCCTACTGGCTTAGGCTTGTCATTACGAACAGCAGTCAGGAAATGGAGACCAGAGATCTTGGTTAAGACAGGAAGCAAAAGAGTTCATTCTCATTTTTTCATCTTTTTGAAAAAGCGTGCTGATAATTGACTATACTGTCTTCTGAATTAGAAAAAATCCAAGACCCGAAATAACTGGTTCACATTGGAATTTTAAATTTATTTGGTTCTTGTATCTGGGTCCTTATTGCTCAATCAACATCTTCTTCTCCCCTGAAGCTGTTATCCTATAATATTTTCCACCTTCCATCAACACCGCTTCTGAGTGCCCTCCCGCATGGTGCACATCGGTATTGATAACCTTGCCATTGAATCTTGCCGTGATAGTATCTGCAACCACGGTATGACCGGTAGCGATCTTTTTAACCCTATAGATCATGAGTGTACTGTCAACCGTGTTTATTTCTGAAGATGGACTGGCCTTATAATAACCCCTGTACCAGAAAGGACCAAGATCACTGTACAATGTATCCAATACAAGGTTCTTATAATTATAGAGGCTGTCTCCATAGAAAGGGCGGACGAGTTTATTCAGTCTTGTGGTTGAAAGCTCCTGCCTGTTCACCGCTGCCGAGACACCTCCATGCATAAAAAGGACATCTCCGATCTTTTCCATAACATTTTTTGTACGCAGCCAGCGACCCAGTTCGGAGTTCTCGCCATATAAAGAAGTAAAACCTTCCTGCAGTAAACCAGAAGCTTCCACATATTTAGGATGCAGGTAACGAAGGTCGCCACTCATGTTCATGATCTCATGGTTGCCCAGTATATAATGAACATAACCGCCGGCTGTTTTTGCTTTTTCTTCGAGCGAATAGATCAGCCAGAGCACCTCAGTGACCTGCATACCACGATCTACGAAATCACCTGTCAGCACCAAATGCCCATTACCAAATTTCCAGTTATAGTTAGAATCAATAACGCCCCCTGCTACCAATAATTTTCTGAAAGCAGCAAAGTTCCCCTCGATATCGGATACGATGAACATTTTATCTACCCCTGGAAATTCTGCTTTCTCATTTTCCAATCGCTCCTTCAATTTTACATCGAGCATTTTCCCGGGATCATCCGTAGCTACCTGTAAAGAGACCTCCATACGTTTCTCCAGCGGCATACTATCAGCCTGCATTTTTTTAACGCCATGATCGTCGATGATATACTTTACAAAAAGCTGGTTATTCTTATACAGCACATAAGGTCCGTCATGCTTCGTGGTATGAGGCCTGGGTGTACTGCACTTCTCTTCCGGTAGCATAAAACCTGCAAGCAACAAGGGGATAAAAATTAAAGCGATATTTTTCATGTGTGATTATTTTGGTCATCTCCAGCCAATAAGACAAGAATTATGCTAAAGAAGGTTGCTTAAAGTTATTTGAAAATAAGGTCAGACCCTGTCGTCCCATTCTTGGGCGCTCATTTCAAACTTGATCTCCCCTTTTCCATGCATCCCGGTTTCCCGCCAACCCGCTTTGCGATAAAAACTTTCGGCCCTTGTCCCCGGGACCGTACCAAGCCATATGTCCTGCCTGCTCTGAGCAAAATACCAGTTCATCATTTCCTCATGTAATCTTTTACCTATCCCCTTTCCTTCATTTCCGGGATCAACGAACAGTGCCCAGACATTTGTATCTGCCACAGAAACGATCGAAAACCCAACAATACGATCATCGACCACGCAAACCCATCCTTTTCCACGACGGGTAATATAGTCCTCCACATCGCTGTCAGGCACCAGTGCCGGGTCGGATAACCTATTTTCTTTTACCGCATTCCTCACTACCTGTATCTGCGGTATATCAGAAACCAATGCTTCCCTGAAGATCATTCGGGTTCTATTTCTTTTCAATTTTAAAAGGATGCGCTTCGGTAGTTAATACTACTTTATCAAGGTCGATAGCTGACCTGGGCGCAAAAAGCAGGTAAGCATATTTAAAGGTCTCACCAAAAAGAAAACTTTCCATGCCATTTGATTTTTCCTTCGTGACCACACTTTTCAATGATGCAAATCCTGCTTCTGCCTTACAATGCGTGATAATATCGTCCACCATTCTTTTGCCCATGTGCAGGTAAGTATCATTACCCGTTAACCGATAGAGATAGAAACAGCTTTCGATATTTTCCGGGCGTAGCACGTAGGAAGCATAGAGAATGGAATCCTTTTTAAAATCAAATTCTTCCGGCTCAATATTGAAACGGGTCCACATATAATAATTGGCTTTCTGCATTTCCCTCGCGGTAGGTACATCACCTGCATAAGCAGTCAGGCCCGCATAAAATGCATCCAATGCTCCGTAAACTGTGGAAAGTTCCTGGCCTGTATTCATGTCCACCTGCGCCATGAACCAACCATTCGGCTGCTTCCTGATCAGGTATTTTTTGATAGCAGCTTCATGAACATCCCAGGCAGTCTTAAAATCGTTATCACCAAAAAGCTTCCATGATTTATATAGATACTCATAGTAAGAATCGATATACCCACTTATATGGCTCCTTGTTCTGGTCCATTGACCGGTATTTGCATCGATCACTTCTCCTACTAAACCGATCGCACTTCTTTTTTCATAAACAAGCATGATCGCCTTTTTAGCTGTATTATAATACGTGGCATTCCCGGTCAGCTTTGAGAGCTTGCCGAATTCCATCATCAGTGTTCCGATCTCAGCTGGATTGTTCAGGTGATCCCTCGTTTTACCGGTTTGTAAATGCACATACCGGTAAGGAATGCCTGTAGGCGTATTAAAGGCAGGCATCAGTCTTTTCGCCAGGTCTTCCGCGAGCGTAAGAAAACGTTTATCTCCATCCATTTCATATGCCGTTTGCAGGGCTGCGAGCAGACGGATCACTATTTCAAATACCTGCACATCATTATCTACATCAAAACTCAGCTTCGATAAGATCAGTTCCTTTGCTTCGGCTGCTTCTTTTTTCATTCCAAGCATGATGAATGTATCAAAGGCATCAACGGGTGACATCAGCATCGATTGCTTGTACCAGTTGCGCCCATTCTTCGTGAGGGGACGCAGGTCATCAAAACCCCAGGCGTATTTTTTATATCCTTCCCATGCATGACGGCAGGCATCCACCACTTTGGCCGCCATCTCCTTTTTCATTTTTTTGGGAAAAGGTTGCTGGGCAATTGAGCCGAATCCTATCATAGAGAAAGTAATTGTGAATAACAGGTTTTTTATTGATCGCATGATAAAGAAAGTTTGAACTGCTAATATAAGTTGAATTACTGCATATTGAACTTAGCACGGGGATGACATAGTTGAAACGGATCATAACGGATTTTATCCTGACCCGGGCAGGATAAATGACATCATGAAACCATTATGCGGACTATTATCCTCATGCTGCGAAGCAGCATAGATCAGTGGATATCTGGAAAACCAGTGTCATCCGTGTGCCTGTATTTTTGTATGAAGCAAACTGAAGCCGTAGTGCTTGCAGAAGAAGTAGTAAATTTGAAAATTCAATTTATTGCTGATGCTGACACCCGATGATCTTTCATTACCATCTGAGCCTGTACGTCAACTGGCGGCGATCATGTTTGCCGACATGACAGGGTATACGGCCATGATGCAGGAAGACGAGCAGCGGGCAAAGATCCTGCGTGACAGGCAACGGGAAACACTGGAAAAATATATTCCCGGTCATAATGGCAAGATCCTTCAATATTTTGGTGATGGCACCCTCAGCATTTTCGGCAGCGCCATTGACGCGGTAAGGTCGGCCTCTGCTATCCAAAAGGAATTGCAACAGGACCCTAAGGTGTCCTTACGCATTGGCTTGCATTCCGGTGACATTGTGTATGACAAGGAGGGAGTATACGGCGACTGCGTCAACCTGGCCTCACGGATAGAAAGTTTGTCCGTTCCCGGCGCGGTGCTGATCTCGGATAAAATTCATGATGAGGTAAAGAACCAGGTTGATATCAAAACAGTATTACTGGGCAGGTTCAATTTGAAAAATGTAAAACGGCCGGTTGAAGTGTATGCTGTCGCCAATGAAGGGTTGATCGTTCCCACGGCAGTGCAGATCGGCGTAAAAGCCGGTTCGGAAAAAAGCATAGCTGTTCTTCCTTTTGTGAATATGAGCGCCGATCCTGAAAATGAATATTTCAGTGATGGGATATCTGAAGAGATACTTAATGCCCTTACACGGGTAGAAGGCTTGCAGGTAACGGCCCGTAGTTCTTCATTTTCTTTCAAAGGGAAAAATGAAGACATAAGGCAGATAGGAAATAAATTAGGTGTAAGCACAGTATTGGCGGGCAGTGTCCGCAAATCAGGAAAAAGAATGCGCATCACCGCACAGCTTATTAATACAGCTGATGGTTATCATGTGTGGTCGGAAGTATATGACAGTGATCTGGAAGATATTTTCGAGGTGCAGGATGAGATCTCATTGAAGATCCTGACACGGTTGAAAGAGAACTTCAACGGTCCTGAAAAGAAAGAGCATATCATTAAGCCCTCTACTGGTAATATCGAGGCATATAATTTATACCTGAAAGGCCGTTTTCATTGGAACAAGTCCAATCCTGAGGAAATTAAGAAGGCAATAAAGAATTTTGAGGAAGCGATCGCTATTGATCCTTCATTTGCCCTTCCTTATTGCGCTCTCTCCTACTGTTACTCTTTTATGGGTTCTGCTGGATTGATACCACCCGGCGAAGCCTATCCAAAAGCAAAGGATTATACACTTAAGGCAATCGAATTGGATCCCAATCATGCCGAGTCATACCTTTCACTGGCGGCTATAAAATTCTATCATAACTGGGATTTTGAAGGAGCTGAAGCCTCGCTCGAAAAAGCACTAAGCCTTAGCCTTAATTCTTCACTCATCAACCAGGTCCATGGATGGTACCTGATCGCCAAAGGTGACTTTGAAAAGGCGATCGAAAAAATGCAGCAGGCTGTAGTGCTGGACCCTCTCTCGCTCCCGTTGCTTTGCAACCTCGCTGATGCCTATGCCTTTGCCGACCGCTTTGATGAAGCGATCGAGCAATACAATAAAGCTATAGAAATGGACCCCCTTTTCCGCCGTGGGTTCGAAGGGAGAGGAATGGTTTACCTGATAAAAAAAGAAACGGACAAAGCGATCAAAGACCTTGAACAATACCATAAGCTGATCGGCCACCCATTGAAAGGGCTTACTACATTGGGTCATGCCTACGCTGTAACGGGGCAAAAGGAAAAAGCATTGGAGTTTATCGAACGGTTAAAGGAAAGAGAGCAAACAGACCCCGGGCTCCTCCTCTATATTGATTATGCATTCATATACCTTGGTCTGAAAGATTATGATAAAGCTTTCCATTTTCTTAATAAAAGCTACGAACAGCGCACCGGTATCGCCTGTTTGGGTATGATATTCTGCATCCGTTATCCTATGCTCAAAGAGATGAGGTCGGATCCCCGCTTCAAGGAACTGACAGACAAGATGGGTCTCATTAATTAAATAATAGAAAGTTATTCCATTTTGGAAACCGGGTGCTGTGTGCATTTTTGTACGGAATCATCGGGCATACGGCACCATTTACGGACGGCGCGGGTAGTTGTTTCCGTAGCGGACAAGTTTAGGATACTATTCCAGGTAGGTTCCAGCGGTTTTGCTGTCGTTCTTACTTTCCCAATATGTTTCTCCAGTGTTTGCAAAAAGTTAGCCGTAAAGAATCCACCTTCCGAGATATTTCCAGCAGATAGTTCACCTTTCTGAGCGGCGGTGGCGAGCACAGACATTCTTTTGGAATTCATAAAAAGAGCGATGCACTTGTTCTTATCCCATCCGATGGATGATACCCTGGTATCGGGATCCTCCGAGGTCATGTTTTGTGATTGAGAAGGATCGTTGTTACAGCAATCACTTAATACAAGATTCAGGCGGGCTCCCTTCATTTTTATTTTCTGGTAGATCGCTTCCATATTCATGGTGTATTGTCCGCCGTATTCCTGGTAGGTTTTGTCGCGCAGGTCAAGGTAGGGAAAGCGGTAAGCATCCCTGCCTTCATTAAACCCGTGACCGGTGTAATAAAACACAACTATATCATTGGGTGCGGGGCGAATTGCATTGATCGCTTTATCAACATTCAGTTTGCTAAACTCCGCTCCTTCGATCACCTTCGGCACAAACTGTATTTCAAGGAACTCAGCCACCTCCTTATAAGTGTCCAATGTATTCTTAAGATCTACGGCACAGGTCTTCCCGATCTTTTTATCATTGGTATTGGCTACGAGGCAAAGGAATAACCTTGTTTGTTTTTCTTTTGGATCGAGGCTTCGGGTCTTTGTTTCAAAAAGGTCCTTGTAAAAATCTTCATCCTTTTTAAAATATTGCAACACAAAATCCTCGCTCAGGTCAACATCATTTAAAAGACGCATATTGTCAATGGTCCCTTTAATAAAATTTTCTGAACTGTCTTCTGGGAATGTCAAGACATAAGAAGGTTCAAAGTAGCCGCTATCACTAAGTTCAAAAACAAAATGATCGGCGGAAAATTCCCCTTTCCCGACAATATGCTTCTCCTCTATGCCGATCAGGATAAGCGTAGTGCTGTCGGGTGAGCCGTCCGTATAATCTCCGTACTCTTCCTGGATGGTCACTTCTACAATATGATTTTGCTTTGTCTCTTCGTCGGGAAATACGATTCGCATAATGCCGGTGCCATCCGCGTTGCGCAACACTAATGCCTTATAATTATCATCAGAACCATCAGGGTTCTTGTAATGATAATGGAACTCATAAAAACTTTGTGCAAAAGATATACTGCCGCAAAGAATAAGAACGGCGAAGAGTAGCATTCGTTTTATCATAAATAGCAGTGCGTACCGAATTAGTTAATAAATATAGAAGAAAGTAAGCATATAAAAAGGAGAAGACGCTGAAAAAACATAATTTACAAACGTCATTCTCTTTAACCACTACTGCTATGACCGCTCCGGGCCAACATTTTCGGGTATCTAAACTTATCTTTCTTTTCATCTTCTTTTTCTCCAATGGCGCTTCTCCGTTTGCTCAGAGAGCAAAAGCTGATAGTCTTGCCCGATTGCTTACTACTGAAAAAGAAGATACGAACCGGGTCACGCTGATGTGGAGATGGGCAAGTGCCGCGAGTTTATATAATCCTGATACCGCGCTGGTATTATCCTTCCAGGCATTATCGCTCGCCAAAAAAATCAATTACACCGAAGGTGAGTCCCGCGCCACCGGTATACTCGCTAATACTTTCATGAGGATTGGCAATTATCCCCGTGCGCTGGAACTGAATATTGAAAAATTGAAGATCGAAGAGAAACGAAACAACTCCCATAACCTGGCCAGCGTACTGATGAATATAGGGATCGTTTATGTTTTACAGGAACAATATGCAAATGCGTTAGAGTATTACGCTAAAGCTGATTCCGTTATCCGGAGATACAATGTCGAAAAACTAAAATATAATATTGCGTTGAATATAGGCGACGCACATGACCGCCTCGATAATTCGGATTCAGCTTTTGTCTATTACAGCCGCTCCCTCGAGATCGCTAAGTCGGGCGGCGACCCCGATAATATCGGCATTTCCATGACTGGACTTGGTCATACTTATCGCAAACTGGATGATCACCGAAACTCACTCCTCTACTACCAGGCAGGTATTCTATACCTGCAGGCTGCGCAGGATGATGAGATACTTTGCGAAGCAGCCCTCGGTCTTGCCAAATTATTTGAGAACGGCAGACAATACGATTCGGCAGGTTATTACGCCAACCTGTCCCTCACGATCGCAAAAAAAGATGGCTTTCTCTCCAAGGAACTCGAGGCGGCGGAATTTTTGACCGATCATTATAAAAAAGTAAAGGATATCGACAGCGCTTTTACTTATGTCACCTATGTGCGTGGATTGAATGATTCGGTGAACAGCAAGGATAAGATCAGGGAATCGCAGGTCATTTCCAGCAATGAACAACTACGGCAACTTGAACTGGAAGAAGAAAGGGATATAAAAAAGAAAGAACGTTTCCAGCAGTTACAAATGCTGCTTATCGCCATATTCATACCCGGGATCTTCCTGGTCACTATCATACTCAGCCGTATAAATGTCCACATCAAGCTGATCAGGTTGTTGGGTGTATTATCCCTTCTATTCCTTTTTGAATACCTGACGCTGCTGCTGCACCCAACCGTCGCAAAACTTACGAACCATACTCCTGTTTATGAGATACTCATCTTTGTAGCTTTTGCCGCGTTGCTGATACCCGCACACCATCGGCTTGAGCATTGGATGATACATAAATTGCTGCATAATCGGAGCCAGCATAAGGCGATCGCTGAAGTAAATGCGGAAACAGCGCCTGCAAAATAAAATCACCCGTCTTATGAAAGACAGGTGATGAATCTTGCAGAACCGAAACTTACCTTACTCTCCCGGCTTGACCGGGCGAGTGTCGGCCGTATCCTTGTCCATCCCCATAGTATCTTTCATGGGAGGTGGAGGAGGCGTTGAATCTACTTTTACCGTATCCGCGGTAGCAGTATCTACTTTTTTGTCCTTCTTACTGTTGCAGGCTATGACAAAAGAGAGCATCAAAGCACCAAGGAATAACCGATAAACAGTTTTGTGAGTGTGGCTTGTCATCTTAAAAAGATTTAGAATATAAGTGTACGACAAGTAATCAATACATCCAAAATTCTTTACCTGCCAAACCCAGTGCTACTTATTCACCTGGTTTTACCGGGTCAACCGGTGCTATAGGACGCACATCGGCGGTATCCCTATCCATGCCAGATGTATCTTTCACTGGAGGAAGTGGCCCCTGATCAATTTTAGTAGTGTCTAGTTTTGTGGTCTCTTCTTTCTTGTCTTTTTTGTTATTACATGCTACCGCAACTAAGGAAAGCATAAAAGCAGCAAGGAGAAAACGAAAAGCAGTTTTTTTGGCTGAGCTGGACATATTAACATGTTTTAGACCATAAGAGTACAGTAAGTATCTAAAACATCCAAAATTATCTGTTTTGTCCCGCGGTAGTCTTTTTTGGTTCTTTGTCCTTTGAGACAGCCAGGAGCTTGAAATAAGTTGCCTGGAACCTGTCATTCACAATAGTTCCCTGTACCTGCGCTTTGCGGATCGCTTCACAAAAACCATCGTTGGCATGCGCATCTCCATGTTCATCAATGGAAGTCCCATCCACGAAGTAAGCTTTGCCATCGATACGAACGGCGAGATGACAACCTTTGCCCGGTAGTTTGAACTGGCATTCGCCGCAGGACGCTTCAACTGTCTGGATCTTTTTATTGTTGTCGGGTACGGAGGTTTTGGATTGGGCATTGGCTGCTGAGAAAAGCAGGCAGAAAAAAATAAGGCTAAAAACTGTTTTCATAATTTCATTTTTACAAATCTAAATAACCAATGGAAGAATTTGATTGCAGAAGTCAAAGATACGTCAACCCCTTTTTGAACGACGCTGTTTTTAACAATTGTTTGAGTGTAAAAGAGTTTACTGCGCCGCATATCCTGAAAGTTTGACCGTTGTTAATTTTCTCAATCCGCGTTTTTAAACCAAACCGTAACATTGAGCCATGAAAACCAGCATGCTTATCCTGCTGTGTAACCTGTTTGCCATGACAGTTGTTGCACAGAAAACCGATTCCGTTATCGAACAAAAAAAATACTTCACCCAACGGGTGGCAGGTACTATCACGCTTGATGGTATTCCCAATGAAGAAGCCTGGAATGCCGTGCAATGGGGCGGCGATTTTATCCAGTACCAGCCTGCTGAGGGCAAAGCGCCCTCCTATCCTTCCAACTTCAAGATACTCTACGATGATAAATTCCTTTATATCGCCTACCAATGCCATGACAATGCACCCGACTCTATTGTAAAAAGGATGAGTCGTCGTGACCAATTCCCCGGCGATTGGATGGAGATCAATATTGACAGCTATCATGACCAGCGCACTGCATTTTCTTTTACCATTTCCGTATCAGGTGTACGCGGCGATGAGTTCGTCTCTAATAATGGTAATAACTGGGATGCGAGCTGGAACCCGATCTGGTATTCCAAAACACATGTGCATGAAAAAGGCTGGAGCGCTGAAGTGAAAATTCCTTTCAGTCAATTGCGTTACGGCAATGAAAAGGATAAAGTATGGGGCATACAGGTACACCGCCGTTTATTCCGGAAAGAAGAACGCAGTACCTGGGTATTGATCCCTCAAAGCTCGGGTGTATGGGTAAGCCGGTTTGGTGAATTACATGGTCTGAAAGATATTCCGGTTCACCGCCAGGTTGAGATCGCTCCCTACGTTACTATGCAGATGGATAAATATAAAAAGCAGCCGGGTAATCCTTTTGCTGATGGTTCCGATGCAAAGATCACAGCAGGCGTCGATGGCAAGCTTGCTATTACCAATGATCTTATCCTTGACTTCACTGTTAATCCGGATTTCGGGCAGGTAGAGGCCGACCCTTCGCAGGTGCGTATAGATGGTTTCCAGAATTTTTTTCCTGAACAACGTCCCTTCTTCGTGGAAAGCCGCAATATATTCGATTATCAACTGACAGGCTCACAACTGGGTGGTGATTACGATGCCGATCTTCTCTTCTATTCGCGGCGTATCGGCGGCTCCCCGCACGGATTCGCAAACACTGGTCCTGGTGAATTTGCAAAATCTCCACAGAATACTTCTATCCTCGGCGCTGCCAAGTTCAGCGGTAAAACAAAAAAAGGATTCAGCATCGGCATACTCGAAAGCATCACTCAAAGAGAAATGGCGACGATCGATAAAAATGGTGAGAGAAGAAAAGAGATGATCGAACCGATCACCAATTTTTTCATCACAAGATTGCAAAAGGATTTCAGGGGAGGTCAAACCATCATTGGTGGTATCATTACCGCCGTCAACCGTGAAAAAGGATTGAGTGATAGACTTCATCATAATGCATTCTCGGGTGGTCTCGACTTTCAGCATTACTGGAAGAACCGTACCTGGTATATCAAGGGAAACCTCATTGCCAGTAATGTAAATGGAAGCAAAGAAGCTATCTACAGGACACAAACTTCTTTTGAACATTTGTTCCAGCGACCAGATGCCAAAGGAATAACGCTTGATCCCGATCGCACATCGCTGAGTGGTACGGGTGGTACGATCAAATTTGGCAAATCAGGGGGCAAGCCGGGAAAACATGGAGAAGTTTTAAGATTTGAGACCGGTATTACTTATCGTTCCGCCGGACTGGAATTGAACGATATCGGTTTCATGCAGACAGCGAATGAGATCAATCAATTTACCTGGGCCGGCCTGGCATGGCAAAAAGCATTTTCCATTTTCAGGTCAGCAAGATTAAATATCAATCATTGGGCAAAATGGGATGCGGGTGGACGTTTTCTTTTTGATTTCTTCAACTTTAATTCCAATGCAGTTTTTAAGAATAACTGGCAAGCGGGAATGGGTATTTCCTATAACCCTTTCGAGATCTCCAACAATGCGCTCAGAGGTGCTGGTGCCATGCGCAGACCTATTGGTTTCGGACCGAATTTCTTTGTAACAAGTGACACAAGAAAAAAAATATATGCCTCATTCAACGCCGGAGGTTTTGTTGGTTTTGAAAATACGGTTAAGAACAATAACATTGGGCTGACGCTTAACTTCCAGCCCTTGAATGCACTTAGTATAAGCCTTGGTGGTAGTTATAATTATGGCTGGCGCCGGCAGGACCAGTTCGTAAGGAACATTTCTTATAATAATGCCACACGTTCGGTT
>DATLCB010000183.1:0-9333 GCA_035526625.1 Chitinophagaceae bacterium
ATCGGTCATAATAGATCTTTATTTCCCTTTCCCATTCCGGGAATTCGGCTACTTTTTCTTCTACCGCATTTGCTATGAGGTATCCTGCATCCTGTTTTTCATTCCAGTCGAGTGTGCAAATGTTCTGAATGAACCATTCCACTTTTTCTTCGGAATCGAAAACAGTCCTGTACACATAGCGGGGATCCCAGTCGATCAATACACCGCCCAGGTCAAAAATGATGGCTTTTATCTCAGTCATTTTTATACCTGAGTTTCAGTGAGATCATCGTAAGCGCCATAGACATCATAATAATATTGGTAGCAATGATCACCGTATTATGAATAAGGATAGCGTACCAGATCCAGAGGATCTCGTTGGCCACCGCGATCAGGAACATATTAAGCGAAATGTTCTTTGCAGATTTTTCTTTCCAGGTCTTGATCACCTGCGGCAGGAAGGTGAAAACGGTAACAGCTGCTGCTGTGTAACCCAATATCTCCGTTGTATTCATCAGTTGAAATTTTTAAATCTTTCGAAGTAATGCGGTTCAACACATACTGCTGTTCCGCCCGGCACTGACCATTTTGAATCTCACCATTGTTTCGCTAATCACCCACAACTTTCCTATCCATCGAGCTTATCGCTTTTCAAAGAAGCCCCAGAGTCGTTTACGGGGCTTGATCTTGTAGTTGGTATTGATATAATGGCTTATATGCTGCATTGCTTCGTCGATATCATCGGTGACCAGTACCAGGTTCATGTCTTCTTTTGATATGGTTCCCTGTTGCGCCCAGTATTCGATACTTTCCATCAATGGCTGGTAAAATTCTTTTCCGAACAACACGATCGGGAACTGGGTAATGCTTTTGGTTTGCACTAATGTCAGGGTTTCAAAGAATTCATCCATCGTACCAAAGCCACCGGGCATGATGATAAAAGCATAGGAATATTTTACCAGCAATACCTTACGTACAAAAAAATGTTCGAAGTTCACTGACCTGTGCAGGTAAGGGTTGGCCTGCTGTTCAAAAGGCAACTGGATGTTGCAACCTACAGACCTTCCCTCATTTTCAAATGCGCCTTTATTGGCAGCTTCCATAATACCGGGCCCGCCACCGGTCATAGTGGTAAATCCCAGTTCAGCGATACGTTTACCGAACTCCACCGCTTTTGTATAGTAAGGATGATCATTTTTAAATCTTGCGGAACCAAAGACGGTGATACAAGGTCCAACAAAATGGAGTGTGCGGAAGCCTTTGATAAACTGCCGAAATACCCGCCAGGCAAAGCTTAACTCATAGCCCCTGCTTTTGGGTCCCTCGAGGTATACTTGTTCCTTAGCAGGTATGATTCTTTTGGTGCCGGTTACAGCCGGCTCAATAGGTGCTTCCATAGTAAACCGTAAATTGCTTTCCAAACGTACAGGAAATTTTTCATCCCTAACTTGTATAATAGTGTTGGAACAGATTTTTATGGAAGTACTTCGTAGCCTGGATCAATAAAATATCCAGGAGATTAAACAATTGAGCAATGCGTATAATAAGTTATAATGTTAATGGCATTCGTGCTGCTATTAAAAAAGGGTTTCTTGAATGGCTCAGGACCGATCCTGCTGACGTTATTTGTTTACAAGAAATCAAAGCGAGCGAAGGTGATGTGGATGTAAAGGAAATAGAAGCACTGGGCTATCATCATTATTGGTATAGTGCCCAGAAAAAAGGATACAGTGGTGTAGCCGTTTTTACTAAAATAAAACCTGAGAATATCCAATATGGCACAGGACATAAGGTAAGCGATGATGAAGGTCGTGTCATCCAGCTTGACTTCAAAGATGTGCGGTTGATCAATGCTTATTTCCCTTCCGGCACCAGCGGGGAGGAAAGGCAAACTTATAAATATTGCTGGCTGGATGAATTCTATCAATATCTTGAAATCCTTCAAAACAAATACCCCAAACTCATCCTTTGCGGCGATTATAATATCGCACATAAGGAAATCGATATTCATGATCCAAAGGGGAATAAGAATTCATCAGGCTTTTTACCCGCAGAAAGGGAATGGATGACCCAATTCCTCGATGCGGGCTGGACCGATACTTTCCGCACCTTCCATGCAGAGCCGCATCGATATAGTTGGTGGAGCCAGCGTTTTCCTACTGTGCGCTTGCAGAACAAGGGATGGAGAATTGATTATATCACTACCACCGAACCTTTAAAAAAGTGCCTGCAAGACGCAGAGATCTTCCACGATGTGAAGCATAGTGATCATTGCCCGATCTATCTAGATGTAAAAATTTAAACATGATCGTTTATAACGTTACCATTAAAGTAGATCACTCCATCGCGGATGCCTGGTTCAGTTGGCTCAGGGACGAACATATCCCGGATATTATCGCGACCGGATGTTTTACAAAAGCTATCATCCTTCAATTACTGGAAACAGATGAATCCGATGGTATTACTTATGCCGTGCAATATTATGCCGACAGTAAAGCTCTGTACAATCGGTATATCAGGGAGAACGCCGAAGAGATGAGAAAAAGAGCTACGGAAAAATGGGGAAATAAATTCATTGCATTTCGTTCCGTCATGCAGCTTGTGCATTGAGTGTGCAAAAGAATTTTATTTTTTTATAAATGCAGTGGGCAAAGGAGAAAAGCCCCAAATCCTTGCCCATTAAGGCTTCAACGGGTTTATACGTTTGGAAAAAGATATCAACTTTTTTTTGCTGGTATCAAAAACCGTCTAAATTTGTCGGACTACCAAACCAACAAAAACAACGAACATGAACAAGGCTGATTTAATTGCAAAGATCTCTGACGACACCGGCATCACAAAAACACAGGCAAACGAAGCGCTTGATTCATTTATTGAGGCGGTAACAAAAACGTTGAAAGGCGGAGGTAAGGTTACCCTGGTAGGTTTTGGAACTTTTGTGGTTTCAAAAAGAAAAGCCCGTAAGGGACGTAACCCACAAACAGGAGCCGAGATCACCATTAAAGCAAAAAAAGTAGCCCGATTCAAAGCAGGTAAGGAACTGGCCGCAAAAATGTAATCCGGATCATTAATTAATTAAAAGCTCCCTGTTTTGCACAGGAGCTTTTTTATTTCAATACATTCGCGAAATAAAATATACTAATCATGGGTAGGGGAGATAAAAAAACAGCAAAAGGAAAACGTTTCAAAGGTTCATTCGGGAAAAGCAGGCCGGCTACATCACCTGCTGCAAAGAAAAAAGCAGCCGCCAAGAAGAGTAAGAAATAACCTGGCATTCCTAAGGGGCTAAACGCTCCATCTTCCAGGCCCCATCGCTTTGCAGGCTGTATTGTAGCCTGTCATGAAGACGACCGGCTCGCCCCTGCCAAAACTCCATTATCACGGGTTTTACAATATACCCGCCCCAATGTTCAGGGCGTGGGATCTTTTTCCCTTTGGAAATGAGTTTTACAGCTTTGTATTGCTCCTCCAGCCATTCCCTGTTCACGATAACCCGGCTTTGAGGTGAAGCGACTGCACCCGCCTGGCTTGCAGCCGGTCTTGATCTGAAATAGCTGCTACTTGATTCTTCATCGAGTTTCTCTGTAAAACCTGTGATACGAACCTGCCTTTCGAGTTCCTTCCAGAAAAAAACAAGACAAGCCCTGGGGTTTTCGGCCAGCTGTTGGCCCTTGAAGCTATCATAATTGGTAAAAAAACTAAAGCCTTTTGTACTGAAATCCTTCAACAGGACGATGCGGGCCGAGGGTAATCCATCTGCTGATGCGGTTGCCAGCGTCATGGCATTTACTTCATCGATAGAAGAAGCAATTGCCTGCTTCCACCATTTGGCAAACTGGCGGAAAGGATCTTCCGCTGCTTTCTTTTCCGATAATTTTTTTTGAGAATAATTCTTCCGGATGCCTGCTATATCCCCTTTCATGATTACTGTTATTTAAACAAAAATAATATCGTTACAAGACCTGTATGAATGATAAAAGCCCTTCTCCGAAGGAGTTTGGGTCGGGGCTTACTGGTCGCGTACGGGCAAGTTTAATTATGCATTCATTTCATTTACGACCTATCTCGTTCTTTCCTTCGCCATCATATTCAGCATACTTTCCAGTTCCCCGATCCTTTTGATCTGTCCCTCGAGTTTTTTATTGGCTTCATTCACTTCTTCCATATCATTATTGATCTCTTCGAGATAGGCCACTTTCTTTTGTAGTTGTTGCCGCTGGAAATTGGCTTCTCTCAACTTATCCTCGGTTTCCCTGAGCGAATCCTGTAATTGCTGGTTCTCGGTGAAAACCGCATTGTATTTTAACTTCTGTTCTTCCAGGTCCCGAACGGTTTTAAAATGTTCCTCGCGAAGATCTTCATAGTCGATACTTGTTCTTTTAGAGGCGCCAACCTGGCTTTCCAGTTTATGGATCTTATCCTGTAATACATTGAATTCGTTATAAGCGCTGTCGATCATGGAATTCATTTCCTGGGTTAGCTGCTGTTTCTGCTGTATGTTACTTACCTCTTTTTCTTTCTGCGACAACAGAAGCTTCAGGTCATCCACCTGGTTAGCTAACTCTTCATTATTTTTCAGCATCTCCTGTTGTTTCTCCTCTGTTTCCTTCACAATATCTATCTGGCTGAGGAGGCTGTTTATCTTTTCGTTGTATTCTTTAAGATTGTTTTGAGCCTGGAAGAGTTGTTCCATATACCCGGTCTTGCCTGGTGGGGAAGATGGATCGGTCTTTTTTATTGTTCCCAGTTCTGCCTGGAGCTTTTTGTTCTCCTTCCGCGTCTCTTCTGCTTCGATGGAATAGATATTACTGTTCTCCTCTGCATCCTGCAATTTTTGCTTCAGTTCCGATAATTCTTTATCTCTCTTTTCGATCTCATTGAAATACCTGAGCTTCCAGTCTTCAAGGTCCTTGTGAACTTTTGTGATGGCCGCGGGAGAAGAGGCTTTTAAAGTGCGACGACTCGTAATAAAAAAATGGATAGTAATGCCAACCGTAATTGCCCCAAGCATCAATACGATGATCTCAATGATAGAAAGACTTAGTTGGCTATCCATAAAATCGGGATCCTGAGGTTGTCAAACTATTAAATAATATGAAGAAACGGTTTAATAGTTTTTCACAGGCGTGGATTAGGAAGCCTGTAAGATAGTAGATACTGCAAATAAATGAATAGGAAATATACTTAGGAATTACCCCCTCACAAGAGTGCCGACTTTTTCCCCGGTCACTACCCGGCGAAGGTTTCCATCTTTATTCATGTTGAAAACAATGATAGGAAGATCATTCTCCTGGCATAATGTGAAGGCGGTCATATCCATCACTTTAAGATTCTGGGAAAGACATTCCTTGAAAGTGATGACATTGTATTTAGTAGCAGTAGGATCTTTTTCAGGATCCGCGGTATAGATACCATCTACCCTTGTGCCTTTCAGTATCACATCAGCATTGATCTCAATGGCCCTGAGTGAGCCCGCGGTATCCGTAGTAAAATAAGGATTACCAGTTCCCGCGCCGAAGATCACCACCCTGCCTTTCTCAAGGTGACGGATAGCCCTGCGGCGTATATAAGGTTCCGCGATCTGTTCCATTTTAATGGCGCTTTGCAATCTTGTGTAAACTCCCACTTTTTCCAACCCTGCCTGCACTGCCATTCCGTTGATCACCGTTGCCAGCATACCCATATAATCACCATGCGCTCTTTCGATACCCGTTTCTGCCTCGTTCATACCCCGGTAAATATTTCCGCCCCCGATAACAACAGCTACCTGTACGCCCAACTCGGTTATGGATTTTATATCCAGGGCATATTGCCCGATCACGTCTGTGTCAAAACCAAAACTCTTATCTCCCATTAAAGCTTCACCTGAAAGTTTGAGAAGGATCCTTTTGTACTTAGGCAGCATACCGTATAATTTTTCGTCCGAAGGACTCCTTCGGAGGGGCGAAGATAGGAGGAAGTTTATAGTTTGTAGTTGATGATTTTACCAGGGGCTTTAAACTTTAGCAGCCCTTATACTATATACCATCGGTATCTTTTCTTCCAGCCCTTTGATATGCCATTTGCCTTTTTCAAACTGGATCGTATTCCGGAAACAGGGATAAGGTGAATACATGTGTTCATTGAACAGCTCGATCTTCAAGCCTGCTTTTACGAGGGCATTTATCACTTCGCTGAGACTATGGTTCCAACTGTATTCTTTTCCTTTAATGTCCGCATTCCGGTCGGTATAGGTCCCTGCACTCTCGTTAATGATCACTTCCTTGTTCTCATAAGAATATTTGATGTGCGTGAAATCATCATCAAACATCCAAACCACGGGATGGAAATCGGCAATATAAAATATACCTCCCGGCTTTAATCGTTCGCTTATCACTGTTGCCCATTTATCCAGGTTGGGCAACCAGCCGATGGTCCCATAAGAAGTAAACACTATATCGAATTGCTCTTTTACAAATGCTGAAGTATCGTACACATTGCAGCAAATGAATTTTGCATTCGATCCTAATTCTTCATTCAGTTTAGTGGCCTCTTCGATCGCTTTATCCGACAGATCAATACCCGTCACGCTTGCACCTCTCCTTGCCCAGTCAAGACTATCCATTCCAAAATGGCATTGCAGGTGAAGCAAGGTCTTTCCATTTACATCACCCAGTTCCGCTAGTTCAATTGGCGTAAGCACTGACTCACCCGCTTTGAATCCGGCGAGGTTATAAAAGTCAGAATCTTTATGCACCGCAGTTCGCTGGTTCCAATGCTGTTTATTTGCTTCAAAATATTGCTTCGTGTTTTCCATTGTCTAAAATTAAAAAAGGGAGCCATAGTGGCCCCCTCGTATCCTGATTTCTTTTAAAGAATTATCCTAAAGCTACTCTTTTAAACTCGGTCACTTTCACATCACCACTTTCTTTGAGATAATCAGCGACTGATTTTCCGCCATCTTTTACAAAAGCCTGCGCTGTCAATGTTTGCTCTTTGAAGAAAGCACTCATCTTACCTTCTGCGATCTTTGCCAGCATCTCATCGGGCTTGCCTGCCATCTTGGGATCCTGCTTCATCAATTCCATGATGATATCTTTCTCACGGGCGATCACATCAGCAGGTACAGAAGCCGCATCAACAGCTACAGGGTTCAGTGCGGCGATCTGCATCGCTACATCTTTACCCGCTTCAGCCGCTTCCTTATTCAATCCTACGAGCACGCCGATCCGGTAAGCGCCGTGGATATAAGAAGCAACAAAGGGAGCATCTATCCTTGCGAATTTAGTAACCCCGATCTTTTCCCCAATAGCGGCCAATTTATCATTTACCAGTTCCGCAACTGTGGAATTACCAGCTTTGGTATTCATCAGCTCTTCGAGACTTTTTATGTTATTAGCAACTGCCGCATCGGCAATGGTTTGGCCGAAAGCAACAAAGTCGGCATTTTTGGAAACGAAATCTGTTTCGCAGCTTACGCAAACCACGATACCTGTTTTATTATCTGTTGTTGTCTTAGCGATCACCACACCCTCCTTCGCTTCCCTGTCACCTCTTTTAGCTGCCACTTTCTGACCCTGCTTACGCAACCAATCGATCGCCGCCTCAAAATCGCCATTTGTTTCGGTCAATGCTTTACGGCAATCCATCATACCCGCACCAGTTGCCTGTCGAAGTTTATTGATATCCTGTGCACTTATTGTTACTGTACTCATAATAATTAAGAATTAAAAATTAGGAATTAAGAATGTTCTCACACGGTTGGCTCATAGTTGTAAAGCTGATTCGTCCCTGCGTTTAACTAAAAACTACCAACAACCAACTACAAACTGCTCTTATCTCCTTCCACCACCAGGCCCACGGCTTCCGCCTTGTCCACCTGTAGTACGGCGTCTTTGTCCGCCAGGACCACCAGGGCCACGGCCTCTTCCACCACGACCACCTTCAGCCTGAGCTTCTGCTTCGAGTCTTGCTGCTTTCCTTTCTTTTTCATCATCGGTCATTTCTTCTACTTCTTCATCTTTGGCCGCTTGTCTTTCGGCAAGACCTTCCGCGATGGCAGCAGTGATATAATTGACGATGATAGCGATAGATTTGGTAGCGTCATCATTGGCTGGTACTGCGTAGTCAACTTTATTGGGATCACAGTTCGTGTCCACTACACCAAAAGTGGAGATACCCAGACGTTTTGCTTCAGCCAAAGCGATATGCTCATGCCCGATATCGATAATGAACAGGGCTGCAGGCACACGTCCGAGCTGGGCGATTCCACCTAATACTTTATCCATTTTATCACGGTCACGGCTCAAGGTCAAACGTTCTTTTTTGGTGATACTGTCGAAAGAACCATCGCCCAGCATTTTTTCAATGCTCTGCATTTTCTTTACGCTCTTACGGACCGTATTAAAGTTGGTAAGCATTCCACCCAGCCATCTTTCAGTAACGAAGGGCATGTTCACTCTCCTGGCGCTCTCGTTCACGATATCCTTTGCCTGTTTCTTGGTACCAACGAAAAGTATCTTCTTTCCGCTACGGGCAATCTGCTTCAGCGCAACCGCAGTTTCCTGCAGGCATTCTACCGTTTTGTTCAGGTCAATGATATGGATGCCTTTCTTTTCAGCAAAGATGTAAGGTAACATCTTGGGGTTCCACTTCTTTTTCAGGTGACCAAAATGCACACCTGCATCGAGAAGCTGCTGTTGTAGTGAAGTGTTATTTTCCATTTTTTATTTTATGCTTGTAGCTATTAGCTGTTTGCCTTTAGCCAGTGAAAAATCAGATTAGAATCCGCCCCGCTAATAGCCAACAGCTAAAAGCAAATGGCATCTATTAACGTTTAGAGAACTGGTAGCTTCTTCTTGCTTTCTTATGTCCGAACTTCTTACGTTCAACGGACCTCGGATCCCTTTTCAGCAAACCCGCTGCTTTCAAAGCAGGACGAAACTCAGGATTGATCTCCAGCAATACACGGGCAATACCCAACATCGCAGCTTCTGCCTGTCCTTTTACACCACCACCGGTAGCATTGATCTTCACATCGAATTTGTTGAATACATCAACTGTCTTTAACGGGCGTTCCACCTGGTTTTGCAGGTACACCAGCGGGAAATAAACTTTGTAGTCTTTTTCGTTGACTGTGATGTTGCCTTCACCTTTGGTGAGGAACACTCTCGTCACAGCTGCTTTACGACGACCAATTCCGTTTTTTTGCTTTTCCATTTTTATTTTAGCTTTTAGCTTTTAGCTGTTGGCGGTTAGCTAATGACTAACGGCTCACAGCTAAGAGCTGTTTTTAAAATTTTAATTCTTTAGGTTGCTGTGCCGTATGCGGATGCTTATCGCCAACATATACAAACAGTTTCTTGTACATCTTAC
>DATLCB010000184.1:0-13091 GCA_035526625.1 Chitinophagaceae bacterium
AGCGTTTATCAGCAATTATTTTTTCACTCCTTGCATTGGCCATACTGTTCCTGAATTCTTTGATCTTATCAGGTGTATTCATATAATCTGCAATGAGGCCCCATTCGAAAAGTTTTATTTTATATCCCTCCTCATTGATCACAACCGGCCATTGGCAAAATGATTGTGCTACTTTGTGAAAGGTCGGATCAAAGGATATTTCAACGTTTGCCCCGAGATTTAAATAATCAGCGATCAGCTTGATGTTGCTGAAGAAACTCATGTCATAACACATGCAGTAAATTTTTCTATTTCTTCCAAAAGTACCTCAGTTTGCTGACCTCTCCATAATAAAGCAAGAAAGAGTTCGCCATATCTTTCCTTTAAGGTGACTTTTAGTTTATCAGAAGTCGTATAGTCCCACCAGGGTAGCCGTTCGCGGACATACCCACTGATTTTTAATTTCAATAATGGACTGGCTTTCCATTTTGTTGCCATGAGATTAATATATATCCTGTACCCTTCAGGTTGTAAAGACGCAATTTTAAGTTTCTCTAAATGTTCCCGGATCGTGCTATCGTATAAAAAACGATAACTATCTTTTAATAACAGTCGCATATGTCTCTCTGCTCTTTCCTTTTCGATCTCATGTTTGGGATAATGTGATAAGAGCAAAGTGACCGTATCCCCGGAATCATATAAAAATGCGCCCCTTCTGTATTCCTGGCGGACAAAATACATGGGTTGTTGTAACAAGCCTTCAAGTATCCGGGGTGTAAGTAATGAATAAGGATTCAACATAATTATTTTATTTCGTACAATTCATCCCACCGCGTTGTGAAGCGGTTGCTTCTTAATTCCTGGCGCATCTTCCAGTTTCTTTTTAACCCGGTCGCCACATATTTTACGATATCGTCGCGATGGCTGAAATTAATATTATCGAGGGTTTCCATTAAACAATGCTTTTTATTTTGTGACTCGCTGTGAAAAAGATTCGATTGGATAGAATGATGTGGCACCAACCCCCCCAGGATCACTCCAGCTTTGAGGTATTTGATCCCGGGCTGAAATAATTTTTCTGCGAGAGGCAGAGCGTGGTGGATCAATTCCTTGGTATCCGACGTTGCTGTTGGAAATGTAGTGTACTGATACCTGGATTGGGGATTGTATTCATATTTCTCATTCCGGTTCCCATTAGTAACCACAAATACCTGTAATGATTTGGCAGCACAAAATTGTCTGCGAAGCTTTTCAGCGGCTCTCGAGGTATAGGTTGCGATAGCTTCTTTAATATCGGAGAGCTCAAAAGCAGGCTTGCCAAACATCCTCGTTGTGGCGATCATTTTCTTGGTTTCGAGGGGATCTTTAATGGGAATGCAGGGTATACCCCGTAATTCTTTAATTAATCTTACGCCAACCACGCCTCCCAGGTTTTTTCTTCCCCACTCTTCAGGCATATTCCGAAGCTGCCAGCCATCATTAATTCCAAGGTGGTGAAGTTTCACAGCATATTGCCGTCCTACACCCCAAAGGTCATCCACAGAAGTTCTCTCCAGGGCATCTTTTATATCATAGATCGATTCGAGGACCATTACCCCCTCACTCTTTGTTTTATTTTTCTTAGCAAGTTTATTCGCCATTTTCGATAACACTTTAGTTGGAGCTGCCCCAATGGAGACTTTGATACCGGTCCATTGTTCAACTGTTTCTTTTATTTCCTTGCAGGCTTGATGCAATTTGTTTTCAGGTATCATATCCATTTGGAGAAAAGCTTCATCGACAGAGTATACTTCTACCCGGTGTTCTCCGACCAGGTATCGGAGCGTATCCATTACCCGCATACTGAGATCGCCGTACAGGTTATAGTTGCTTGAAAAAACCGCTACCTGGTTTTTTTCAATAACCTCTCTATTCTGATAAAAAGGAGCGGCCATCCCAACCCCCAATCTCTTTGCTTCATCTGTGCGGGAAATAATGCATCCATCATTATTGCTTAAGACGACAACGGGTTTATCATCCAGGTCGGGCCTGAATAATCGTTCACACGAGCAATAAAAACTATTGCAATCGACAATGGCCATCATAGTTGATGAATAACATAGGTTACAACACCCCAAACCGTGAAATTGGTAAACTCCGCAAGGTTGATATTTTTATGACGTTCGTTTTCAGCAATTAAAAACGCCGAGGAAAAATTTTTATGGAACCGCCGCACCAATAACTCCCCATTCAGGATAGCGACGATCACTTTACCATTGACGAGTTTTACAGACCGGTCCACGATCAGTATATCTCCATCAAAAATGCCCGCTTCTTTCATCGCATCGCCTTTCATGCGAAAGAAAAAAGTAGCGGGTTTATTGCGGATCAGTTGTTCATTCAGATCGATCCCCCGCTCCATATAATCATCGGCTGCTGCCCCAAACCCGGTGGCATTCGCGGTTTTCACTTCCTGTTGCGTGAATTGTTTCGAGCCTTTATAAGCCGCTCCATAAAATTCTTCGCCCTCCATAAAAATTTTTTTTGTAAAACTAAATAATTTAGTAAATTAGTGCTAAGAAAATGGGTTATTTATTTTGACTTTAAAATGGAGGGTCTATGAAAACAATTGTGAACACCATACCGGGTTACCGGGTATATGAGTATTTGCTGGTGCTGGGTCCGCACGAGGAGCTTTGGAACCGGATCATGAAAATAAAGGAGGATTTTTCTGAAAAGTATAAGTCTGACCACGCACGCTGGGCCAAACCGCAGATCATACTGGCCAACTTTGTTCAGTATGGCATGATGGAAGAAAGGATCCTGAATCAATTACGAACTGTTGCGATGGGCTTTCCTCCTTTCAAGGTAGAGCTGAAAGACTTTGGAAGCTTTCCCTCCCATACCATATATATTAATGTGAACAGTAAGTTGCCTGTGCAGAACCTAGTAAAAGATATACGCAGTTCCGCGCAACGGTTAATGAAGTTGAATGAGGACAATAAACCTCATTTCATCCTTGAGCCGCATTTAACGATCGCAAGAAAACTGGTTCCCTGGCAATATGAAAAAGGGTGGCTGGAATACAGCAACAAACATTTTACGGGGCGTTTTATTGCCGACAGCATGACCTTACTGAAGCGTCCTGCCGGCGAAATGAAATACCAGGCTGTTCAGCGGTTTGAATTTCAAAATCTCCCGGTAAAGACAAAACAAGGTGAATTATTCGGATAAAGAAAACTCCGCCTGACGGCTGAAGCTGGCAGCAGTTTATATAAAAGTGGAATGGGAATGTGAGTAAGGAGAATAAAGAGTAAGTGAGTAGCGTATGGCATCAGTTGTCTAAGATGACTGATAGCATGTGAGAAAAGGACAACTCTTTATTCTCCTTTTTTATTGAATAAAGAATACACTAAAATATTAAAAACAAAATGTCGGAAAATTTAAAGCAAGACCATTTTAAGGTCAAACCTAAAGATCATTTGCTGGAAAATAGTGGAGATATCTCTGCCGGGGAAAAAACTTCCTACCTCCAGGGACGCGGCGCCCAGTTCAATACGAAGAATAAATTCTTCAAGAACGAGATAACAAGAGAACACATAGAAGGCATCGATGACTGGGAAGAGTCGAATGTGCCGACGATATATATGGAGCAGGAATCAAAAACCATTGTCAACAAGGTAGAAAGTCAGGATGTAGGTATGATGTACAGCATGAATCCCTACGCAGGTTGTGAACATGGTTGTATCTATTGTTTTGCCAGGAATGTTCATGAGTACTGGGGCTATAGCGCCGGACTTGATTTTGAAAGAAAGATAATCGTCAAAAAAAATGCGCCGCAACTGCTCCGTAAATTCCTGATGCATAAAAAATGGGATGCCACGCCCATCATGCTGAGTGGCAATACCGACTGTTACCAACCCGCTGAGCAAACTTACCGTCTTACAAGGGGTTTGCTGGAAGTGTGTAATGAATTCAATCAACCTGTAGGCATTCTTACCAAGAACTCATGGATTTTAAAAGATAAAGATGTGTTGCAGGAAATGGCAAAGAAAAAGATCGTCTCGGCAATGGTGTCCATCACATCCTTTAACGAGGACCTGCGCCGTGTGATGGAGCCACGAACAACAACAGCCAAACAAAAATTGAAAGTGATCAATGAGTTAAGTTCGGCAGGAGTACGTATGGGTATAATGATGGGACCAATGATCCCGGGGTTGAATGAACATGAAATGCAGCGTATCATGGAAGCAGCAAGGGATAATGGCGCCACTTTTACAGCTTATACTTTTATACGATTGAATGGAGCTATTAAATTCCTGTTTCATGATTGGCTGTATAAGAATTTCCCGGACAGGGCCGATAAGATCTGGCACCTGATAGAACAAAGTCATGATGGGAAAGTGAACGACAGTCGCTGGGGCGTGCGGATGCGGGGCGAAGGGAACATTGCACAAATGGTGGCACAGCAATATAAAAAGTATGGGAAACTGTACGGGATGAATGCAGAAGAATGGAGTTTGGACAGGACTCAATTCAGGGTGCCGGGAGGACAGGGGAAATTGTTTTAAGGTTAAGCGTATGAGTACCGAAACTATTGCAGCTGCTATTACCACCTACACTCTTTTTTCTTCATTGAATTTGATAAACGCTTTTGTATTGATAGTTGTTGACCCACCCCAATATAAATCTTTTTTAATGAACACTTGGTGGCATATAAAGCGTCTTGTTGAGCGGCCTTGTTTTTTGAAGGGCGCATGCGGGAAGAGAATAAAAGCACCTGAACTGTTAAACAATAGGAGTTACATAATTGTACGGGTTGAGTAATACAGATGCATGCCCTGCACTTTGTGCCTAATCCTTTGCTGAAGTAAAATATTAAAGGGATTGTGGAAAAAAGAAAACCTCTGTAGACACAGAGGTTTGAACCAAAACTAACTGCTTATGAGAAAATCGAAAAGTTTAATTCATTTTAAGGGTAGGTTTCATCTTCCAGTTATAACTTCCAAAAAAACCACCTTCTTTCTCCTCCTGCTCGGTTATCACGAAGTCTTCTTTATAAGTAGACAAACTGAACTTTTTTATGTCCTCTTTGTGCTGCTTTAACCTCCGGATAGATGCATTCAGGAATTTGGTGATTGACTTTTTCATGTTCTTTCTTTTTGCCTGTAAGAACGAGTCAATATTCATGCCATAGCAAAGAGGGCATAAAGCATTTAGATATTACAAAAAAAGGGGAAAATTCACCCCACCACTGGTGCTAAACCTTCACATAGATCTTTTTCTTGTCCATCCAGAAGCAGATAGCCCACATAAAAAGGATTATACAGAGGGCATATAAAAGGGAACCATTTTCTTTTGCGCCTGGAGTATGAATAAGGACCTTTTTATATAACCAATTCCAGGGATTTATTCCATCACCAAGCCTTATCAAACCCAAACCCCGGGGCAGGAAAGCGCTTAGTGCAAAAACAAAAAGAGCATTCTTGCCAAATACATCAAAAAACCGGCTTAGTCCACCTTTGATATTTTTAAACTCGATCATATAAATCATCGTGGCAATCGTGATCATGGCAAGCCCCGTGGTATAGATTACATAAGAACTGGTCCATATTTTTTTATTGATCGGGAAAACCATATCCCAGCAAAAACCAGCCACAAGAAACCCTACGCCCGCAACAAAAAGCCCGGATACCATTTCATAGTTCTTACCCTTTTTGATGATGTAATCGCCAACCATATATCCCAATATCACCTGGACGATAGCAGGCAACGTACTCATCAGTCCTTCAGGGTCGAAAAGCATTCCCTCTCCCTTGTACATATGCGCCGGACCTAATACAGCTTTATCAATATCATTACCAAACCAGCCTGTCATACTGTACGGATCGGACTTATCCCCTAATAAAAAACAGAGCACCCAGTAAAGTAATAATAGGACCATACCCACATAGAACGCCTTCCGGAGCTTTAGATAATAAACCAGAACGGCGGCAACAAAATAACAGATAGCAATACGGGGAAGGACTCCCAGTATTCTCACACCTTGCGGGTTCCCTTTTTCATCAGTATAGGACCAGGGTTTAAAGACCAATTCATTCCCCGACCATTTAACAAAGGGCCACCAGGCCAGGAACAGGCCAATAGCAAAAATGAGCAAGCTTCTTTTAATAACCTTTCTCCAAAAAACTGCATCACCACTTGTTTCAAGTTTCGGCATTACAAAAGCCATAGCATTTCCCACGGCAAAAAGGAAAAAAGGGAACACAAGATCGGTAGGCGTAAGTCCATGCCATGGAGCATGTTCAAGCGGATCATAGATATGCGACCAGGTACCCGGATTATTTACCAATATCATCAGGCAAACAGTAGCGCCCCGAAAAACATCGAGAGAATAAAATCGTTGATTCACCCGGTATGATTTATGTAGTTGAAGATAATGAGAAACTTAAGTTGAATTGATCAGGAGGGTATCGGCGGTTCCCTGTTTACAATAAGTTGGACATTAAAGAAAACTTCCAAGTTAGAAACATTAACTGGCTTCCCGGCAATCAGGTTATTAACTTGTGGGGATTAATTACCTCATAATTAGCGTATTTCAACCTGCTTCCACTCCCATTCTTCACTTATATTTGCACGCAAACGAAATTTTGCCTGGTGTAAAATTGTCGTTATGGAATAATCTGCTCGTAATCAGTCAGGTGAAGAATATGTGACTGAGATGGCGAAGCCCTGTCATGAAGGATTCAACACCCGTACGCAAATGGTTGGCCGTTTATACCAGGCCAAGATGGGAAAAAAAAGTAAGCAAGCTCTTGTCCGACAAAGGCCTTGAAAGCTATTGCCCGCTTAATAAAGTACGTCGTAAATGGAGTGACCGTATAAAGACCGTAGAAGAACCCCTATTTAAATCATATGTATTTGTGAAAGTATGTGATGAGGACCGCTCTGCAGTACGTATGACGAACGGCGCGATTAATTTTGTTTATTGGAATGGGAAGCCCGCTGTAATAAAAGAAAGAGAGATAACAGCGATACGCCGGTTTTTGGATGAATATGAAAATGTAGAAGCCAGACCCACCGAATTAAAAGTTGAACAGCGGGTACGGATCACCAATGGCACATTGATGGATCATGAAGGGAAGGTGTTGGATGTGCGCCACAAGGTTGCTAAAGTGGCTATCGACAGCCTGGGATATATTTTAATAGCATATATTGACAGAAGTAAATTAACTTCGGCACACCCTGATAAAACCCAATCCTGAATTGCTGCAGAGGAACCACTATCTTATTAAAGACGAACCAATGAAATTCATCCGGATATTTTTCCTGCTTATCCTCCCTGTCTATTTTTTCTCCTGTAAACCTCAACAGAAGATCCCACAATACCTGGAAAATGTCAATGATACAAGTGGTAAAGGAAAAGTAAAGATCCCCGATCTCAAGATTCAAAAAGGCGATGAGCTTAATATCCAGATCGTGAGCCTGAGCACGCAGCCGGATAAATCAGATGTCATCTATAACCAGCAACCCGGTACAGGGACTACCCCCGTAGGTTATTTGGTAGATAATAATGGAGATATAACCCATCATCGACTGGGTACTATACATGCGGAAGGATTGACCAAAAAAGAATTGGCCAATGCGATTAAAAAAAGGCTCAAGGAACCGGTAGAATTATTAAGTGATCCTACTGTTATTATACGCTTGACGAACTTTAAAGTAACAGTACTTGGGCAAGTGGGAAGGGAAGGAGAAATAAAGGCGCCTGGAGAACGACTCACGATCTTTGAAGCCATCGGTCTTGCCGGCGGGATAACAGATTTTGGAAAAAAAACGAACCTGAAGGTCATCCGGGAGGTCAATGGCACGAGGGAAACCGGCTTTTTGGACCTTTCCTCCAAAGAGGTTTTTGACTCGCCTTATTATTACATGATGCAAAATGACATGGTATTTGTTGAAACAACCAATCAAAAATACAAGGATGCAGAACAGGCAAAGACCATACAGAAAATATCATTCGCCTTTACACTTGTAACAGTGGCAGCGACCATTGCCAGTATTTTTATCAGGAACTAGCCCTGACAAACTTTATTAAAAGTAGAATGCAAGAGTCCTTAAATAATAATAATAGTAACAGTTTGAATAAAAGTGAACTCTGGAGTTTGAGTTTACGTGATCTCTTTTACAAATATGTTCGTTTCCTTCCTTGGTTCGTATTGTCCGTCGCGGTAGCCTTGTTTGGGGCTTATGCGTATTTACGTTATACCACACCGATCTACAGTACCTCAGCTACCTTGGTTATTAAAACCGAACAGCAGGGCGGCCGGGGAGATAAATATGACGATATTTTCGGCGGGGGTAAGTCGCAGAATATCCAAAGTGAGATCGCTGTAATAAAGTCGAAAGGCCTGATGTCCCGGGTGGTGCAAAAACGAAATCTTCAATGGAGTTATTTTGTAAAAGGAAAGATCAAGACGATCAATATCTATAAATTATCCCCTTTTTATATAGAGGCATTTACTATTAACGACTCTTCCCGTGCCTTTACCCTGAAGATTAAAGTGGCAAATGAAAATCAGTTCCGCGTCAATAATGATAATACGTCGATCACATTTGGACAGATTTTTAAGAACCAGTTTGGAGTTTTCCGCCTTGTCAGAACTGGTGGCGGACTTTCGAAAGATTATAGTATCATATACCAGCCATTGGCTTCAGCAGCCGCAGCTTTTGCGGGTGCCATACAGGTGGCACCACAAGCTGCAGGTACAGGTATCCTGAATATAAGTATGCAAAGTCCGAACCCTTCCCTGGCGGCCGATGTCATCAACCAGTTGATGGACGAGTATGGAGGTTATACGCGGGAGTTAAAGAAACGGACAGCAGATTCATCGCTTACTTTCATTGATCGCCGTCTTGACCTGTTTGGTAAAGAGTTGGATAGTGTGCAGGACAAATTGCTCCGGTATTCACAAGAAAATAACCTGATCGACATGCCCAAACAGTCATCCGCTTATTTTGATAATATTAGTGAAGCTGATAAAGCAATTAACACCCAGCAATTACAGCTCAATACGGCCGATTTCATCGAGATCTATCTAAGGGATAAGAAGAATGTTTACAGTCCTGTATTGGTGCCTTCTTCACTGGGGTTGAATGATGCCACCCTGAATAGTCTCGTCAGCGAGTACAATGCCTTACAGATACAACGACAAAGTCTGCTGGATGGTAATGTACCTCCCGGTAACCCTGTGGTGATCGAGGCTAATCAACAAATTGAAAAATTAAGAGTAAGCCTGTTGGAGAATCTAGCCAACATTAAAAGGTCTTATCTTAAAACGATCAGTACCCTTCGGGAAAATAGCGGCCAGTCTCAAACACAATTACAAAGCCTGCCCTTTAAAGAAAGAGGATATTATGAGATAAAAAGACAGGTAGATAATAAGCTTGCACTGTATAATATTTTGCTGCAAAAGCGGGAGGAAACAGCTTTATCAAGAGCCTCGACGATCGAGAATTCGCAGATAATCGAACGAGCTTTTATTCCCTCAAGCCCCATTAAACCTAAACGCCGTTCTATACAGATCATGGCTATTTTGATCGGCCTTGCAATTCCTGCATTGTTCATATTTGCGGGGGAAGTATTAAACGATAAAGTGAGTACCCGCTTCGATGTAGAGAAGATAACTTCCGCTCCTATACTGGGAGAAGTAGGCCATTCTTATTCTGACAAAGCCCTGGTGGTCAATAGGACCACCCGTAGCATGGTGGCCGAACAGTTCCGCATCATCCGCTCCAACCTCCAATATATTGCGGGCACATCAGAGAAGACGACGATACTGGTCACTTCTTCATTCAGTGGGGAGGGAAAATCTTTTGTGAGTATCAATGTGGGTGCAGTGATGGCGTTGGCAGGTAAGAAAACGATCATCCTTGAATTGGATATTCGCAAACCCAAAGTATTATCAGGGTTGGGAATGACGAAAGGACCCGGCATCACAAATTTCCTTATTGGGAAAGCCAGCCTTCCGGAATTGATAAGACAGGTGCCGGATCAGGACAATCTTTTTGTACTCGGTTGCGGTCCCGTTCCTCCCAATCCTTCAGAACTCTTACTGGATTCCAAAATTAATGAGATGTTCAGTTGGCTGCAAAGCACTTACGATGTGGTTATTATTGATACTGCACCGGTAGGGATGGTAAGTGATGCACAAACACTGAGCAAATATGCTAATTGCACACTCTACCTCGTAAGACAGGGGCATACTTTCAAAAAACAGGTGACACTTATTGATGAATTCTACCGGGATAATAAACTACCCTCTATCTCCATTATAATCAATGATGTTAAGATGAAACCCGGGTATGGTTACTACGGTTATGGCCGGTATGGCTACGGATATGGGTACGGGTATGGCAGCTATTATGAAGAAGAACACCCACCCAAAAATATGCTCGAAAGAGTAGTCGATAGAATCGATCCAGGCAACTGGTTCTCCAAAAAGAAAGAATTGTAAATGCGTATTCTGATAACCGGAGGGGCGGGTTTTATCGGCTCCAATCTTGTTGAAGATCTTCTTCAGCAAGACAATATATCGCTCGTAAGGGTGATGGATAATTTTTCAACGGGATCGGCACATAATATAAAGGAATTTTTGGATCACCCCCGGTTTGAATTACATGAAGCGGATATTTGTGACTACAGCGAATGTCTTCGGGCCTGTGAGGGTATCGATCGTATCACTCACCAGGCTGCTTTGGGTTCGGTTCCCCGTTCTATCAATGATCCTCTTACTACGAATGAAGTAAATATCACCGGTACACTGAACATATTTACCGCAGCAAAGGAGAAAAATATAAAACGGGTAGTGTATGCTGCCAGTTCATCCACGTATGGCGATCATCCCGGTCTGCCCAAAGTAGAAGATAAGACGGGTAATCCTTTATCACCCTATGCAGTTACCAAACTGGTGAATGAATTATATGCAAGGGTCTACGCAAGTCTTTATAAGATGGAGCTGATCGGGCTGCGCTATTTCAATATTTTTGGTCCCAAGCAAAACCCGGCGGGTCCTTATGCGGCTGTAATCCCTCTTTTTGCCGAGTCGCTACTTGGTAACAGGTCTCCCGTGATCAATGGGGATGGCGAGCACAGCAGGGATTTTACTTATGTTGACAATGCGGTCCAGGCAAATAAATTAGCTTTGTTTACCGACAATAATAAGGCGATTAACCAGGTGTTCAATATTGCCTGTGGCGAACAGACCACTTTGAATGAGCTATTTGAAATAATGCGTTTAGAGGCCGGGAGTACTTTACAAGCTACTCATGGCCCGGAACGCGAGGGGGATGTCAAACACAGCCTCGCTGATATTTCTAAAGCAAAAAAACTATTGGGATATGAGCCCAAAATATCCGTAAAGACAGGCTTGCAGCAAACTTTTAACTGGTACAAAAAAGAATTACTTCCTAAATAATGACGATCCTCATCACCGGCGGCGCAGGTTTTATCGGTTCACATGTAGTGAGATTATTTGTTTCAAAATATCCCCAGTACCGCATTGTTAACCTGGATGCCCTGACTTATGCGGGCAATCTCGAGAACCTTAGGGATATCGAGAACCTTTCTAACTATTGTTTTGAGAAAGCAGACATCCTTGATGCCGGTAATCTTGATAAGCTATTTGCAAAATACCAACCGCAGGGTATTATCCACCTGGCTGCAGAATCCCATGTTGATCGCTCTATATTATCACCACTCGATTTTGTATATACCAATGTCATAGGCACCGTCAATTTATTGAACGCCACCAAAAAGAGCTGGGCAGGGAATCTGGAAGGGAAAAAATTCCATCATGTATCAACCGATGAAGTCTTTGGCGCTTTGGGTAATACTGGTTTTTTTACCGAAGAAACAAAATACGATCCCCATTCACCCTATAGCGCTTCGAAAGCTTCCAGCGATCATTTTGTCAGGGCTTATTTTGACACCTATGGCTTACCGGTGATCATAACCAATTGTTCAAACAATTATGGCCCCAATCATTTCCCCGAAAAACTAATACCTCTATTTATCAATAATATCATACAAAAAAAGCCATTACCCGTGTACGGCGATGGTCTTTATACAAGGGATTGGCTCTATGTAAAAGATCATGCAACAGCCATTGATCTTGTATTTCACCAGGGAAAAACGGGGGATACGTATGCGATTGGAGGATTTAATGAATGGAAGAACATTGATTTGGTAAAACTTCTTTGTAGCCTGATGGATAAAAAATTGGGCCGGGCCACCGGTGAGAGTGAGCAACTTATAACTTATGTAAAGGACCGGCCTGGTCATGACAGAAGATATGCCATAGACGCAAGCAAGATCAACAAAGAATTGGGATGGGTACCATCCGTTACATTTGAAGAAGGCTTGTCTCAAACAATTGACTGGTACCTGGGCAATCATGAATGGTTGCAGCATGTAACATCGGGAATGTACCAAGAATATTATAAGAAGCAATATACGGAGTGACAACACTAAATCTTAAAGCCAGCAAATGAAAGGAATCATCCTTGCAGGTGGTAGTGGTACGAGGCTATACCCGATCACAAAAGCGATCAGCAAACAATTGATGCCTATATATGATAAACCCATGATCTATTACCCATTGTCCATATTGATGATGGCAGGCATAAAAGAAATATTGATCATTACTACGCCGGAAGACAGTGAGCAATTCAAACGACTGCTGGGAAATGGGAAGCAGGTAGGTTGCCGCTTTGAGTATGCTATACAACAGGTACCCAACGGCCTTGCCCAGGCATTTGTGATAGGCGAAAATTTTATTGGACAGGATAAAGTGGCACTGATACTGGGCGATAATATTTTTTATGGGACTGGCTTAGACAAACAACTGCAAAGCCTGAACTCTGTTGAAGGAGGCTATGTATTTGCTTACCAGGTAAGTGATCCGGAAAGATATGGTGTGGTGGAATTTGATGCAAATATGAAGGCGGTGAGTATAGAGGAAAAGCCCAAGGCTCCAAAATCTAACTATGCCGTTCCTGGACTTTATTTTTACGACAATGAGGTGGTACGGGTCGCAAAAGAACTTCAACCATCCGCACGCGGTGAATATGAG
>DATLCB010000185.1:0-3352 GCA_035526625.1 Chitinophagaceae bacterium
GTCGGTATGACTGATAGGAAAATCAAAGCAAACAGGGTAATCAAATTCTTTTACCATATCCAGTATGATCTCGTACGCTGTATTACCAAAAGGTCTTTCGGTGTCCTTGGTATCAGTGAATCCGCCAACTACAAGTCCTGCGAGCTTTGAGAGTTTACCGCTTCGTTTTAACTGGTGCAACATCCTATCGATATTATAAACATACTCTCCAACATCTTCGATAAATAAAATACGACCTTTTGTTTTTATATCTGAGTCGCTGCCGGTAAGATGGGCCAGCAAGGCAAGATTTCCACCTACTAATTCTCCTATCGATTCACCCTTCCTGTTGAACTCATGCACCGGGCATGAATATTTTGTCTTCTTCCCTTCCAGTGCATCCCTGAGTGAAAGAACAAATTCATTCGCACCACCTCCCTCATTGAAGGCCCCCGCCATCGGTGCATGCAGGGAAGAAATATAATAGTTGGAATAGATATGAGAGTGTAGCACGGTAATATCACTATATCCAATTATCCATTTCGGGTTCTTTTTGAATTTCTTAAAATCAATTTGATCGATGATCCTTCCTGTGCCATAGCCTCCTCTTGCGCATAACACTGCTTTCACCTCATCATTATCCAGTATTTCCTGGAAGTCTTCGAGTCTATCTTTATCGGTACCGGAAAAATAGGTTGATGAGTGACCCCCCACTGTCTTACCTGTCTTTACTGCATAACCCCATTGCTGTAATGTATCGATACAGGTTTGTACCCTTTCTTCAGCCATATAACCTGCCGGGCAAACAATACCGACCGCATCATTCTTTTTCAAATATGGAGGGATCCTGATCATATGAATTTTTATAACCATAAAGTTATTGAAATCAACCGACGGATATCTTCAATTTTCCTTATGATGATCTTTGCATGCTCTTTGTACTCCATAAGGGTTCAACCAAATTTTAGCGATGTATGGCCAGTGAAAAGCGGATGATACCCGATTACAACAAAATGATCACAGACGATCTTGTGGATTTACTTGCCCACGAAACACAAAGATTTACACAGCTGATGATGGACAAAGAATTCACCTCCGAATATGCAAAATGCAAAAGGACCATTGAAAAGATCCAGAAAGTGATAGAGGAACGGGTTGGAACAGGTGTAACACACAACTCCAAATCCTCTCCTGTCGATTCCAATTCGTAGTTCCTTTATCATCCAATGATGTTTAAAAGGCAGGTTTGGGTATTGCCTCCTGAAAGGGTATTTTTGCCCCTCAAAGATTCTCTTTTAAGCCTTTATGGATAATCCAAAACGATACTTGGTCACTTCTGCACTCCCTTATGCCAATGGTTTGAAACATATCGGTCATCTTGCCGGGGCTTATATCCCGGCGGATATCTATGTACGTTATTTGCGGGCACAAAAAAGGGATGTCGTCTTTGTGTGTGGCAGTGACGAACATGGCACAGCCATTCCTATGCAGGCCATGAAAGAAGGAACGACTTCACAAGCTATCATTGACAAATATCATGGGGCGATGAAAGAAGATTTCGCCGACCTCGATATCTCTTTCGATATCTATCACCGTACGTCTGAACTTATCCATCATGAGACAGCGCAGGAATTCTTTACCAGGCTCAATGAGGCTGGCGCACTTGAAACCAAAGAGACCGAGCAATATTTTGATGAAGACGCCAAAGCGTTTTTAGCAGATCGCTTTATCAAAGGCACCTGTCCCAATTGTGGAAGCGATCGTGCCTATGGTGATCAATGCGAGAATTGCGGGCGTACGCTTAGTCCTGATGAACTGATCGATCCTGTGAGTACGCTCAGTGGAAAGATGCCGGTCAAGAAAAAAACAACTCACTGGTATCTTCCATTGGGGAAACATGAGGATTTTTTACGCCAATGGATATTGGGACAGCATAAAGATGACTGGCGGGCTACCGTGACAGGTCAATGCAAAGGATGGATCGAAGGAGGTTTACAATCAAGGGCCGTAACAAGGGACCTCGACTGGGGAGTTAAATTGCCAGGGAATGTAGAAGGAGGAGCCGGTAAAGTTCTTTACGTCTGGTTTGATGCTCCTATCGGTTATATCAGCGCCACCAAACAATGGGCGATCGATAATAAAAAAGATTGGAAACCATACTGGCAGGATAAAGAAACCAAACTGGTCCATTTCATTGGTAAGGATAATATAGTTTTTCATTGCATTATATTCCCTGTGATGCTGAAATTGCATGGAGATATTCTGCCGGATAATGTACCAGCGAATGAATTTTTAAATTTAGAAGGAGACAAAATGAGCACCAGCCGCAACTGGAAGCTCGATATGAGGGATTATATAAATGATTTTGTAAAAAGTGATAATGGCGGAGGCCAGTGCGTGGATATGCTTCGCTATTACCTTACGCAGATAGCGCCTGAAACAAAAGACAGTGAGTTTACCTGGAAAGGTTTCCAGGATGCAGTCAACAGCGAACTCGTGTCCGTCTTCGGAAACTTTGTGAACCGCACGTTTGTACTCATGCATAAATTATGCGGTGGCAAAGTGCCCAAACTGCATGAAGATATCCTTGATGATAATGACAAGACCCTGATCGCAGATATAGAGTCAACGAAAGCAGAAGTGCAGTCGGCGCTGGAATATTATCATTTCAGGGATGGCTTGTTCCAGGTGATCGATCTTGCCCGTAAAGGGAACCAGTATTTGCAAAAGAAAGAGCCCTGGAAGAAAAAAACAGATAACCCGGGCGATCAGCAACTCATTGATAACTGCCTGCACATCTCCTTACAATTATGCGCTAATCTTGCTGTGCTGATCAATCCTTTTTTACCCAATACGGCGACGAAACTCCTGCATATGATGAAAGTAGTGGACAAAATGCTGGACTGGGAGAATGCAGGTAAGATAAAATTACTGAGCGTAGGTTATAGTTTACGTGAACCCCAGTTACTCTTCAGGAAAATAGAGGATGAAGAGATCGCTTTTCAAATGGAAAAATTGAAAAATGGATTAAAGTCACAAGACAACAGGGCACCAGACACAGGTGGTGCTGATGCCAAAAAAAATAAACCTATGGAAGAAGCAAAAGTAACTTCTGGCAAACCGGAAATTGTATATGATGACTTTGCCAAACTGGAACTGAAAGCTGGTACAGTCATTGCGTGTGAGAAGGTGGAGAAAACAGACAAGTTATTGAAACTTGAAGTTGACCTTGGCACCGAAAAAAGGACGATCGTATCAGGTATTGCCCTTCATTATAAAGCTGAAGAGATGGTCGGTAAGCAGGTAGTCGTTGTTACCAACCTGGCTCCCCGGAAAATGAAAGGTATCGAAAGCCAGGGCATGATATTGACCG
>DATLCB010000186.1:0-18305 GCA_035526625.1 Chitinophagaceae bacterium
AAAGCAGAACAGCCGCATACATTATTCATTGGGTCGGGTTTCAACTATCATTTACGGGAATTGTCAACCGAAAACGTACAACGAAAAGCTGTCAGCAAATTTATTTTCCCTAAAGAAATGGTCCTGGCTGGTTATACTACAGATCTATTGGGTTATGGAGTGAATAATTTTCTCTCGCAAAAAGCTACCATATTCTGGGGAGGGGAGGCGCATGTTCAACAAGGCTTTTCTTTGTCCTACCAGCGGAATATCTTTCACACACGTAAAGTGTTTGCCATGGATTGGGCAGCCGGGATCGGTATTTGGCGAAGCAAGATCAAAGGGGAGAATTTCTTTACTGTTTCACTGAATCCAGTTCTTCACTTTAATGCGATCCGGACCAAGCCGCTGGACCTTTTCTTCGAATACTCGGTAGCCGGCCCAAGTTTTATATCCAAAACCAAGGTTGATGATGTGCGGCTCGGCCGCAAATTCACCTTCCATGATTTTATGGGTCTCGGTGTATTTGCAGGGAAGAAGAGAAAACTCTTTGCAGGATTGCGTATCGCACACTACTCCAATGGCAACCTCTTCCCCGAGAATGATGGGGTTAAAGTACCACTGACCCTGGACCTGGGCTATATAATAAGATAGAGTAAGGTTTTGTTTTTAACGGATTTGTTTTACCTTTTCGTGACAAAACCAAACACATGCGAAAAATTATTGCTGGGGTAGTATTAGTTGTCTTTGTCTTTACTGCCGCTTATTTCTCATCCTGCAAAGGAAAAGATTCAACCACGACTTCATCCAACGAAGACTCTCTTAAAGCTGTTGTTGCCCGCGGGGACTATTTAGCACACAATGTTTCTCAATGCCTGGATTGCCATAGCATCAGGGATACTGGCAGATTCTCCATGCCTGTCATTCCCGGTACCGAAGGTGGTGGGTCGGGTTTTCCTTTTGGCAAAGAAGAAGGAGTTCCGGGAACTGTCTTCCCGCCTAATATCACGCCTTTTTCATTGAAAGACGCAAGCGATGAAGATATATTGAAGACCATTACCACCGGGATCAATAAGAAAGGAGATACGCTGTTCCCAATAATGCCTTATCATTCTTTTAGCCGGATGACAAAGAGTGACCTGCTTTCGATCATTGCTTATATCCGGACATTGAAACCGATTGAAAGAAAAGTACCGGCTAGACAACTCGATATACCCATGAGTATGATGGGCCCGATACTACAGCCTAACCTGGATAACAATGTAATGCCTGATCCTTCAGACAAAGTGAAATATGGACAATACATGATAAATGCGGCTTTATGTGATCAATGTCATACACCCATGGGACAACAGGGACCCGATCTTTCAAAGATGTATGCCGGGGGTTTTACTTTTAAACTGCCTATGTTCACTGTCACTGTAGCTAATATCACACCCGATTCTGCAACAGGTATTGGTGCGTGGACGGAAGAAATGTTCCTCGCTAAATTCAAACAAAATTCATCCGATGAAATGGTCAACAGGAACCCGGGTAAAGAAAATACGATCATGCCATGGGCTGCTTATGGTAAAATGAAGGAGGATGACCTGAAAGCTATCTATGCTTATTTACGGACAGTGAAACCAGTAAGCAATAAAGTAGAAAAGTGGCCTAAATAGGGGAGCAGGTTTGGCTAGAAGCTAGTAGGGTTTGGCCAGTAGATAGTAGGGCGAACGATCTTAGATTGTGAACTTCCACCAGCCACTCGCCGAACCTCACTTGCTCACTGGTCATTAAAACTATCCCGGTTCAGTGTGGCAGGGGATGCATGATCGCCTTCTTCAAAGTCTAAATTGACATATTTTATTCCAGCTAACTCGGTAAGGTTATATACCACTTCAGAAAAATAAAGTACCGGGCCCGTAGAACCCATTTGCTGGGTGAGATAAGTGGCATCGGGAATTTTCACGTAAACAGTGTCGTTGGAAACTTTAACTAATTCGAGTTGGACATGAGTATTAGTTCGGTTCAGGTAACTAATGATTGCTCCGACACTTATAGAATCCGGACCTGCTCCTTCTTTTTTCTTCATTTCCAGTTTACCGGTGGAGTCGTTGAGCGTGGCTTCCCAACCGTAGAAATATTGTAAAGCAACACTATCAGGGGCTTGTGTTTCCGATTTTTCATCCTTTTTATTATTGCCACAGGAGGCGATTATCATGGTAAGCAGCAGTAAGAACAGGTAGTTTCTCATCTAATGAAAGGTACAAAAGGTTCGTATAGTTGGCTCATGCCTGATCCGGGTATTCTCTATACCTTGTTCGGGTTTGGTCCGTAGTTAGTCCGTCATTTAACGGACTAAAGGCGAAGAAAAGTAAAACAAAATACGGTCAAATCTCGAAGGAGTTAGCAGGATGTGTGTTTACGGAACATGCGCGTTTATATCAAACCCGCTTCCGCCTCTTCCTTCTTCCAATACTTATCCATATAAAAAGTACCGAAAGGAATGATGGATGCCAGGAATGATTTTCCAAACCAGGCCCAGTCTTTTTTATAATCAGATCTCACTTCTCTTGCCAGTATCACAAAAGCAACGAACAACACACCATGCAAGCCACCTGCGATGGTCACAGCCAGAGGGAACCCTGCGAAATATTTCAATGGCATGGCGATGAAGAGTAGTACTAGGAAGGAAACTCCTTCCGCGAAAGCTATTTTACGGAACCAGCTAAACGTTTTTTTCACCATTTTTTATTGTGATAACAGGAAATTTTGGTCATATCGGAGTATCCTCAACTATCATCTGTCAGTTATCATCTATCATCTAATAATCGATCACCTGTTCCTGGATAGATTCCGGCAAATCTCTCCATTCATATTGCTGATTTCTTAATTGTGGTTCGAAACCCGCTTCACGAATAGCATCCTGGATGGTCTTATATGTAAAACGATGAGGGGCGCCTGCAGCGCTCACTACGTTTTCTTCCAGCATAATGCTTCCAAAATCATTGGCGCCGGCATGCAAACACAGCTCGGCAGTTTGTTTTCCGACAGTAAGCCAGCTTGCCTGGATGTTTTTAATATTGGGCAACATGATGCGGCTGAGCGCTATCATGCGGATATATTCTTCCGGCGTGGTCAGGTTATGAACGCCCCGGATCTTTGCCAGTAGTGTATCTACATCCTGGAAGGTCCATGGGATAAATGCCAGGAAGCCTTTGGCATCATCAGGTTTGCGGTTTTGCACCTCTCTAAGTTTTACCAAATGTTCGAAACGTTCTTCTATCGTCTCCACATGACCAAACATCATGGTTGCACTCGTGGTGATATTTAATTTATGTGCTTCATGCATGATATCGAGCCATTCCTGGGCACCGCATTTTCCTTTTGATATTAGACGTCTTACCCTGTCAATTAATATTTCTGCTCCCGCACCCGGTAATGAATCCATGCCTGCTTCTTTTAAAGCCGTCAGCACTTCACGATGTGTACTCTTTTCTAATTTGGTAATATGTGCCACTTCGGGGGGACCCAGTGTATGTAATTTGATAGCAGGGTACTCTGACTTTATTGCCTTGAATGTGTCGACATAAAATTGCAGACCAAGGTCGGGGTGATGTCCACCCTGCAGTAATAACTGGTCGCCACCGTATTTCAGAGTTTCTTCGATCTTCACCCTGTAAGTGGGCATATCGGTAATATAAGCTTCAGCATGACCGGGTATGCGGTAAAAATTGCAGAACTTACAGTTAGCTATACACACATTGGTCGTATTCACATTGCGGTCTATCTGCCAGGTCACCTTTCCATGCGGCACTTGTTTTTTGCGCAGTTCATCGGCAATGAACATAAGATCAGCCAGCGGGGCATGATGATATAGATGAACTCCTTCTTCTACAGAAAGCTGACCAAAAGAGGACGCTTTTTCATATAGTGCCTGTAATTGCATTATGATTAATAGCCGCTATTATACGGCGCCGTAAAGTTACAGCCGGCCCGCCAGAAAAGGATTAAATGGGACGAATGGGCAAAAACCCGGTCAAAAGATTTATGAAATGGGGATTTTATTGCATCACTTTAACACAAATAATTGTCTTATAAACGAGTTGCTCCACCAAACAATATGAAACCATTCTTCTATAAAATTGTCCTGGCCTTATTAATGTTGGTGAGCGTCCCGGCCCTGGCGCAGGAAGAATTCATTGAGCCACCTTCCCGGTATATTACTTCCATTCCGTTTATACAATTAACAGGTGGGATCATTATCATACAGGCAAAGTTCGACAACGAACCAGATACCCTGAATTTTATTCTTGATACAGGCAGCAGCGGCATCTCGCTTGATTCCACCACAGCTTTATTACTTGGTTTGAAACCCGAACCTTCCGACCGGACGATCCGGGGAATTGCAGGTATCCGGAAAGTTAGTTTTCTATATAACCGTAAACTCCATTTTCCCGGTCTTACGATCGACAGCCTGAATTTTCATATCAATGATTATAATATCCTTACTACGGTGTACGGTGAACGTATCGATGGTATCATTGGTTATGCCGTGCTCAGCAGGTATATCGTAAAGCTGGATTATGACAGCGTGAAGATCTCCTTTTTCACTCCCGGTACGATCCGGTATCCTAAAGGAGGTTACCTGATGAAACCTAACATCACACAACTGGTCACACAGCCAATGAGGATAAGGGATGAAAAAGCTATCTCTACAAGATTTTTATTCGACCTCGGCGCCGGGCTTTGTATGCTTTTGTCCAGGGAGTTTGCGGAGGATAGCAATTTTATCGATAAAAAAAGAAAACGCTGGCCCAAAGAAGGTGAAGGGCTTGGCGGCAAGATCGACATGGAGCTTACCGTTGTTAAGGAAGTAAAGCTTGGACCTTATAGATTCCGGAACGTTCCCGTATTTATTTTTAATGATGAATTCAATGTCACCTCTTACCCTCACCTCGGGGGCCTGCTGGGTAATGATATCATGCGCCGTTTCAATGTGATCATGAACTATCCCAAAAGCGATATTTACATTACCCCCAATCATCATTTCACCGAACTCTTTGACTATTCCTATGCCGGGATAGAATTATACCTGGTAGAAGGACAGATCGTCGTTGGGGATGTGGCAGGTGGCTCATCCGCTGAAGCTGCCGGACTCAAAGAAGGAGATCATGTTATAGCTGTCAACAAAAATTTCAACCAGAACCTCAATCAATATAAGATAGCTCTTCAAACACCTAACGAAAGAGTAAAGTTGATAATCAAAAGGAATGATAAATTAATGGAGATCGAGTTCAGGGTCAAGAGTATTATGTAGACTGCTAAACCTCCCCATACCCGCATTTTCAATACTTTTACAAAACGCCCAAACGTTCAGCCGGTTGATCATCCGCGATGAACCGCAGGGAAGACAACCTAATACTCCATATTTTGTTATTCTCTTATGATACAATTCGAAAAATTCACATTGGCAAATGGTCTCCGGGTCATCGTACACCAGGACCTGAGTACGCCTATGGCGGTGATGAATATCATGTATGATGTGGGCGCAAGAGATGAGGACCCCGAAAGAACTGGCTTTGCGCACTTATTCGAGCACCTTATGTTTGGCGGCTCCGTGAATGTACCAGAGTATGATGAACCTTTGCAAATGGCCGGGGGAGAGAATAATGCCTACACTACGAACGATCTTACCAATTATTATATACAGTTGCCATCAGCGAACCTGGAAACCGCTTTCTGGTTGGAGAGCGACAGGATGCTCTCACTGGCATTCAGTAAAAAAAGCCTGGATGTACAACGTAAAGTGGTGTGCGAAGAATTCAAGGAGCACTACCTCACCAAGCCTTACGGCGATGTATGGCATAAAATGCGAGAGCTCGCTTATAAAAAGCATCCTTATCGCTGGATGACCATTGGGAAAGAGCTATCGCATATCGAGAATGCACAGCTGGAAGATGTAAAGGATTTTTTCTTCAAATATTACCGCCCTGCGAATGCGGTGATGGTAGTAGCCGGTGATATAACGATGGAAAGAGTGAAAGCGCTGGCAGAAAAATGGTTTGGCGATATTCCCTCGGGAGATAAATACAAACGAAATCTTCCACAGGAGCCCGAGCAAAAAGAAGAAAGGAAACTGGAGATAAAAGCCAATGTGCCGCTCGATGCTTTGTATAAATGCTGGCATATGCCAGGACGTCTGGACAGGAGATATTATATTATCGATCTCCTTACCGATATCCTGAGTGGCGGGGGTTCCTCCCGTCTTTACCAATCGCTTGTAAAGGAAAAACAGTTATTCAGCAATATCGAATGTCATCATTTTGGCAGCACCGACAACGGATTGGTAGTGATCGAAGGAAAATTAGTGAAAGGAATAAAAATGGAAGAAGCGGAAAAGGCGGTGGATATTGAACTGGAAAAAATGAAAAACGAACTGGTCAATGAAACCGAATTACAGAAAGTGAAGAATAAAACAGAAAGCATGATCGCCTTTGAGGATATGAGCGTGATGAGCAGGGCCAACAGCCTGGCTTATTATGAAGTGCTGGGGGATGCTTCATGGATGAATTTTGAACTGGAAAAATACGCCTCTGTTACCACCGACGATATTTTGCAGGAAAGCAGGAATATTTTCCGTAACAGCAATTGCAATACCATTCATTATCTCTCGGATAATTAAACGCGAAGAAAAGAAAGGAATAAATATGCCAGACAGGAAATCAGCCCCTGAAATAGTAGATGCCGTTCAATTTGATCTCAGGCTAAAACAGGTTCAATCGTACACGCTTCGTAACGGTGTGAAAGTATATGCTATCGATGCAGGGGCAGAAGAAGTTTTATCAATGGAATGGGTGTTTAATGCCGGCAATTGGTTCGAGGAGAAAAACCTTATAGCAGCTACTACTAATTTTTTACTCCGGAATGGCACTTCGTCCCGTACCGCTTTCCAGATCAATGAACATTTTGAATATTATGGATCTTACCTGAACAGGGCCTGTTACAATGAAACAGCATCGATCACCCTTCATTGCCTGAATAAACATGTGCAGGAACTGCTTCCTTTAGTAAAAGAATTGATCGTTGATTCCGTCTTGCCACAGAATGAGCTTGACATCTATAAGCAGAACATGAAACAGCGGCTGAAGGTCAACCTGAAAAAAAGTGATTTTGTGGCCGGTCGCCTGATAGATGTCAGTTTATTTGGTGAACAACATCCCTATGGGAAGTTCAGCAGGATGGAAGACTTCGATGGACTGAACAGGGAAAAATTGCTGGAATTTTATAAGCAGTATTATCAGAATGGGGAGCTTATTTTATTTGTTGCGGGAAAAATCCCTACAGATCTTATAGCATTACTGGACCGCTATTTCGGCGACCTCTCCAATAATAAAATAGTGGCGAAACCTATCGGGGCCATACCATCTGCTCAAAAGAAGGCCAGGGTAACCAATGATGCGGAAGGCGTGCAGGGTTCTATTCGTATCGCCCGGCATTTCCCGAACAGGCACCATCCCGATTTCCTAAAAGCAATGGTATTGAACACTGTCTTCGGCGGATTCTTCGGCTCCCGGCTAATGAGCAATATCCGCGAGGACAAAGGCTACACTTATGGCATTCACAGTTATTTGCAAAATCATATCCATGAGTCGGCATGGGCCATCAGCACCGAAGCGGGCAAAGATGTATGCGAAGCCACCATTACGGAAGTGTATCATGAAATGAAAAGGTTGAGGGAGGATGTGCTGGACGAAGAAGAAATGCTGTTGGTCAGAAATTATATGATGGGCAGTATCCTGGGCGACCTTGACGGACCTTTCCATATTATCTCAAGATGGAAAAATATCATTCTCAATGATCTTACCGAACAATACTTCTACGATTCCATCAATACCATCAAAACCATTTCGGCAGAAGAACTCCGTTCACTGGCACAAAAATATTTTCAGCCGGAAGACTTTTATGAATTGGTCGTGGTTTGATAGTTTACGGTGGCCTCACCACCTGAACCCATAACTTTGACCCCGAAATCTCAACCGTTCATGACCTTCGACAGAAAAGACCTATCCAACGAACAACTCATCCAGTTTTACAGGAGCCTGTTGTGGCCACGAATGATCGAGGAAAAAATGCTGGTACTCCTCCGCCAGGGAAAGATCTCCAAATGGTTCAGTGGGATAGGACAGGAGGCAATAGCGGTCGGAGCCACACTGGCATTGCAGGAAGATGAATGGATCATGCCGCTTCACCGCAACCTTGGCGTTTTCACCACACGCAATATGCCCTTGCATAAATTGTTCATGCAATGGCAGGGTGCACAGGAAGGTTATAGTAAGGGAAGAGAAAGAAGTTTTCACTTTGGCAATGCGGCTCACCATATCTGCGGTATGATCTCTCACCTGGGTCCGCAACTGGCCATTGCAGATGGGATAGCATTAGCACATAAGCTTAGAAGTCGTTCGACAGGGTCACCATTAAAAGTTTCATTGGCATTTACCGGCGAGGGCGGTACGAGTGAAGGAGATTTTCATGAAGCATTGAATGTAGCAGCCGTTTGGGACCTGCCCGTTATTTTTATTATCGAAAATAATGGTTACGGGTTGAGCACACCTGTGAATGAGCAGTATCGTTGTATCAGCCTGGTGGATAAAGCCAAAGGATATGGAATGGAGGGCGTGCAGATCGATGGTAATAATATCTTATCGGTGTATGATACGATAAAAGGAGTACGGGATTATTGCATCAAAAATCAAAAGCCCTATTTGATCGAATGCCTCACTTTCCGGATGCGGGGTCATGAAGAAGCCAGTGGTACAAAGTATGTGCCACCAGATCTTTTCCGGCTATGGGAGCAAAAGGACCCGATCAAGAATTATGAAAGATACCTGGTCGCTGCAGGGGTGATGAACGAAATGAAAGTAGCAGAGATCAGGAATGAGCTCAGGGATAAAATTGAAAGTGAACTGGCGCTCGGCTTCGATACGAAACCTGTGATCGCAGATACCGAAGAAGAATTGGAAGATGTTTACGCAAACGTGAGACGGGAAACGTCAAACGTGAAAGTCATTGATAATTCAAGAACCACTCATGCCTCAGGTCTCACGACTCACGATAAAAGACTTATCGATGCAATAAAAGAAGGTCTTCATCAAAGCATGGCTGCTCATCCCAATTTGATCCTCATGGGCCAGGATATTGCAGAATATGGCGGGGCTTTTAAAATTACCGAGGGCTTCGTCAATGAATTTGGAAAAGAAAGAGTAAGAAATACGCCACTTTGTGAAAGCGCTATTGTTGGCGCTGCATTAGGATTGAGTCTCGAAGGTTACAAAAGCATGATGGAAATGCAGTTCGCTGATTTTGTTACAGTGGGTTTCAACCAGATCATCAATAACCTGGCGAAGATCCATTACCGCTGGGGGCAGCATGCCGATGTTGTGATACGAATGCCGACTGGCGGAGGAGTAGGAGCAGGACCTTTTCATTCGCAAAGCAATGAAGCCTGGTTTGTAAAAACGCCGGGATTAAAAGTGGTATATCCTTCAACACCCATCGATGCAAAAGGATTGCTTATCGCAGCCATCAACGATCCAAACCCTGTAATGTATTTTGAACATAAGGCATTGTATCGATCGGTGAGTGGTCTCGTGCCGGAAGAATACTATGAGATCGAAATAGGTAAAGCAAGACATGTAAGAGAAGGCGATGAGGTATCCATTATAACCTATGGAGCAGGCGTGCATTGGGCCGAAGATTATGCGGCCGAGCACCCGGAGATCTCTATTGATATACTTGACCTCAGGACATTACTCCCGCTTGATTATTTTGCCATCCGTGACGCAGTGCAAAGGACGGGTAGGGTATTGATACTTCATGAAGACACGCTGGTCGGCGGTATTGGTGGAGAGATCGCGGCCTGGATAGCGGAGAATTGTTTTGCTATACTCGATGCACCGGTGATGCGTTGCGCATCATTGGATACACCTATTCCTTTTAGTATCGAACTGGAGCAGAATTTCCTGGCGAAAGCCAGGTTGGATGAATCCATCCAACGGCTGATAAATTACTGATCTTATTTCGACTGCTTAACTCCATTTTTAACCCATTGTCCCGCAGTAATAGTGATGGAATAGGTAATGCGGTCCTCATGTGAATACTCAGGTGGTTTTTTAACCAGTATATACTCACCTGGCGGCAGAGCAAGTGTTATGCTCTTCTCACCGCTTTTGATTTTATGCCCCCCGCTTGTTTCCAGTTCCCAGGTGTATGTACCTGTTTGGTTAGTACCCATTAGATGTTCATACAGCCAATTATCGTTCAGATCTTCCTCTTTCTTTTTGGTTATAATGAGAAATCCAACTTTTAACCGGGTCTCCAAATTGTCAAAAACCGGGATGTTTCCATAACTAGCATTGTTAAGTCGGATCTGTTGTGGGTAATAATACATTTCTCCGTTTTGGATGGTACCAGCAATATAAGCCCTGGGTAATATGCTATCCCCATATATCGTCCTTATCGAGGCGTGGATATTTAAGGGTAACGTAATGGAATGTTTCTCCCCGTCTGGCGTAGTGTATCTTATCGTAGTGTCTTTCGGGATCTTTACCATTGAAACGAGACCCTTTAAATCGGTAAGTTCGCTGGCTTCAGGAGATTTCATGATCACCCATGAGGGGTAGTCACCGGTTTTTTTAGTGTAAACTCCCGGGTTCACAACCTGGTTGACCTCTATGATCCGCTTATTATTTCTTCCTTCTTCAAGCAGGTACCTCCCGACAGGCATAACAATGAACCTTGCTTTGTTTCCGCTGGTAAAGAATTTCTTATTATCCTCACTCCGTAACTCCCAATCGGCTGATTTGATGTTTAGCAAACCGGTCTTGAGTATAGTTTCTTTATTCTCTTCGATACTGACACCCTCGATCATCACGGTATTGATCCGGATGTTATAAGGACCGACGGGAAGATCATAATATTTCAGCTTCCAGGTCCCTATGCTTTTATTAATGATAAATTTATTAGCGCTGGAATAAATATCTACACTCCATTCTGCGGCTTTTGGGAAATTAAGGTTGAGTCGCCCCGTTGCTTTTTTTAAACCTTTTACCGGCTTCCTTTCCCATTTTTCCAACGCCCCGGCTTCATCGTCTTCAATGATAGGATATCCGTAGGAGCTAAGCTCTCCATTGGTATTTCCATAAGGAACATTTACAATGGCTATATTATTTGCAGGTTCTCTATATAAGACCTGATCCGCTTTGATCAGCGCAGTTATTTGTTTTGGCGCCTGGAAACGATAAAAAAGACCAGTGCTGTTATTCTTAAAAGCTACAATACAGCAGCAAGGTTCTACTGGATTAGGTTCTACACTCACCACAGCGCAACAGGGTTCTACCGGGTCTGGCTTTACCTCTGTGTATGCTTTTTTTGAACCACCTGCTAAACCCATCATCCCTGATGAAATATTCACCGCATCATTTATTTTATATGAACTAAGATCTCCGGCATCCGCCGTGAAATGGTAAAGTCTCCCGGTGTTATTATCCCGGGCAGTAATGATATTTTTTGCGACATTGATCTTTAAAATGTTGCAACAAGGATCCAGGTCGGTTTGGGCAAGGGCGCCTGCAAAAAAGAACAAGGCAAGTACCTGCAGAAACAATTTTTTCATACACAGGTTTTTTGTGGAAATAAAAGGTACAGTAATTTTATAATCAAACCCTTTTTCTTTGAATGCTTGTTTTGTTTTTATTCCGTGGTCTCCTTACCTTGTATATCCTTCCGTACCGCAACCTTCCTCTTCAAAGCTTGATAACCACTAACTCTTTATTGTAAAAACCAACTGTTTATGAGATCAAGAAACCTGTTTTTCCTTTTTTTCTTACTGCCTCTCCTTTCTATTGCTCAGAAAAACTGGAGCCCCGAACAAGTCCTTAAAATAAAGAATATCACAGCGGTTGTTCCTTCACCTGACGGAAGCAAAGTACTTTATACGGTCCGGGAGGCGATGATGACAGACGACCGCAGTGAATACGTAAACCAGGTGTGGCTTTGTAATGCGGATGGAAGCAATCAAATTCAATTGACGAAAGGAGATAAGAATTCTTCTAACCCTAAATGGAGCCCGGATGGAAAATGGATAGCTTTTACTTCTTCCAGGGATAGCAAAACCAACCTCTATGTGTTGCCGGTCGGGGGCGGGGAAGCCGAAAAGATCACCGATGTTAAGACAAATGTCGGCAACTATGACTGGAGCCGGGATGGTAGTATGATCGCTTTTATTATGCCCGATGCCGCAGACGATAAAGAGGAAAAAAACAAAAAAGCAAAGAACGACTGGTATTTCATGGACGAGGAGATAAAACAGAACAGGATCTTCGTGGTGTGGATGAATAAAAAAGATACAGCAGGGAAACTCGTTCAGAAAAAGATCACTAAAGAAAAATATAATATCAATGCTTTTGACTGGAGCAAGGACGGTAAGCAGATCGTGTACAGTCATGGGTTATCGCCGGAAGTAAATCATAATATTTACAGCGACATTTCTATTATTGATATTGAAAGCGGAGTTATCAGATCCATTGCCGCTACTCCGGCCGGGGAGACCAATCCTCAATTCAGCCCCGATGGTAATTATATCGCTTACTATTGCACAGAAGCGCCTCTTGACTGGTCGGGTCCGCGACATGCAAGGATCTATTCAATGGCCGACGGCAAAAGCTGGAGATTAAAAGCTACACCGGATGAGAATGGTGGGATTGTTGGATGGACACCTGATGGCAAGAATATTTTATGGAACGAGGCCAACAGGACGTTGAACAGTGTTTACCTGTTGAGCGTGGATGGCAAATCGATAACTGAGTGGAGTAAAGGTGCAAAGGACCTGATAGGAACAGTATCGATAAATACGTCCGGGACATATATTGCTTTCACACTGCAAAACCCATCACAGTTGCCGGAAGCTTATATAAGCAGTTTAAATAATTATTCGCCCGTGAAGATCACCAGTATCAATAGTGAGCATGCGGGTAAAGCTTTGCCACGGACAGAAGTAGTAAAGTGGAAAGGTGCAGATGGCAGAGAGATAGAAGGCTTGCTGACCTATCCGCTCAATTACAAAGCAGGCCAAAAAGTTCCGCTTATTTTAAATGTTCATGGAGGACCCGCAGGTGTATTTCAGCAATCATGTGTTGCCGGCAACCAGGGCTCTTATCCCATTGCTGCCTTAAGCGAAATGGGTTATGCGGTATTGCGTCCCAATCCAAGAGGCTCATCAGGATATGGAGCCGAATTCAGGATGGCTAATCGTGCCGATTGGGGCGGTAAAGATTTTATCGACCTCATGGCAGGCGTCGATCAGGTGATTAAAATGGGAGTTGCTGACGAAAATAATATGGGGGTAATGGGCTGGAGTTATGGTGGATTCATGAGTAGCTGGATCGTTGGACATACCAACCGATTCAAAGTCGCTTCCATTGGTGCGCCTGTTGTAGACCTTGCACATCAAAACCTGACGGATGATATTGAGGGTTTCCTCCCTTCCTATTTTAAAACAGATCCCTGGAATGACTGGAGTTTATATGATGCACATTCACCTCTCCGGTTCGTACAGAATGTAAAGACACCTGTGCTATTACAACATGGAGAAGCGGATCAACGGGTCCCTTTTAGTAATTCGGTGATGTTCTATAATGCATTAAGAAGAAGAGAAGTCCCGGTAAGGTTGCTGGCATTACCACGGCAACCACATGGTCCAACCGAACCACGCATGGTATTAAAGACCATGCAGACCAATGTGGAATGGTTTGAGAAATATATGGGAGATAAGAAAGGGTTTTAGTATTGAAAACTATTACTTCATCTAAAACATACAAACATGAAACCAAGGATCAGCACAAGTATTGTTCTTGCCTTTTTGATGGTATTTGCTTTTATTGCCTGTGACAATAAAGCAAAAAAAGACGAAACCGTTAAAACAGATACAACCAAAACAGGAACTACCTCTCTCCCAGATTTTGACCCTTCGATGGATGCAACAAAAACGTCCGGGTACCCGGCTACTATCCTTGGCGATACGTTGAACATGAAGGTCTATGAATTCCTTGCTAAGCCAGGTGACAGCATTCCTGTGCATTCGCATCCTGATCATGTGCTTTATGTACTAGAAGGTGGTATGGCTGATATAACCGGAAAGGATGGAAAAGTTCAGGCAGTGGAGTTTAAAAAAGGCAGCTGCGTCATCTCCGGGCCGCAGTCTCATTCTGCAAAGAACACAGGGACGACCGCAATAAAACTATTGATCGTTCATGTTTACAGGCCGAGAGATTAAGTTTATTTTAAGCATAAAGACCTTCTATTCAATAAAGCCCCGCAGGATATCTTAACATCAGCGGTACTGGGATGTTCAAAAGAGCATCCCATTTTATTATCAGGTTGTGATCATTCAGTCTTGTTGTCCTGTTCTTCAATAGGAACTGTCGCTGTTTGTGGAAGTATGGATTCTCTTTCGCCGATCTGCTGCCGCCACATGGCGAAGTAGAGGCCTTTTGTTTTCAGCAATTCATTATGTGTACCCTGTTCCGTTATCCTACCTTTCTCCAGTACGTAGATCGTATCAGCGTGCATAATAGTTGAAAGCCGGTGTGCTATAAGGATGGTGATCTGCTGCTTACCAGCAGAGATCTTTTTTACCGTTTCTGTGATCTGTTTTTCTGTTAAAGAATCGAGTGCCGATGTGGCTTCGTCAAAGATGAGGAGCCGGGGTTTGCGAAGCAATGCTCTTGCAATAGAGAGCCGCTGCTTTTCACCGCCGGATACTTTCTTTCCACCTTCACCCAACACAGTATCCAAACCTCTTCCATCGGCATAGACGATCGGGATTGCTGATGCCTGTTCGAGCGCTTCATTGATCTCTTCATCGGTGGCTTCCGGCTTTACGAATCTCATATTATCCCTTATGGTCCCGGAAAATAATTGAGTATCCTGCGTCACAAAACCAAGTTGACGGCGCACCCTGTTATAGCGTATGTCGCGGGAAGAAATGTTGTCGTATAATATTTCACCTTTTACTGGGGTATAAAGACCTACCAACAGCTTCACGAGAGTAGACTTACCGGAACCGGACGGGCCCACAAACGCTATAGTATCACCTATCCGAGCCTCAAAAGAAATATTTTCGATCGCATTACTGGTAGCATTGCGGTGACGAAAACTGACATGGTCAAAGCGAAGTTGTTCTATTTCCCCGACATCGACCGGCTCATCCGGCCGGTATTCAGGCTCCTTCATCATGAGTTCATTGAAAAGTTGTAAGGATGCTTCTGCTTCTCGGTAAGAAAGTATGATACTGCCAAGGTCCTGTAACGGCCCAATGATGCCAGTAGAGATGAACTGCATGGAAATGAGTTCGCCGGGCGACAAAACTTTCCGGAAGATCAGCCACAATAAAATAAAAAGAACGGATTGTTTCAGGAGAGTAAGAATGGCTCCCTGCAAAAAAGTTAATGTCCTTACTTTTTTTACCTTCTTCATCTCTATATCATAAATATCCTGAGTATGCTTACGCAGCCTTCGTATTTCGGGGTAGGTAAGGCCCAGACTTTTTACCAGCTCGATATTTCTTAATGACTCTGTAATGGTGCCGCTCATTTGCCTGTTCTGCCGGACAAGTGAGCGCTGTAAGGTTTTTATAGAGCGACTGAGAATACTGGTAAGCCCACCTAATAAAACTACGCCCACCAGAAAAACAGGAACAAGTGCCCAGTGTTTTGTGATCGCATACCAGATAAGAAACCCGATACCTACTATTGAAGAAAAAAGAATATTGATGAAATTGGTGATGAAGCGCTCGGTATCTGATCTTACTTTTTGAAGTATAGAAAGTATCTCACCGCTACTCTGGTCCTCGAATTCCTGGTAAGGCAGGCGCAGTGTCTGCCGCAGGCCATCGTTGAATACCTGCATACCGAATTTCTGCACAACCAGCCGCATCACATAATCCTTGAAACTTATCAGCAGCCGGGCGGCCAATGCAATTATAACAGCAATGATCAATAAAAAGGAAACTCCTTTCACCAACTCGGTCTCTGTCTTGTTTCCGGGTTTGAGTGCGTATTCATCTATGATCCTTCCGAATATTATTGGATCATACAGTGAAAGAACCTGGGCGGAACCTGCCAGCGACAAGGCCAGCAATATCCACCATTTATAAGGATTGAGGTATGTCCATAATATCTTCATGTGTGTACATAGGGCACTGCATTACTGTTATACCGTTTTTGACCGGAGGACCTCTAATCCCTTCAATGTTTCATCACTGTTGTTCTTTAAAACTCCCATTTTATGCGAATCGAAGTAAAATTTCTCACCCGCGGGAGTAGTGATGGAAAACCATTTCAATAAGCGCCAATCCTCTTCTTTTTGTACAGTGCATTCCGCCAGGTTGAAGATCATCGGGGTTGCTGTTTCTGTGGTCTTATAGTAAGCTGTTTTACCAACTACGTATAACACGCCATAAGAATCAAAAAACTTAAATGAACTTTTATAACGTTTGAATGAGGCGTAATGATACAGCGCCGCATATTCCATCGGTTCTTTGATGCTTTTCAGTACTTTATTGAAACGTTGCTCTTTTGCGAAAAAATTGAATACTACAACTAATAGGCCAATGATCGCACCGATAATAGCTCCCGTAAGCATGAGAAGAGTTTAAAATTAAAAATTGTTTTTTAAGGCCTTACCTGCTCTTACACCGAGATGCTTCTCATTTTCCACGGTCAGCGCCCCATTGACGATCACAAAATGAAAACCTTTCGAATACGCATGTGGCTTTTCAAAAGTAGAGATATCCTTTACTTGCTTTTCGTCGAATATGACAATATCGGCCGACATCCCCTCTTTGATCAATCCCCTGTCGGTGAGCTGGAACTTCTGAGCAGGCAAAGATGTCATTCGTCGAATTGCTTCTTCCAGCGGGATCACTTTCTCTTCCCGTACATATTTAGCCAGCACCCTGGCGTTGGTGCCGTAACCCCTTGGGTGTGGCATCGCAAAACCAAAGGTCCTTATCGTAGCATCGCTGGCAAACATATTGAAAGGGTATTGCATGATACGTTTTACATCTTCCTCACTCATGCCATGGAATACGGCACTTGCCCCACCATTGAGCATCAGGTCGATCACTGTCTCGGCCTCTTTCTTTGCCTTGTGTTTGCGGCCTTTCATCAGGTTGATCTGCTCAATACTTTTACCGTTATATGCAGTATCTGGAGAATAATATGTTACTACCGCATAGCTGAAATGCCTGAGTTTTCTTTTTTTCAATCGCTTCAGCATTGAGTTCACCACATACTTTCTTACATCCGCACGCTGTAACCTCTCTTTGATCGAATCCTGTCCATCCGCAAGGACCTCATCGGGTATCAGTGTACTGATCGAAGTGCTACTGGCGGTATAGGGATACTGGTCGATCGTCACTTCTATGCCTTCTTTTCTTGCGGCTTCGATCATCGGAACAGTTTCCCTGCTTCTTCCCCAATTATGCTGACCGCTTAACTTGAAGTGAGATATCTCAACCGGGATCTTTGCTTCCCGCCCGATCGTTAGTGCTTCATTGATCGCATCAACAACGCTGTCGCCTTCATCCCGCATGTGTGTAGCATAAATACCATTGTACTTCGCCGCAACCTTTGCCAGCGCTACTATCTCCGGTGTTTTGGTGTAAGTGCCGGGTATGTAAATCAGTCCCGTGGATAAGCCTACCGCACCATCTTTCATAGCTTTGTCAACTATCTCTTCCATTTTTTTTATCTCATCTGATGTGGCATCGCGGTTCGCACGCCCCATGACTGCTTTGCGCACATCGTTATGACCCACCAGCGTCGCTACATTGATCGAGAGCTTTAATGAATCGATCCATGAAAGATATTTCCCTATATCAATATTAGAAGACCCGCAATTGCCCGTTATGCAAGTGGTCACCCCGTCAAGAATAAAATTCGTTGCATTCGGATCGCTTTTTTCATCGCCTTCCAGGTGCGTGTGCACATCAATAAAGCCAGGAGCAACGATAAGGCCGCTGGCATCAATTATTTTGGTGGCAGTGAATTGAATGTCTCTTCCGATCTTAAGGATCTTTCCATCTTTCACGGCGATATTCCCATAGTACCAATTATTACCTGTACCGTCGATTATTTTCCCGTTGAGGATAAGTATATCACAGTTTTGAGTAATACCAGTTAAGGGAAGGAAGAAGAAAATGAGGAGCCATTTCATGTAGTCCAAGTTACAGAATATTGAAAAATAAGGCCTTAATTCTTTGTAAGAAGACCCGGCAGAAAATC
>DATLCB010000187.1:0-10346 GCA_035526625.1 Chitinophagaceae bacterium
GTGTAACTAAGAGAACTAAGACTAGTTACCTCGGTTGGAATCGTAGAATTGTTATTAGTAAAGAAACCATTCACCAGGTTACCGGAGGGATTGAATAGCATGATAGCCAGGGACGCTGAATTACCACCCGCGATAGGGATGAGGTTCTGCGTTAACCCATCAACCGGGTTGACCAAAGCGTTTCCAACCCTGTCATAGTACGTTAGTTTAGAAGTTGCCGTCACAATGTTCCAGTTGATAACATTCGTAGAATCAAACGTGCCGCATTTATAGGTGAACGGCTTTGCTGCTGCGAATGCAAGAAATCCAAAAGGAGTAATGGAAACGTCCGGCAGGTTATACACCCATGCACCTCCATTTAAGAAATCATACGCTACAACTGTATAACAATCCATATTGATTGGCAAGGCAGTGGTGTTGTACAATTCAAAGTACTCATGGCTGTTGTTACCCGGGTCAGGAACCAACTCGTTAAAAACGACGTCTTTTTGTGCTTTAGCGCCGATCACGGCAGCTAAAAGGCAGAATGATAGTAAAATCTTTTTCATGCTTCAAGGTTTTAAATGTTCTGTTTAAATAATTACGGATGTTACTTTCGCAACACTTTTATATGATGAATCATTTCATCCACGTTTATGTGGTGATCCATAGATAAGAAGGACCTTGCGGCATTCGAAAAGGATTGAATTCAGTGGTTTCCGGGGAATGGAGTTGGTTCAGTACTTCGTAGAATTGGATTGATAACTACAGCTGGCAATTACAACAAAAGCCTAAGCTCTATTGTTTACCATCAGGTCTTAACGAGGATTACGGGTTTGGGGTCTTTCTGCAGATGAGTGGAGAGGATTGACTTTCGTCCGATCAGGCGGTAAAAGTATGTGATAGAAATGGCTTTTGCAAGCGTTTCAAATAATTTTTTTAAAAGAAAGTTTATTAGTTATCCACTCCATAGCTTTAGAAAACTGTTCATCCTCAGTCAAATAAGTGTTATCGAGTACTAATGCATCGGGCGCTTGTCGCAGCGGGCTTATTTCCCGGTTCGAATCGATATAGTCCCGCATCTCAAGGTTATTCTTTACTTCTTCTATAGTTATATAAGGATTCTTCTCATAAAGTTCCCGAAAGCGTCTTTGCACCCGGACGGCATTATCTGCCGTCATGAATATCTTTAGTTCAGCCTTAGGGAACACCACCGTCCCAATATCCCTTCCATCCATGACGATGCCCTTTTTGACGCCCATTTTCTGTTGCTGGGCCACGGCAAACTCCCTTACCTCTTTTATAGCCGACACATCACTGACTTTTTCAGCGATCACCAGGTCGCGGATCAGGTACTCAACATTCTCCCCATTCAGGTATATCTCACTATTATTACCGTCTCCATTATATCTGAATTCAAGATTCAGGTCCTTTAAACCTGCCTTTACCTCTTTTTTATCCGTCCAGTCGATATGATTGCGCAGAAAAAAAAGTGTAATGGCCCGGTACATGGCGCCACTATCCACGTATACATAGCCCAGTTCCCTTGCGAGTTGGCGGGCGAGGGTGCTTTTGCCACAACTGGACCAGCCATCGATCGTGATAACTATCTTTTTAGCCATGCCGCGACAAAAATAAGTAATAGCAACTTGTTAATCGGTGAAGTCAGGAACTGCGACAGTGTGTATTCTTCCTCATTAAGACATCCTTATTCAAGCTCCCGACACTTTCAGCAGTTATTATTGCATACTGCTATATGAATTCCATATACCCCTACATGGGATTTAATAGAATGTTGGTGAATTCCTTCCTCGTTGTGATGAATTTTGTGCGCTTTCTTTATTCTTTTAACTAAACATATTGGATTGGTACAGCATTTGAATATTCTTCATCAGAGTACTCAACCTTACGAAACTAAACTTCAATTTTTTAAAAAGCTTCTCAACCGAACACTAATCTGTACGGTTGATACAAAGAAAATGTATGTTATGAAAAAGACATTATTACTTATAGCAATGGTAACACTTGTGTCAACTACCCTTGTAAGTTCAGCAAGTTCAACCGCGATCTACAATGCCAGCAGCATCAGCAAAGCACCACCAGAAGAAGTAGCAGCTACATTCAACGGCATCATGACCAATATCATGGAAGTAGCTTTTCCAGGCAACTCTTCGTATGACGCGAGCGCTGTGAACTGGACAAAAAATAAAAATGTATGGACCTGTGAAGGTTATGTTACACAAGCTAATGGAAACGGAACTGTTCAGGTTGTATCCGGAAGTTTTGTTGGTAACAATGGTCAGATGATCGAATTTTTCTACAACGTTAACCCATAACTCCCTTTCAGGTTCAATGGAGTTCTGAACCGGCTCACGCCGGTTTTTTTTATGCCTGCCCACACCTTAGAGTACTAAATAAAAAAAGTCATCCGTTATGACGAATGACTTCAAATCTAGTTCAGAATTAATCTATGCTTTTGACTTCTGCTCCACTTTCGACTTGAATGAGAAGGTGAGCTTGGTCTTTTCCGCATCCGTGTCCGCTACCAGCACATCACCTGCCTTTACATTCATGTTCAATATCTCTTCTGCCAGCGGATCTTCCAGGTATTTCTGGATGGCACGGTGCAAGGGTCTCGCACCAAACTGCTGATCATATCCCTTATCTGCAAGGAAGGATTTTGCTTCTTCCGTCAGTTCAAGACTAAAACCAAGGTTTGTCAGCCTTTTCATCACACCTTTCATCAGGATATCAATGATGTTGAAGATATGGTCTTTGTTAAGGCTATTGAATATTACGATATCATCGATCCTGTTCAGGAATTCAGGTGAGAAAGTCTTTTTCAGGGCTTTCTCTATCACTTGTTTATTCGCTTCATCCTCGTTCTCCATCCGGGAAGTGGTAGCAAAACCAACACCAGCGCCAAAATCTTTCAACTGCCTTACACCAATATTGGAGGTCATGATGATCATTGTATTCTTAAAATCAACTTTTCTGCCCAGGCCATCTGTCAGCTGGCCATCATCCAATACCTGTAATAGTATATTATATATATCAGGGTGAGCTTTTTCGATCTCATCCAGCAAAATCACACTATAAGGTTTACGGCGAACCCTTTCGGTCAACTGCCCACCTTCTTCATAACCCACATAGCCCGGAGGCGCACCGATCAGACGGCTGACCGTGAATTTTTCCATGTATTCACTCATGTCGATCCGTATGAGTGAATCCTCTGAGTCGAACATATAGCGTGACAATGCTCTTGCCAGCTCAGTCTTACCAACACCCGTAGGTCCCAGGAAAATAAATGTACCGATAGGTTTTTTCGGATCCTTCAATCCTACCCGGTTCCGCTGTATCGCTCTCACTACTTTTCCAATGGCTTCGGTCTGGCCAACTACCATAGCCTGCATGTCCTCCGCCATTTTTCTCAATTTCTCCGTTTCAGCCTGTACCATTCTCTTTACAGGGATCCCCGTCATCATACTTACAACCTCAGCAATATCCTCTTCACCGATAGGGAAACGTTTATGCTTGCTTTCCTCCTCCCATTCATTCTTTGCTTTTTCAAGGTCTTCCTGTAATCTTTTTTCGGTATCACGAAGTGAGGCGGCCTCTTCAAACTTCTGGCTCTTTACCACTTTATTCTTTTCATTCTTTACATCTTCGATCTTTTGTTCGAGGTCAACGATGTTCTGGGGTACGTTGATATTCTTCAAATGCACCCGTGCTCCCACTTCATCCATTACATCGATGGCTTTGTCGGGAAGCAGGCGGTCCGTAACATAACGGTCGCTGAGTTTTACGCAGGCGTCGATCGCTTCCTGGTCATAATTCACATTGTGATAATCCTCGTATTTGGATTTGATATTATTCAATATTTGGATGGTGTCTTCCACACTTGGAGGATCCACCATTACTTTCTGAAAACGTCGATCAAGCGCTCCATCCTTTTCAATATACATACGGTATTCATCGAGGGTAGAAGCACCGATACACTGGAGTTCGCCTCTTGCCAATGCGGGTTTGAATATATTACTGGCATCGAGTGAACCACTGGCCCCACCGGCGCCTACAATAGTATGCAGCTCATCAATGAAGAGGATCACATCCCTGTTCTTTTCCAGCTCATTCATGGTGGCTTTCATCCGCTCTTCAAATTGTCCGCGGTATTTGGTACCCGCCACTAAAGCAGCAAGGTCAAGGGAGATGACTCTTTTATCAAACAAAACCCTGGAAACTTTTCTTTGTACGATACGTAAGGCAAGACCTTCGACGATCGCAGTCTTACCTACCCCGGGCTCACCTATCAGTATAGGGTTGTTCTTTTTTCTTCTTGAAAGAATTTGAGAAACTCTTTCGATCTCGGATTCACGGCCTACGATAGGATCGAGGGCGCCCAATTCGGCCATCTTGGTTATATCCCGGCCAAAATTATCCAGCACAGGCGTTTTGCTTTTTGCATTACCCTGCTTGGCGCTCCCTTTAGATGCTGAATATTTTTTCTCTTCATCAAAGTCATCATCGTTCTCGTCCTGGAATTCGGCGCGGGGGTCATTGGATTTTACAATGCCAAGCTCCTGCCTGAAAAGGTCATAGTCCACGTCAAATTGATTTAAGATCTGGGTAGCGATGTTTTCTTTATTCTTCAGAATAGAAAGCATCAGGTGTTCGGTCTCCACGGTAGCGCTCTTTAATGCTTTAGCTTCAAGAACCGTAACCCTGATCACTTTTTCGGCCTGCTTGGTGAGCGGTAGGCTATTAATGTTCGCAATATTCTTACCAGTTTTATCTTTTACCGCCAGCTCTATTTCTTTTCGTAATTCATAAAGGTCGACGTTAAAGCTTTTTAGGATACGGACGGCGGTATTATCCCCCTCTCTTATCAGTCCAAGCAACAAATGCTCGGTCCCGATAAAATCATTGCCTAGCCTTAACGCCTCTTCCCTGCTAAAGGAAATGATCTCTTTTACCTGTGCTGAAAAATTGTTATCCATTTAAGATAATTGGTTGTGCTACAATATTAACAAATAAATTTGGTACCTGTTTCGCTGTAATTATAAACGGAATGTTGATAATTTAAGTTGTTTGAGGCTTCCTATTTTACCAGTTTTCCAAAAAACAAAGACCATTAAATTCTTATAATGCAAGTCAAAACCGATACCAAAGAGAAATTTCATGTCATCACGGTGACCGAACCCTCTCTTTCTGCTACTATGACAGAAGAAATAGGTGATTGCTTGCTGCCCTACCTGCAAAATGACGTTAAAAACCTTGTGCTTGTTTTGAACCAAACCAGTTCGGTGGATATACCAGCTGCAGAGAAACTGGTATATATCCAGCAAAAATTTTACGAGAACAACGCCTCTTTTGTTATCTGTGAATTGCAACAACCTGTCGAGGATTTTTTGAATGAGCATGAACTTTTGGAGATAATGAATGTTACCCCGACCCAAAGTGAAGCGTGGGACATTGTGCAGATGGAAGAGATAGAGAGGGAAATGTTCGGAGAGGACCCTGCTTAATTAAAAAATCAAAAGTAAAAACAGTCCCGTATTTTGAATTTTGATTTTTTATTTTTGAATTTCTATGTTCGCCGTTACCATATTAGGGAATAATTCTGCCGTTCCAGCATTCGACCGTCACCCCACCAGCCAGGTGCTGACCCATGATGGTAATAACTATCTTATTGACTGCGGCGAAGGCACGCAGATCCAACTGATCAATTATAAAATAAGACGAAGCCGTATCTCTCATATTTTTATTTCGCACCTGCATGGGGATCATTATTTTGGCCTGGTCGGGCTGATCAATTCATTAAGTTTACTAGGACACAAACAGGAACTGCATGTCTTTGCACCTTCACCACTCAAAGAGATCATAGAACTGCAGTTAAAAGTAGCAGACACGCAGATCTGTTATCCACTGCATATAAATACCATCACTGGCCCCGCCACCCTGCTGGATAATGAGAAGATCACTGTCAAATGTTTCCGCACCAATCACCGGATCGAGTGCTATGGTTTTTCCTTTGCTGAAAAAAGGAACCTCAGAAAAGTAGAGCCGGCTAAAGCAAAAGAATACGACATACCCGCTGCCTTTTACGAAAGATTGAAAACCGGGGAAGATTATACACAGAAGGACGGAACTGTTATCAAAAATGAATGGGTAACCAGTCCCGGTGTACCTGGAAGAGTATATGCATTTTGTGCAGACACCAAATACGATGAAGCGATCATCCCCCATATTGAAGGCGCCGATATGATCTACCATGAAACCACGTATTTGGACAACCTGCGTGAAAGAGCGGAGAGCCGTTTTCATTCCACCACCAAACAAGCCGCGCTGATCGCACAAAAAGCCGGCGTAAAGAAATTATTGATCGGGCATTTCAGCAGCAAATATGATACGTTGGAGGAGTTTGAACTGGAAGCGAGGGAAGTTTTCGCCAATACGGAGTTGGCGTTGGAGGGAGTGGTATATACTCTTTAGGCTAGTAGGGTTTAGCGAGTAGCTAGTAGGGTACAGCGAGTGGCTAGTAGGCGAACAGCCTGAGATAATGAAGCTCACTGATCAATTAGGACTTTTTCGTCGTGTACTTCGTGGTTCTTTTGCACTTTGTGTTCCTAAATATTATTCAATTACAAGCGAGTTCCAATCTAAGAGGACTCATCCCTACTCGCTACTAGCTAATCCCTACTAGCTACTCGCTACTAGCTAATCCCTACTAACTATGCTCAAGAGACATCAGACCCTTCATCAGTTCATTGATCCTCGCCTGATGCTTCTCACTCACTTTCCAAACGGGCAAACGGAAAGTATTCTTACAAAGTCCCATTTCACTGAGGTATGCTTTTACACCGCTGGGACTGCCTTCCGCAAACATGGAAGCGATGATATCAATGTATTTGTAATGGAGAAGATTGGCCCTATCAAAATCATCCGAAAGGCAATAACGGACCATATCCGAATATTCCTGTGGATAGGCATTCGCTACCACGGAGATCAGACCTTCAGCCCCCGCTGCTATCATTTGTAAGGTAATGGGATCATCGCCACTGATGACCATGAAATCAGCAGGTTTGTTTTTGATGATCTGGTTGATAAGGTCAAAATTGCCGCTCGCTTCTTTTGTCGCGAAAATATTTTTCAGCTCATGAGCAATGCGAAGTTGTGTCTCAGCTGTTACACTTTGGCCGGTACGCCCAGGAACATTATACATGATAATGGGGAGCGGTGTCGCTGTATTCAAGGCTTTATAATGCTGGAAGATACCTTCCTGGTTGGGTTTATTATAATAAGGACTCACTGAGAGAATAGCATCATAGTTTTTCAGATCAAAATTCTTAAATCCTTCGAGCACTTCATGCGTGTCGTTACCACCGATACCCGCAACTAAGGGGATACGGCCAGCCACTTCCCGGGCGACAAAAGAAAACACTTCCTGCTTTTCAGCGCCATGTACAGTAGCACTTTCCCCTGTAGTACCTAGTACAACCAAATATTCCACCTTTCCCTTGATCCAATATTCGATCAGCTTACTATAGCTATCCCAATCGATCTTTCCATCTTCATGAAAAGGAGTTACGATAGCAATACCGGTACCGGTGAATTTTTCCTTTAGTGTCATTGAGTAAAGTTAATTGGAATTAGGTTATTTAACCATAGAGGTAATGGAGTAATACACACATAGATTAGAAAAGAAATGGCTTGTCAATAGCTGTGATAATCTGTCGCTCGCCTGCTATCGATTTCTAAAATACTCGTCCAGGATATCAAACTCAAGATCCTTTAGTGTCTTTTCATAGCTATCCAGAATCGTCAGGGCTGCCACAGGAGGCGCATTCAAAAGAATTTTTTCAAGAGTTTCAGCCGATGTCTGCTCTTTTAGTTTATCCAGTCTTGTAATGAGTAAAGGTAGTTTGGCAAATCCCTTGAGTTTATTCAAAGCACTGTGAAAGAAAGCGGAGATCCCGTCGGGTTTATGATGATCGTAACCGGAAAAAAATCTCCTGCTGAGTTCCCAGTTCCCTTCAGCCCCAGTTGGAATTTTTTCACCCGAGCTGTCACCGCAAAAACGGATGAACTTTAACCGCATATCGTAATAATATCCGTGAAAATCGGTCAACTCATAGTAAAGTTGCTGGGCCGGCCCACCTTCATCGGAAGCTTTCTCTAAAAGCTCCTCATAACTGGTGGCTGACCTGATCGCTGAAGAATCGTACTTCTTTAATTCTTTGCTGATACTGTCGAAGTTTAGCAGGATGTGCTTTTTTCCCTTTGAAGCAGTTTGACAAGCAGTAAATACCAGTAGAGTTATATAAAACGGGAGATATCGCAAGTGTAGTTATTACCAAAGGTCAACTATCAGGTGTCAGTTGTCAACTAACTTTTTTTTATAAGCTAGATCAGTTCTATTCTTCTTCCCAAAACCCCATCTTCCCGAACTTGTCGATACGGTCTTTCACTCTTTGCTCAGGTGCCATTTGTTTGAGTTCCTTTATGACAGGTTTAATGAATTCTTTTACGATCAGGGCTGCATTATCATAATCCCAATGAGCGCCACCAGTTGGTTCAGGAATGATGCCATCGATCAGACCAAAGCCGAGCATTTTTTCTGCAGTAAGACGAAGCTGTTCAGCTGCAATTTCTTTTTTATCCCAGCTTCGCCAGAGAATAGAGGAGCAACTTTCAGGAGATATCACCGTGTACCACGTATTCTCCATCATGAATACTTTATCTCCAACGCCGATGCCCAATGCACCACCGCTGGCTCCTTCGCCAATGATAACGCAGATGACAGGCACTTTCAACCGTATCATCTCGTAAATATTCCGGGCAATCGCTTCACCCTGTCCTCTCTCTTCTGCTTCAAGTCCGGGGTAGGCGCCGGGCGTATCGATCAATGTAATAACAGGCTTATTGAATTTCTCCGCCAGCTTCATCAAACGTAAAGCTTTGCGATAACCTTCAGGATTGGCCATACCAAAATTCCGCATCTGTCGCATCTTGGTATTGATCCCTTTTTGCTGACCGATGATCATGACCGTTTCTCCATCGATGGAAGCGAAACCACCTACCATAGCCTTATCATCTTTTACATTCCTGTCACCATATAGCTCTACGAAGTTGCTGGTCATTTTCTCGATATACTTCATCGTGTAGGGCCTGTCGGGATGACGGCTGAGTTGCACACGCTGCCAACTGCTGAGTTTCTCCGTGATCTCCTTTCTCTTTTCAATGATGCCTGCTTCCAGTTTCTGGATGGAGTCGCTGAAATCGATCTTGGTCTTCTCCTGCCTGTGCTTCATGGTCTGTATCTCATCCATGAGGTCCTTTATCGGCTTTTCAAAATCGAGGAATTGCCTGTTGGCATCAGTTGGCATAGTTGGTATTTAGCTGCTATGTCTGCGGAGGTACAACCTCCGCAGAGCCCGCTAAATTAAGGATTAAATGATAAAGGCTGTATCCTTATAAATAGAACTCATGATAGCATTTGAATAAAATACTGGCACAATCATTTCATCAGATCAGGGGATTGGGCCTGATAATAAGTATTCTTTTTCATCTTTTTATAAACAAAGCTTATGGCGCTTACGGTAGAGCAGATTGATGCGGTGGATGATTTTTTAACGACAAGTGATTTCCTGGCCAGTGGGGCAGTTATTACCGACCTTGATGGAACTGCTGTACACGAAGTTTCGGGTGCAACGCTGGTACACAAGGATGTTGGAGCAGGATTGAAAAAAGTTTATGATATGGGACGGCCAGTGGTTATCAATACGCTCCGGTTCCCTCTTTCGGTCATCCGGACGTTTGGGAAGGAATGGTATAAGATCTCAACCCGACCTGTTCCCGTTATTTTATTGAATGGCAGCCAGCTTGGATACCTTGCTAAACACAAAGATGAATTTGTATTTGATACCATTGCAACGTTCCCGGTTACGGAAATTGAAATAGGATCAGTGCTGTCCAGTCTTAGGCATTTTAAAAATGTATTGAATGATATCATACTTTTCTATTACCCCGCAGACTGGACAAAAGGCGAGATCATCTGGACGGCCGATAAGAATAAGATATCCTTTCTTCAGCATAAATATAAAAGTGCCGCAAAAGTATTTTCCTGTTCTGTTTCCGAATTGGCCGACTCACTGCAAGTGGAACCTCTTTGTATGATGCTATTGCTGATCGATACAAAACAGGATAAGCTGATGGCCTATCAACATACGAAGCGGGAGAATTTTATCACAGCAGTTGATGTAAACAAACGTTCAGGAACTGTACAAATGGCGGACCTGTTGGGCATTAAACTAAAGGATTCCGTTGGCGCCGGAGATTCTGAAATGGACCTGTTTCTTGATTCAACA
>DATLCB010000188.1:0-31673 GCA_035526625.1 Chitinophagaceae bacterium
CCAGTTCGATAAAGTCTTTGTTTTCAGAATCGGTCCGGAGAATGGTGGTCATCTTTGGAATGCTTTTTAAATCAGAAGGTACAAATATAAGTGTGACTCGCCGGCAGCCACTCTCTTGCTGTCGGAAAAGAATTGGCAGAAGTTGGAGCGCATTTGAGTTTAAGTGGCCATATATATCCAGGCTTCTTTCCCGGATCGTAATGCCACTTTTATTCTTTGGTAGTTGCCCGGCTCATATTTGTCCGTGAGCTGTAATTCTTCCCTGTTGATCTCAAACACCGTTCCTTCGACATGATCAGCCAGATAATTTGTACGAACCAATGTTGACTGTGATCTTGCTTCTCCGCGGGCAAGAAATATGGGGTCCCTGATCTCGATAGTGAAGAGCTTGTAACCGTCCAGTATATCGGGGGTTCCCAATAAAACCTTGCCGAATATTTCGAGTTGGGTTTTTTCATATTGTAGCGTTCCGTAAGAGAATAAATATTCTTTCATGTACAAGCGGTCATTTGCCCTTTGTAAACTGGATAAGGTCCCATAGGTTGCCATAAAGATCCTTGAATACAGCTACCCGGCCATATTCCTCCGTTTTTGGCTCCCTTACAAATTCGATCCCGGCGCTAAGATATTTGCGATAGTCCCTTTCAAGATCATCTGTCTTTAAAAAAAGAAATACCCGGCCGCCGGTTTGATTCCCGATGCGGCTTTTCTGTTCTTCCCCGACGCCTTTAGCTAATAAAAGACAACAATCACCTGTACCTGGCGGTTTGACCAGCACCCATCTTTTAGTTTCTGTTAGTGGCGTATCCTCTATTAAAGTAAAACCCAGTTTCCGGGTATAGAATTGGGTGGCTTCATCGTAGTCGTTAACGACAAGTGCAATATGAACTAGTTGTTGATCCATTTTTCAAAAATGAAATATACCTGATGAATATACAAAATTAACATACAAGGACCCGGGGGGCTATCCCTGAATGATATAAATCTTTAGTTGAATTATGTAAGTATTATGCGAATAATGGCCTGCGCTTTGCCTTGTATAGCGGGATCTTAATTAATATATCTTATGGATACTAAAGAACTGGAAAATTTACCTAATAAAGATGGGGAAATTAAAAAGGGCTCCGCTCATATTATCGTGGAGTTAATAGAATACGAGCATGATGCTGTTGTCAGTAAGTCGATCATGAAAAAAGCTACTGGCTCCATCAATGCGCTTGCATTTGCCAGTGGCGAAGGACTGAATGAAAAGGTTTCTCCTTTCGATACCTACGCACAGATCATTGATGGGGGAGCCATCATTGAGATAGACGGGAAAGCCACTACACTTAAAACGGGGGATGGTATACTGATACCTGCTCACAGCTCCAGCCAGATCAAGCCCAATGGACGGTTCAAGTTGATCCTGACCGTAATAAAAAGCGGGTACGAGTGAGACTTTTTTTTTACCACTCACTATTAATTCTGTTTAGTTAAGTTAATGATCCTGTAGAGAGCGCCTTTGGAAACAAGCGTTCCTTCGATTTTCCTTTGTTTTATGATGAAGGTCCATAACCCATACGAGGTTGAAATCAATTGATTCGTTTTCCCGTTCAGGGTGAAAGGTAATATGCCCATTTCTTCTTCCACACCATTTACGATCTTGTTCCCATTGATATAAAAAGTGTCAATGCCTGCTTTTTTTGAAATATAAAACACAACCGTTTCGTCATGACAAGGTGAATTTTTTACCTGGCAAATAGATGACCCTTTCCAGCTGCCGGTTAAAAGAGTGTCGTAATTTACCTGAGCTTTCACGTGATTGGAAATGCCTGACCAGACCAGGAGTATAAATATGAATTTGATTTTCATATTTCAAATTTAGAGAGTTTCTAATAGTTGAGTAAGAATTGCCGAAGGTCGCATTATTTGATCGTGGTCCACGTATTCGGTTTGAAATGAAGATGATCAGGATCGCTTCCTGAAACTAGTTTTTCCAGGAGCGTATTATCATTCAGGTCTGTTGGATAATACGATAATTTTTTTGCGTCCGATGTGAATAATGCTGCAAACCTGACTTCTGCATTCCCGAAGCTTCTTAGATCGATCTTATATTCGAGTGTGATCTTATCACCCGTGTTGTTGTTATTTGCACACCAGCCATTTTTTGTATAGTAGGCTGCCTGTTTTTGTACAAGGTTTTCACTATATTCAAATTCACGAAGCTCCCAGGCAAACTTTTTTTGAAGTTTCCAATCACCTTTTTCGTTGGTATATAGCTGATCTCCCAATGCTGCAGATGCATGAAGGACCTTCACCGAATCTTTCCAGTTTAAATAGATATGAGCCCAGCCGGGAGAATTGCCTGCTATGCCAAGGTATAGCGTTTCATCCTTACGTAAAATATGAAGCTTCCCACCCGAAGACAAGTTGTATTCTTGAGCGCCAATCCATTCACCTTTACTGATTTTGCCATCTAACTTAATGGCTTCATCATTTACTGAAACGAATGAGGTTACTAAAATAGTGATGAGTATTATAGACATTCTATTCATGGTTGTACTTTTAAAATATCTTATCAAATCGTGGGGCTTTGTGCAGTAGGGTAAATAACCAAATGTTCCCCCGGGAAGCTAATTTATAAACTAAAAGCCGGATTAGAACTACTGCCCGACAAAATTCCATCTGCCGGATATAAAGACTGAATATGCACGGACCTGCTTGGTGATATAGGGTGTGCGGCTAGTTAAGATTGCCGCTAAAGGCAGGGTTTGGCGATGAAGCGTGAGATTCGGGAATCACAGTAATTTTCAATTTTTTGCTTTTCATGTAATCTATCAGTGGTTTTAAATCATTGGTATCAGTACGGATAGTTTTTAAAAAGATGTATTCTCCACTGTCAATTTCATCGATTTTATTTTCGATGGCACTCATGCCTTCAACTGAGTTCTTTGGATCATAAATTTCTTCCGATGTTTTCATCCTGTTGGTGCCCGGCAAAAGTGTAAAAAACATCTTCCCATCTTTTTCCCAAACATACAGATCAAATCCTTTCATTGATCTCCGTGTATGCTTATCTGTACTATCTGTAATGTTTTTAATTTCTTTCTTTTCCGGCCGGTTATTACAGGAGAAAGTAACCATCAACAGAAATATGGTAAAATGAACTTTCATTGTAATGGTGATATTAAAAGGTAAGAAATAATGCTAACGTTGGGCTTACTTGCGGTTGGATTGATTGGCTATCGATTGCTCAATAATATTCATAAACTCTCCCATTTTATTGTCATCTATCCATCGGGTAACCACCACCAGGTCATGTTCATTATCAATCACAATATAATTGCCGCCGGCTCCCAAAGCATAATAAATTTCTGATGAAACATCTTTCCATTTTTTAGGGCTATTTATCCACCACATATAACCGTAATCATTTTTTGCAGCCGAAGGTTGATGAACGGCTTTGACCCATTTTTCTGATAGCAACTGTTGTGATTTCCATTTGCCGTTTCTCAGGAATAGCAACCCGAACCGGGCCTGGTCTGCAGCACTTATAAAAAGGCCTCCACCATGATGACCACCACCACTTACCGATTGCATCATTATTCCATCAATATTTACAAACGAGTTGTCGTATCCATACCAACGCCAGGTCGTAGAGGCACCAATCGGGTCCATAATTTTTTCTTTAAGCACCATGGGCAGAGGTCTTCGCCATACTTGTAATAAAGAGTAAGCAAGCAGGTTGACCCTTACATCATTGTATTTATAAACAGTGCCAGGTTCGTTAAGTTTCCTGTTTTTCCAATCATCAATACCACCATCTTTTGGTGGTCGGTCTGCCCAGTCATGCTGGCCAAATAGTGTTCCGCTCCAATCAGAAGATTGTGTAAGTAAATCATCCCACGTGATCTTGGAATTGTGTACTCCTTTATAAGTATCATCCCAAACATACTTGTTTACTTTATCTGTAACCGTTCTTATCAGCCCTTCATCTATGGCTAACCCGGCAGTTGTAGAAAGAAAACTTTTTGTAACACTAAAGGTCATGTCAACCCGGTTAATGTCACCCCATTGAGCTACGATGTAACCGTTTTTTATTATTAAACCTGCCGGACCACCTCTTTCTTTTGTTGGTCCAGTTATTGTCAAGTCAGGTTCATTAGCATAGGCTTTCAAAATGGCAATGCGTAAATCCCTATCAAATTTGTTTTCATTCGCTTGTGCAAATTTCACTGCACTGTCTACCATTACTTGATCCATCTTCATTTCTGCAGGTGTTTTTACCAGCCATGTTGTATCAGGGAAATAAAGCGTTTGGGCATCTGTAACAAAAAAGGAGAAACTAAAAAAGGCTATAAAAGATTTCTTTTTCATTATTTACATTATTAAAGACTCATTTTATCAGAGTGGCAACGTGCATGATGACAAGGTGCAGGGATTTGTGCAGGCCAGCGAATTAAAATGCTCTTACGGCCGGGTTATACCAAGGTATATTATTTTATTCAGTTTGGGCAGCAGAGGCCCGACTTGCGTAAAATTCGATGTTGTGCGTCCGCTTAGCGTAATCTTTCATAATTGCCTTTTAAGGTTACTGTCGATCAGTTCAAATAGTTCATCCACAGAAATATTCAATTCTTCTGTATTAATACAAATAGGGCTATTAAGAAAAACATCATTCAAATTCATAGGCAGCTTTTTAAATACATTCTCTTGTTTGTTGATATAGGCTTGAGGGTCATTGATGATAACCACAATAAGTTTTTGCCAAAGTACTTTTGTGATCTTGACTTTTGAAATATCACTCCACAAAATGGGATCAAAATAAAATGTGCCCGAATAACCTTGAATACCTTTCATGTCAATTAAAAACCCTGGCTTATTACTTGTTAATCTTTTCACTGAATAAGACGCAAGTATAATTGACACAAAAATGAAAAAGTATCCACTAAATTGTAACTGTGCATTGAATAAGGGAGTGACTAAATACCAAATACCCACCGCCATTAAAATTATAGCTACAAATAATTTCCTTCTCATTTTCTTCTTATCGAAAGAAATACATGTTTGATTTGCTGTTACTGTCATAGGTTAATATTTTTATTGGTGTGAGTGACGCCTAACGACCGGGGCTTTGTGCCGGGTCAGAGTGAAATTACAAATTATAGAAACAGTAGGCGGTGTAGCTGCAAACGATTTTCCACCGCTACACCGCCGGGTAGCCTGGCACAAAACCCTTTGTTATGCGGCGTGCTGAACACATCATTCAACAATTTTCCAGAAAGAATTTTTTTTGATGATTTTTCCGTTCTGAAACTCCCAAAGATCACAGCCTCGGACTTTTAGTTTTACTCCGGATGTTGTGGTTCCTGACAATGTCCATTCTGATACTCCTTTATTACCATTCGCGGATATCCAATGAATATCTTCGCCATAATGAACATCAGGAGTACCTGTAAATCGTTTTGAAAGACCTTCACGTACCTGAGCTTTACCAATATATCGTTGTCCCCAAGGTTCAGCTCCTCTGGGTGAATCAAAGGAACAATCATCGGAAAAGAATTCCATAATGGCATCGAGGTCATGGCGATTGAATGCATCAAGCATATGTTGCAAAGTATCTACCGTTATAGTCATATTTTGTGAGGAGGTTGAAGTTGGGGATGAATTTGTTTTTCTATCACAACCAGTGATACCTAACATTCCACTTAATAGCCCTGAGATTAAAGCTTGTTTTACCATCTGATTTGAGCTAAATCATGCCGCATAACGTTGTGGGTTGGTAGGCTGGCCAAATAAATGCAACCAGCGGCCGAGCGATACTAAGATACAATTTTATTATAGCGAGGCCAACGTCAAACCCATTGGTGTTATGCCGAAGTGGAGGCATTTGAAAATCGTCAGTACAAATATAGCACAAAGGCTGATGGAATTAGATCTGTTGAAATACTTCCGTCAGCCTTTTGGCAATCCCATGTTAGCAGATGCCATTATTCTATCCAAAAACTTTAATTCCTTTTCCTGTGGTTATCAAACTAAACAAACTTTCCTGAATAAGTTGTTCCCAAGCACCCGAACAACCTCCATAACACTCAATTGACGGCACTAAACCCAAGTGAGTGAAACGTATTTGCGTTTTGTTATTTATTTCAGAGATTGTTTTTGTTTTGAAAAGTGAATATCTTTCATGCGATAAGTAAACTCATCATTGAGTTTGTCTGTTCTACCTTCAATTTCCCCTTGCCACCATCCACGAACATTGTTGATGGCATTGAAAACTTTTTTTGGTGGTTGGTCTACCAATATGGTAGTTGTGAAATTTGATGTTGTCATTTTGATTTAGTTTATTGCAAATGAGATGTTCGTGTTATGACGATGTTTAATTTATTGCGATGGGGTTCATTGACAGAATCTTTTGCAGAAACAGCGAAATGTGGGAGCGACCGCTTTTGCAAATGCCAAACTACATTATGCAAATCTATACGTGAAGCATTAATTTTTTGCCCCAAGTTCTTTTAAACGAGCATTGTATTCTTTTGCAAGATTTCTGGATTGTAAACGTAATTCTATTTCGTCTACAATTATACTAGCCATTTGCTTAAGCATTACTTGCTGGTCAGAATTTATATATCTTTGCCTTTTGTCTATTATACAAAATGTGCCCAAGTTGTGACCATCTTTTGTAGTTAAAGGAGCCGCCGCATAAAATTGTAATCCAAATTCGCTCGTCACAAGTGGATTGCTTAAACAACGAGGATCATTTTTAGCATCTTCTATTAGATAAATGTCATCGGCTAAAATAGCTGAAGCGCACAGACCTGGCTCTCTGTCTATTTGGTTAATGTCTAATCCAAAATGAGATTTAAACCATATTCTATCAGTATCAACTAAACTTATTATTGCAATAGGTACATTGAATATTTTTGCCGCAAGTTCAGCCATTTTATTGAAACTGCCGTCTGGGGGAGTGTCAAGCAGTTCGTATCTATGAAGTGCTTTAATCCTTTCTAATTCTTTTGTCTGTTTGTCCATTCAATTATTTTTCAATTCAATAAAATTACAATAATAAACTTTAAAAGGTCTATCAAGTATCGGCGAGTTGTTTATTTTCCCCAAAAAAATTTTAAGAGAATAGTAAAATTTATTTTGCACAGAGAATTTCGTAAATAGAAATTCGAAAGATCAAGGTTAGAAGTATTATGTAACTATTTAATAAACAAAGAAAAGCCCCGTCATCCAGATGGGGCGGGGAAATCACAGAAATTTTTGGTGTTTTTCGGGCACTCATTGCAGCTTCTTCTTCAGATTATCATCAATAGCTGTCAGAAATTCTTCCGTATATAAAAAATGTTCTCCATGCTTCACTTTATTGCCATGGATACAAACAGCAAGGTCCTTTGTCATCTTGCCTTCTTCCACAGTTTCTATACAAACAGCTTCGAGTGTATTGGCGAAATCAATGAGTGGCTGGTTACCATCTAACTTGCCACGGAAAGCCAATCCTCTTGTCCACGCAAAAATGCTGGCGATAGGGTTGGTTGAAGTCGGCTTGCCTGCCTGGTGATCGCGGTAATGTCTTGTCACCGTACCGTGCGCCGCCTCTGCTTCCATAGTCTTTCCATCAGGAGTGATCAAGACTGATGTCATCAGACCCAATGAACCAAAACCCTGCGCCACGGTATCACTCTGTACATCGCCGTCATAATTCTTACAGGCCCAGACAAAATTGCCGTTCCATTTGAGTGCGCTGGCCACCATATCATCGATCAGGCGGTGCTCGTACACGATACCCGCTGCATCAAAAGCTGTCTTGAATTCATCCTGGTAGATCTCTTCAAAAATATCTTTGAAGCGCCCATCATATTTTTTCAGGATCGTATTCTTTGTAGAAAGATAAAGCGGCCATTTTTTGCTTAGCGCAAGGTTGAAACAGCTCTTTGCAAAACCTTTGATGCTCTCATCTGTATTGTACATGCTCATCGCCACGCCATCGCCTTTAAAGTTGAACACTTCAAAGGTCTGCGGTTCACCACCACCTTCGGGCGTAAAGGTCATCGTCAATTTACCTTTTCCTTTTATTACTGTATCTGTGGCTCGGTACTGATCGCCGAAAGCATGACGGCCTACGATGATAGGAGCTGTCCAGTTGGTCACTAATCTCGGCACATTACTGATAACGATGGGTTCACGGAAAACAGTTCCGTCAAGGATGTTCCGGATCGTTCCGTTAGGACTCTTCCACATTTGTTTCAGGTTGAATTCCTTCACCCTTGCTTCATCTGGAGTGATAGTAGCGCATTTGATACCCACACCATGTTCTTTAATAGCATTGGCGGCATCGATGGTTACCTGGTCATTGGTCTGGTCGCGGTATTCGACGCCCAGGTCATAATATTTTATATCTACCTCTATATAAGGAAGAATGAGTTTATCCTTGATGAATTTCCAGATGATGCGGGTCATTTCATCGCCATCGAGTTCGACCACGGGCCTGGCGACTTTGATCTTTTCTGCCATGAGTTTGGTTTAAAGTATTACAATTCAGGATAATGCCTTTAGCTTGATCGCTGCAAAACTAAGGGAATCTCGGGAGCTGCGGGGAAGACGGGAGACGGAAGACCGGAGACGGAAGACGGAAGACCGAAAGACGGAAGACCGAAGACGGAAGACGAAAGACGGAAAGACCGAAAGGCATGGTTTACAATTCATCCTTGTTCTTCATTCAACCAGGAGTCCATGGGCCCATCGGGTAATAATAAGCAGACATAAAGACATTATTTTGTAAAATTTATAAACTAACGGTCATCAACTATTGACTTAAATCAATTCTTTATTACCTTTTAGATGGAATTACAATTATGGAAGCGACAAAAGCTTTTCAACATTACCTGCAGAAATTCATTGTAATGACGGATGATGAATTTAACCGCGACATTCTTCCCATGACGAAGGTGAGGAGATTCGCAAAAAAGGATATCATCACTGAAGAGGGAGAAATAGAAAACCATTTCAATTTTATTGTAAAAGGACTTGTCCGTAAGTTTTACCGCAAGGGTAACCAGGAGATCAATACACAGATCTCCTTTGAAGGGCAGATGTTGCTCAGCCAGGAATCCTTTCACAGCCGCCAGCCATCCGAATATTTTATTGAAGCGATCGAACCGACAACCCTTGTATCTATCACACATGATGACCTCGAGAAGTTGTTCAACTCTTCGCACCGGCTCGAACATCTCGGAAGGCTTATCGTTACTTATTCAATGGTGATCAAGGACCGATGGCAGATGCAATTGGTGAAAATGTCGCCAAGGGAAAGATTCCTTCACTTTGTAACAAAGAACCCTGAACTGATGCAAAGGGTGCCTCAAAAATATCTCGCTTCTTTTTTAAATATCAAGCCCGAAACTTTCAGCAGGTTCAAACATTTACTGAAGGGGCATATTAAGATGAAGAGCGTTTAGAATTATGAATTAAGAATGTAGAATTATGAATAAGCGATACATTCAATTCATATTTCATAATTCCCAACTCAGAATTTTCTCTACAGGTTCACCACCAACACCGGTATCTTCAATTCATGTCTCACCGTACCAATGGTCTGGCCATACAAAAGATCCTTTAGGCCGGAGTGACCATGTGCCCCGATGACGAGCATATCCGCTTTATGTTCCTTTACGAGACGAACGATGCCTTTTGCCCTGTCATTAAAACCAAGGAAACCTTCTGCATTGATCCCCCTTTCTTTTAACTGGCCGATATAAATATCCAGGTGCTCTTTATCTTTTCTTGTTTCCAGGTCGTCCGTTTCATATTCCATCAACCTGGTAGCGGCGCTTTCGACAATATGAATAAGAATATAAGAAGTGGCTGGATTTCCCTGGCCAAGGGCATGATTGATCAGTTTAAGGTCATTCTTACTGAAATCCAAAGCGATGGCTATCTTTTCATAGACAGGCACAGCGATCTCCTGTAGTGCGACAGCATCTGCGTGAAGCCGAACCGGAACGATCGCCGTCTTTTTACGTGTAAGCGGATAGAAGATAGCAATAAGTAAAAGTGTTATATAAAAAGCGCCCGCGAGGATGATAATTATCTTCCAGGGAAGATTACCTGGGGTGTCAAAGAAGGAAGAAGCCTGTCCCACCACCATGCTGATATTCAGGTAGACCAATACAGCCGCGATCAGTGATGCCAGGAAAATAACAAAGGGTTTGATCACAAACTTTCCCATGGTCTTTTTATCACTCGTAAAATGTATCAATGGTATGATGGCAAAACCAAGTTGAAGACTGAGGATCACCTGGCTTAAAATCAAAAGACTGTCAATATTACTCTCGCCATTGATGAGGATCACTACGACGGCCGGTATAATGGCGATCATTCTTGTCATCAGGCGGCGTATCCAGGGAGCAATCCGCAATTTGAGATAACCTTCCATCACGATCTGGCCGGCGAGGGTACCGGTGATCGTAGAACTCTGCCCTGAAGCGATGAGCGCTACGGCAAAGAGGATGGGAGCAGCCGTTCCAAGCACGGGAAGTAATTCATATGCCTGTTTGATCTCCGCCACATCGGTCCTCCCGGTTTTATAAAAAACCGTTGCAGCCAGTATGAGTATCGCGGCATTTACAAAAAAAGCAAGATTAAGTGCAATAGCACTGTCAATAAAATTCAGCTTCAGCGCTTTTTTTATTCCCGCGTCATCGCGTTTTATTTTCCGGGTTTGTACAAGGGCCGAGTGCAGGTAAAGGTTATGCGGCATGACCGTTGCCCCGATGATCCCAATTGCAATGTATAATTCTGAATTATTAAGATGGGTCGGTATAAAACCTGTTACCACTTCTCCCATAGGCGGCCTGGCCAGTAATATATTTATCAAAAATGATAACCCGATAACGGCGACAAGCGCAATGATAAAAGCTTCCATCTTGCGCATACCGAGCCGCTGAAGTAATAAGAATAAAAATGTATCGAGGACCGTGATACTTACACCCCAGATCAGGGGGAGACCCGTCAACAATTGTATACCGATCGCCATTCCCAGTATCTCTGCAAGATCTGTGGCTGCAATGGCTATTTCCGCTAAACCATATAATGCATAGTTGATGTAACGTGGATAGGTTTCCCGGTTGGCCTGTGCCAGGTCCCTGCCTCTCACTATTCCCAGCCTGGCTGATAAGCTTTGCAGTAATAATGCCATCAGGTTGCTCATCAGCAATACCCAGATAAGTTTGTAACCAAACTGGCTGCCACCCGCCAGATCGGTGGCCCAGTTGCCGGGATCCATATAGCCTACACTTACCAGGTAAGCAGGTCCAAGAAATGCCAGCGTTCTTCTCCACCCCTTTCTTTTAGTACTGGTAGTATCCACACTCTGGTGAACTTCGCTTAGCGAGGCGTAATCGTATTTATTAGTCGTCATACTTCACAAAAATGTTTTCGGCCAATTGTTTACTGATCGTAAAAGCGGGATGCCGTCCGATCTTTATTTCCATTGATGCATCGAATTCAAATCGCTTTTTTATTTCCAGCCGCGTTCCGATGGCGATCTTTTTGTGTTCAAGCAGTTCGAGCATTGAACTTGACTGGTCTTTTACATTGCTGACAGAAGCGGGCATGTTCTCAGGCAATTCGGTCAGCACCAATTTTTTACTGGATTGTATCCTGCCATTGGCATCGGGTATTGGGTCTCCATGCGGGTCAACACGGGGAAAACCGAGGAACTCATCTAATTTGTCCACGAGTTTTTTATTGCTCACATGTTCGAGGTCCTCCGCCACTTCATGCACCTCATCCCAGGTGAATTTTAATTTCTCCGCCAGGAAATATTCCCAGAGACGATGACGCCGGATGATGCCCAATGCCACTTTACTGCCTTCACCGGTGAGACGAAAACCCTGGTAGGGTTCATAATGAAGCAGTTTTTTGACCTTCAGTTTTTTCATCATGTCGGTGACAGAAGCCGGCTTCGTTTTCAGCTCATGAGCCAGTTCATTGGTGGTGACCGTACCATCCTGTCGCTGCAGGCGGTAAATAGCCTTGATATAGTTCTCCTCGCTGGTAGAATAATTCAGCATGGCTAAAAAATAATTTAGACAAAGCTAAAAAGTATTTTTGTAAATAGCAAAATGAAGAAGCTGTTTAGTTTAATTATGAATGAAGAATTATGAGTTATGAATTGAGACCCTGTCATTCATAATTCATAACTCCTAATTCTCCTGATTATGCCTTATTTTCGGGTATCAATAAAGTCTATGAGAATACCGGGAAAATGGCTCATTTATTTGCTCGCCTTTTCTTTGCTGGCTGGCTGTAAAAAGAAGAAACATGCCTCCTTGACCGGTAATGAACCGGTAGAGGTTAGTGATTTTATTGATTTCTTCAGGCCACTTCCGCTACCCATACAATTTGCCGACAGCAGCCTGCAGAAACCTAAACAAGAGAATGATTCTTTGTTGTTGAGTAACACGGTATTTAATCAATTCATCCCTGATTCATTTTTCACCATAGTGTATGGAAAGGACGCCAAACCTAAGATCTATGCATTAGGGAAGGTGACTGGCCTCAATAAAGAGATCTACCTGTTTGTAAAAACGGTACTCTCAAATAAGAAAGCTGTTTTCATTTTTGGATTTAATAAGCGACAGGAATTTGCTGCCGGTTTAACCGCATTAAAACCTGACCAGGACATTTCAACGCAGCAGATGGTGGTCATGGACAGGAGGACCACCATCACCAAAACAATGCTTCGAAAAAATAAAGATGGCACCCTCAGTGAAGGGAAAGATGTATATTCTTTGAATGCTGACAGTAAATTATTTTACCTGGTAATGACGGATGCACTGGAAGATAAACCCACGGAACTGATCAATCCTATCGATACGCTGCAAAGGAAGAATAAATGGTCGGCCGATTACACCAATGGTAAAATGAACCTTGTTTCTGTGCGTGATGGGCGACGCAGCGGGGAGATCAGTTTTTTTATTCATTTTGATAAGAACAATGGTCAATGTACCGGCGAACTGAAAGGCGAAGCTAAATGGGTTAGTGCTAATACGGCTGAATATAGCAGGGCCGGGGACCCCTGTAAATTAAAATTCATTTTCAATTCTTCTTCTGTGGCCTTAAAAGAAATTGAAGGCTGTGGTTCTTACCGCCCCCTGCGATGTTCTTTTGATGGAAGCTTTGCTAAAAAGAAAGAAGCCAAACCGAAGCCTGTAAAAAGATAGGGACATAGTTTCTTGTTTCTCGTTTCTGGTTCTTTGTTTCGTGATTGCATAGGAAACTTTAAAGGTTCGAAAACCCAACTGGAAACCAGAAACCAGAAACTAGAAACTTCTTATTTCTCATAAGTTGTGAAAAACTCTCCGCAGTCTGAAATCGCATCCTTCTTTTACCAATTTACTTTTATCTTGCAGCTTCGTGTAATAAAACACATTATGAGTTTTACTTCTTTTTCTGTTCCGTACACTATTGATGATAGATATTCAAAGCGGGTAGCTTATTTCTCAATGGAATTCGCCACTCACCAGCCCTTGAAAATATACAGCGGCGGTCTTGGATTTCTTGCCGGCTCTCATTTACGCAGTGCGTATGAGTTAAGACAAAACCTTATTGGTATTGGTATCCTGTGGAAGTATGGATACTATGACCAGGAGCGTAACCAGGACCAGACACTCGATGTGGCCTGGAATGAAAAGCAATACAGTTTTTTGGAAGATACAGGTATCAAGTTCCAGATCACTATACACGAACACCCGGTTTGGGTAAAAGCTTATTATCTCAATCCTGAAACCTTTAAGACAGCACCGTTATTCCTGTTGTCGACCGACCTGCCAGAAAATGATTATGTGTCACAAACCATCACGCATCGTTTGTATGATGCGAATGTGGCCACTAAAGTGGCGCAGTTCATTTTACTGGGAGTAGGAGGAGCTGCGCTGGTTGACCAGTTGAATTTTAATCCGGAACTGTATCACCTCAACGAGGCTCATGCTCTTTCGTCGGCCTTTTACCTGTACAAAAAATACAATAATAATATAGAGGAAGTAAAAAAGAGACTGGTATTTACTACGCATACCCCCGAAGAAGCGGGTAATGAGAAACATGATATCTATCTCTGTCATAAAATGAGTTATTTCTGCGGCTTGTCTGTGGCGGAAGTAAAACAACTCTATGCGAATGACAGCGATCAGTTCAATCATTCACTGGCGGCATTGCGCTTTGCACATATCGCCAACGGGGTATCGGAGTTGCATGGACATGTATCGAGGGCCATGTGGAGCCGTTATGAGAATATCTGCCCGATCATTTCCATCACGAATGCACAGAACTGGCGTTACTGGGCCGATAAGCAACTCTATAAATTCATGGAGGCGGGTGATGATTACTGGTTCGATGACCGTAAAACCTACCTGAAGAAAAGAGCTTTCGAGATCGTCGCCGACCAGACTGGTAAATTATTCGATCCGAATGTGTTTACCATTGTATGGGCAAGACGATTTGCCGGGTATAAAAGGGCGGGACTGCTGACAACCGATGAGGATCGTTTCGAACGCCTGATGACCGACAGCAAATATCCTGTCCAGATAATTTGGGGAGGCAAACCTTACCCGGTCGATCATCCTGCCATCAGTGAATTCAATCAGTTGGTTCACCTGAGTAAGCGTTATAACAATATGGCCGTGGTAACCGGATATGAGCTGGGCCTTTCTAAAAGAATGAAACAGGCGGCAGACGCATGGCTGAATAATCCGAGGGTGCCGAGAGAAGCGTCCGGCACGAGTGGTATGACAGCCGCGATGAATGGAGCTGTGAATTTTTCTACTGATGATGGGTGGATCCCGGAATTCATCAATCATGGTCACAATGGTTTTGTAGTGCCCAAGGTCGATTACAGCAATATGGCTACGCATGAGCAGGATGAATATGATCTTAATAAACTCTATGATATTTTAGAGAAGGAGATACTGCCGCTTTATTATGATAACAGGAACACCTGGCGACAGGTAATGAAGAATGGGATGCAGGACGTGCGGTTCCAGTTCGATAGTAACAGGATGGCGAATGAGTATTATGAGATGCTGTATAAATAATTCAGAATTCTGAATTCTGAATAAAAGAGAACCTCTATAGGAAAGGCTCCATTATCTCCTGAATAGTTCTTGCAGAAGGAATAAGCCCGGCTATCTTACCGATCACCGCTTCCACCAATGCATCGGGACAGGAAGCTCCGCTTGTCATTAATATCTTGACGGGATGTTTCTGCGGGAGCCACTCTTTTGTCAATACTTCCTCTTTTGTATGGAAATTATAATGCAGGATCTCTTTAACCGAAAGGATCTTTGATTCATCGTTAATAAAATAGGTAGGAAGTTTTTCTTCACAAAGCTCTACCAAATGTGAAGTGTTGGATGAATTATACCCGCCCACTACTATAGCCAGGTCGGCTGCTGTTTCCAGCATGCCCATTACAGCGGCCTGGTTATCGTGGGTAGCATAACATAACGTGTCTCTTGTATCGGCGAAGCGGTCTTCTATATGTTCAGGTTTGAAAGTTTCTGCCATTACCTGTTTCAGGTGATCGGCGATAGCCTGTGTATCACTCGCAAGCATAGTGGTCTGATTCACTACACCGATACGCTGGAGATCTTTATACACATCGAAGCCTTCGGTGTGTTGTCCTTTGAAAAGAGTATAGAACTCAAGCGGCGGTCTTTCGCTGCTGATGATCTTCCCCAACTCATGTGCTTCTTTCATGTCTGTCACTACAACAGAAGGAGCATTTTGAGCAGCATGTGAAAAGGTGGCTCTTGTTTCCTCGTGGTTTGGTTTGCCATGAATGACGATCGTGTAATTATTTTTGGCGATGACCTCACTTCTGTTCCAAACTTTCTCTACAAAGGGGCAGGTTGTATTGTATTTTGCCGTCTGGATCCCTTTTTCATACAGCATCTTTTCGATCTCCAGCGTCGTGCCGAAAGCCGGTATCATCACGATATCATTTTCTTTCAGGATCCCGAATGGAATGAGCTGTTTGCCATAGGTATCCTGCAAAAAATAAATACCATGTGCCTGCAGGTCGGCATTCACCTGCGGATTATGGATCATTTCGCTGAGTAAAAAGATCCTTTTACCCGGATTCTCTTCTACGGTTCTGAAAGCGATCTCGATAGCATTCTCTACGCCATAGCAAAAACCAAAATGACGGGCGAGATGAATTTGCAAAGGCCCCATGTCGAGTAAGGTAGGTGAGAAGTTTTTTTTCATCTTGTCAGCTTCCTTCCGCTTTTGCTTGATAGCGCTGATCAGCGGGCTACGGTAGATGATGGGGACCTCGAAACTTTTCATTCGGCAAAAATACGAAGATGATAGTTAGGCTTATGATTACTACTGTTTATTAGCTACCAGCTATTAGCCTTTAGCCATTAGCTTGTACCGGACTTCTCATTATCTTACAGCAAAGTCTACATGATGCCTTTCCTGCCGTTCTTTATTTTTCAGTAATGCTTAAATCATTCAACTCATAAAAAAAGGAAGACCAGGAGGATAAAACAATAACAACTGTTATGATGAACCGCTTCAAGCCCGTCGCATGGGCAAATACTACTACTATCTATGAAGTAAATGTCCGCCAATATACTGAGGCTGGCACTTTACTGGCATTCATGGGGGAATTGCCACGATTGAAAGAAATGGGTGTGCAGACGCTCTGGTTCATGCCGCTTACACCTATTGCGCAAAAAAATAAAAAAGGTTCACTCGGTAGTTACTATGCCTGCTCAGATTATACATCTATTAACCCCGAATTCGGAAAGCTGGAGGATCTCAGGCAACTGGTAAAGCAAGCTCATGACATGGGGATGAAGGTCATCCTTGACTGGGTGGCCAATCATACCGGTTGGGATCATGTATGGACAATGCAATACCCGGAATATTATTTAATAGATCCCGATACCCAGGATTTTTGTAGAGCCTCGGGTATGGACGATATCATTGAACTGGACTTCAGCAAGCCAGCTTTAAGAAAAGCTATGAAGGACGCTATGCAATTTTGGATAGATGAATGCGATATCGATGGATTCCGCTGCGACCTGGCATTCTGGGTGGAAATTGATTTCTGGAAAGAAGCAAGAAAAGAACTCGATGCTATCAAACCTCTTTTCTGGCTGGGAGAATTTGATGAACTGGACAACCCTGAATATGGTGAAGCATTTGATGTCAGCTATACCTGGACATGGATGCACAAGGCAAAGGATTTCTATGAAAAGAAGTTGCCCATAGACAGTTTGCTGACCGTACTAAAAAAATATGACGATCTCGGCGACAGTACTATGCGTGCATGGTTCACTACCAATCATGATGAGAACAGCTGGAACGGAACTGAATATGAAAAATACGGAGATATGGCCCAAGCGCTGGCTGTATTCAGTTGTACCTGGAACGGTATCCCCCTACTTTATTCCGGCCAGGAGCTGCCGAATAAAAAACGTATCAAATTCTTTGATAAGGATTTCATTGCCTGGACAGGTACGAATGCATTGCATGATTTTTACAGATCCTTATTGAGTTTAAGATCCACTAACCCTGCTCTCAGGAGCGGTGACCCTGCCGTGCAAACCTTCCGTATCAAAACATCGGATCCCGAAAATGTTTTTTCATTCCTTCGCAAGAAAGATGAAAAGGAGATCCTTGTAGTATTGAACCTTTCAGCCAATGATGACCTCCATTTAGATATAATTGATCCGATGCTGACGGGCACTTATAAAAATATTTTCTCCGGTGCTATGAAAGATCTTTCCAGGGAAAAAAGTTTTGAGATGCAGGGCTGGGAATATTTAGTGTATGAAAAATAGCCTGGGTGTTTGAGGTCTCAAAGAGCGTCTGACACCTTCCATAAACCATATAAAAACCCCGCTTCACTAAAGCGGGGTAATATTGGAAATGTCAGAGACTTTAAAAGTGTGAGACAATTAATCATTGTCAAGTATCAACGGATAACGGTAAACGGCTCCCGGAGCTTCGGGATAGATCCCTTCAAAATAGATGCTTCCGCCTTTTGAACTCTGCAAGACCTTTGTAAGTTCATCGAGATTAGTGATATCCGTATCGTTCACACTGGTGATCACAAATCCTTCCTGCATCCTTGTTTTGCTGAAAGCACCACCCGTTTTTATCTTCTTTACGAGTACGCCGCCTTCGATACTATAAGCGGTTGCTTTTTTCTTGTCAAGGTTCTCCAGTTCTGCTCCGAGCGTTTCAGCTATTGTATTGACAGCAAGCTGATCAACACTGCCGGCAGATTCTTTCAGCGTAATAGAAGCGTCGTATTCTTTGTTGTTGCGATAGTAGGTGATCGGTAATTTGTCACCGGGTTTGAAGCTAGCTACCTGTGCGCTCATTTCGAGACCGGAGGCAACAGGTGTACCATTCACTTTGGTAATGATATCTCCTTTTTTCAAACCTGTGATGGCGGCTGCTCCATCCGTGGGAACGGCGAGCACATAAACACCTTGTCCATCTGCCAGGCCGGCCTGTTTTACCAGTCGGTCATTCTCATTTTCATTAGAAGGATAACTGATGCCGATAAAACCTCTTTTTACATCGCCGTATTGTATCAGGTCATTCACGATCTTCTTAACGATATTAACCGGAATAGCGAAAGAATAACCTGCATAGGTCCCGGTAGGGGCATAGATAGCAGAGTTGATACCTACCAGTTGTCCATCGGTATTGATCAGAGCACCGCCGCTGTTGCCCTGGTTCACGGCAGCATCAGTCTGGATAAAAGATTCAACAGGTGTATTACTCTGGCGGCTGTTGATGCCAATGCTTCTGCCTTTAGCGCTTACGATACCAGCAGTAACTGTTGTTTCAAGGGAGAGGGGATAGCCGATGGCCAAAACCCACTGGCCCAATTTTACATTATCAGAATTTCCATAAAGCAGGAAGGGAAGTCCTTTTCCATCGATCTTCAGCACAGCCAGGTCACTGCTTGGGTCCTTCCCGATCACTCTTGCTTTATAAGTTTTCTTGGTATTTAAAGTAACCATGATCTCGTCGGCTATGCCTTCGCCGCCATCAGAGATAACGTGGTTGTTGGTAACGATATAACCGTCTTCGCTAATGATCACACCACTGCCGGAAGCTCTTTGTTCAGGTTGTATTCTTTGATTATACATGTCATCTCCGAAGAATTGTTCAAAAAGGTCCTGCATGCTATTGTTGCCCCGGTTGCGTGGAAGCTGGTTACTGACTTTTTTAGCGGGGATCTTGGTTTTGATATGTACTACCGCGGGAACCGCAGCATGTGATGCCTTGGTAAAATCGATAGGATCGGCTGCACCTGCGACGTTATCAAAAAAGCCTGCATAGTTCACCGGGAGTTTTCCATCGGCTGCCTGCACGAACATGTCGCTTTTGGGTGGGTTGATCTTGTTGTAAACGATAACACTGCCCACTGCAGATGCCGCACTCACGGCTACAACCAATAAGATTTGTTTAAGTTTCATAGTTTATACTGCTTTAGAATTCAGGATCTGAAATGATCATTTGTCAAACGTTATGCCTTGCTATGCAAAGTAACAAACTGTCAGTCGACGGCTGTCTACCCTTCAGTTAGTTTAACAAATCATTTACCAAGGCTTTCGTACTTCGTCGCAGCATAAAAATAATACGAATTAGCCGGAGATTCATACCACCTGTCACTGATTTTGTTTAAAGATTGGTTAAGAAGGCCATAGTGTCCACTCCATCGGCAAATTCACCGATAGCAGGGGATTGTGAGCTGCCAAAAGGGGCCTGTTCCCTGCCTATTATGCATTGCAGGTCGGGATGACCGGCAAGAGATCTCACCAGGGAATTTTTGTCAGTATAAAACTCGTAATTAAGTTGCCCTACCGGGGCGAAGAAGGAAGGCTCTTCCACTACTAAAAGCGATCCGGTTGACATATAGAATTTTTTATTCAGGATATAGATCGCCAGGTTATAGTCAAGATTATTTTTATACTTATGGTGGTCGGCAAGACGATTATATTTTTTAAAAGCCTCGAGCAAGGGAACAAAATCATAGTCAGTCGGTGTATAAAGCTTGGTCACATTGCGGCAGCCGCGGCCAAAAAAAAGGTATACATCATCAGAGAGGTTCTTCAAATCATCCTGTGTCTCCTTTCCATCCAGTATGGCGACAGAGGTCCGGTTGCGCCGGATGATATGCGGGTACTTGTCAAAATAATATTCAAAATACCTTGAAGAATTATTACTCCCGGTTGCGATATAGGCATCACAACCTTTCAGCATTTCAGAAAACATAAAGAGCTCATGGCTTGCTGTTTCAAACTCCACCATTTTCTCAACAAGATGTCTTATCAGTACCTGGTCACTCGAGGATGGTTTTATCATTGAGCGGTGACCGCTTAGAAAAACACAGAGCCAGTCGTGGAAGCCAACCAGCGGGATATTGCCTGCCATAACGATTCCGACTGTAACTGCTTTATGGTTTGTAGTCTGAAGTTGGTAGTTGGCGGTCCATGCCTGGAGCTTGTCTTTTTGGAGAAAAGTTGTGGCAATATTTTTCGTGGCAATCTCTATGAATTCGGGGATGAACCAGCCATTTTCCACGGATGCTTTTTCTTTGACCTCCTGCCAGGCGGGGTCAGGGGATAACATATAATCGCCAAGCCTCGTCAATAAGTCGATCCGGTGTTGTAAATTCATCCGTAGTTCATTAGTTTTGAGCCACAAAAATAACCCTGAACCACTAAATAATAATTCAACATGGCTATCAAGATCACAGAAGAATGTATCAACTGCGGGGCATGCGAACCTGAATGTCCCAACAATGCGATCTATGAAGGTGGTGTGGAATGGGCCATCGCCGATGGTACGACAGTAAAAGGCAGTTTTACGCTGATGGATGGTTCCGTTGTAGATGCTGATCAGAAGAATGCACCTGTCGCAACGGATATCTATTATATCACACCTAATAAATGTACCGAATGCCAGGGCTTTCATGAAGAGCCGCAATGTGCCGCTGTATGCCCGGTCGATTGTTGCGTGCCTGATGAAATGTATAAGGAAACAGTGGATGAATTAATGGGCAAGAAAGCCAGGCTGCATATCTAAACTGTGCATAAGTTGTGCTCCGCACTGCCGCATTTGGTCAGGATTTTGATACTTTAGACTTATATCTCAATATATGCAGCAGTAAAACGCTGCCTAAAGAGTGGCGGGTGATATTTCCCGTCGTAAAAAGGTGAAGGAGAAACGGCCTTCACCTTTCTTATGCCCCAAAGGGGCTATGTAAAAAGTCATTTTACTCATCAATTCCTAAAAGCACTATAAGTTTATCGTAAGTTTTGTTAATGCTATGCCGCTAATTGTCTTTTAGGTTGGGCATCTTAATATTTTCTGCAATATTTGCATAGCTATCCGTCTCTTGCGGCGAGCATAACCCACTACACAACCAACGATGAAGAAGAACATTGCCCTGGTGACCGGCGGTTTTTCAGGCGAAGCAGTAATATCCTATAAAAGCGTTATCACTATTGATAATAATCTCGACCGTGAACGCTTCCAGGTTTACGTAGTTGATATTAGCCTGGAAGGCTGGCATTGCAAATTGGCGGATGGCCGCAAGATCCCAATCGATAAAAATGATTTTTCAGTTCTATTGGACAATGAGAAGATCATTTTCGATGCGGTCTTTATCGGTATGCATGGCACACCGGGCGAGGATGGTAAACTTCAGGGATATTTTGATACGTTGAAGATACCTTACACAGGTTGTGATGCCGCTACTTCGGCTATTACCTTCAACAAAAGATATGCAACCGCAGTAGCAGGTATGGCAGCAATTGCAGTAGCAAAGTCAGTGATCCTGATAAAAAATAATTTTACAAGCCCCGATGAGATCATTGCCAGCCTCCGGTTCCCGGTCTTTGTAAAACCGAATAATGGGGGTTCAAGTATCGGTATGTCGAAGGTCAATGCTCCTTCCGATGAACTGGGAATGGCGATTGAAAAAGCTTTCAAAGAAGATGACCAGGTCCTGGTCGAAGAAATGATTACAGGCAGAGAGTTTACCGCGGGTGTATTCAAATCCAATGGAAAGATCATCGTGCTCCCGCTTACGGAAGTAAAAGCTCATGATGACAAGACATTCTTTGATTTTGAAGCCAAATACCAGGGTAAATCCACCGAAACAACACCCGCTATGGTGGAAGAAGTGATCGCGGAAAAAGTTAGAGCTGCCGCCCGCAAAGTGTACGAGGTTTTTAATTGCAAAGGTGTCGTGCGCATCGATTTTATTTATAATGAGAAAGAAGGAAGACCTTATATGCTCGAAGTGAATACGGTGCCGGGGCAGAGTGAAGCGAGTATTGTGCCGCAACAGGTAAAAGCCATGGGGTGGGACCTCAAAGAGTTTTATACTAAACTGATAGAAGAAGCCTTATAATGAATAAAAACAAACCATCACTCGCATTTCTTACCCATCGTCCTTTATGGGTCAATGTATTGACCGGCCTGGTGCTGATCTTTGCCATTTTTTTCCTGTTCCTTTCTTCACTCAAATGCCTGACGGGTCATGGAAGATCGGCTACCGTTCCTTCAGTGACAGGTAAAAACTACCAGGATGCAAAGGTGATTTTGAAGAAAGCAGGATTCGATGTGGATATACAGGATTCGATCTATGTCGATACAGCCAAACCCTGGACCATTCTCAAACAGATCCCCGATGGGGACGAAGTAGTGAAAAGCAATCGTACTGTTTACCTGGTGATAAGTCGTGCTGTACCCCCGATCATGGAAATGCCAAATCTTGTAGGATATAGTTTCAGGAATGCAGAGATGGTGCTGAAGAACATGGATCTCAAAATAGGTGACACCACTTTCAAACCGGATTTTGCCAAGAACGGTGTACTGGAGCAATGGTACAATGGTGCACAGATCGCGGCGGGCGCACCGATCAGGAAAGGAAGTGTTGTCTCACTTGTACTGGGTGATGGTGTAGGTAAAAGAGAATTCGTGGTTCCTGATATTACCGGGATGAGTTTTTGCGATGCCAAGCAATTACTCGAAGGCAATGGCATTATCATCGGCGCCGTGGTGCCTGATGTGAATGTGGAAGATACCTGCAATGCTTATATCTATAAACAGAACCCTGAAAGGTTTGATGACGAGAAAAGATTTAACCGGATCCGCAGCGGGCAAACCATGGATGTATGGCTGTCGGTGGGTAAGCCGGTAAAAGACAGTCTGAAAAAGAATGATGAGCCTGAAGAGAAGCCAGCGAGAAAACCGGATGATGCAGGATATAACTAAATTGCAGCCATGCAAAATATAACTGTGGAAGAATTAAAATCCCGAATGGATGCGGGAGAAAAGATCAACCTTATCGATGTGCGGGAGCCGCATGAACATGCTGAGTTCAATATTGGCGGTCAACTGGTCCCGTTGGGAAAGATACAAACCATGCAGACCGAAGAGCTGGATGACCTGAAAGAAGAAGAGATCATACTTTTTTGCCGGAGCGGCCAGCGGAGCATGATGGCCTGTATGTTCCTCGATACACTGGGTTTTACCAATACAAAGAATCTTGCAGGTGGCATGCGGGAGTGGCAGGAAAAGTTTCCTAACTAGATAAAAGTGAATAACTAAAAGATAAAAGCTGAACCGCGGGGACAACTTTTATCTTTTAGTTTTTATCTATTCAAAACTTAAGGTTGATTCCGATCATAAAGTTTACTCCCGCCATCGGGAAATAGAAATTCTCCGTAGACTGCGTTCCTCCGTAAATATAACTGAACGTATAGCCATTAGGCTCGTAATCGTTATTGAAAATATTATTTACTAGTACTATCAGGTTAAGCTTCTTTAGTTTCTTTCTCTTTAGCGTATAGATAGCTCTCAGGTCCTGCACAAAAAATGCATCGAGCCTGCGTGTATCATTACTGGTGTTATCAAGGTATTGTTTGCTGACATACTTACTTATCCAACTCACCTCGATATTTTTCAATGGAAGGATGTTGATCGTCGCAGCACTGACGACAGCAGGCGAAAAGGCAATATCGGTTGACGAATATTTGTTGGTGATCTGCACTCCGTTATCATAATCGTCAATATACTCCACGAAATTTCTCACCTTATTACTGCTGAACGCAAGATTGGCCGATGCATTCACATATTTATTAAATCTTAGCGTACCCTGCAGTTCGACACCCGCCCTGTAGCTCCACGGGATATTGGTTCTTGTATAGGCTCCCACATCATTTATTTTTCCTGTCAGCACCAATTGATCCTTATAACTCATATAATAAAAACTGGCGCCCCAACTGACATTGGATCTTGTATGTTCAATGCCCAGCTCTGTATCGTATAAATGCTCCGCTTTTGGTTGTTGCGTTGTTCCCGCTTCAAAGTCATCACGGTTGGGTTCTTTACCTGCTATGCTGAAGGATGCATAGGCTTTCCAGTTATTCTTCCGGTAACTGATACCAGCTTTGGGGTTGAAGAAACTAAAATGGCTGTTCACGATCAGCGAAGGATTGTTTCGAAATCCTTCTATGTGGTGTTTGACATGCCGGTATTGCAGGTCATAATAAACACTCCAGTACGTATTCAATGCGGTTTGCTGCTTCAGGTAAATATTGAAATCTGTTTTCAATGCGTCAAGGTCATAGAATTTACGGGGGGTGATCGATGATCTTGACGACCAGATCACTTTACCGTAATGGTTCCCCTCGTAGCGGGTATAAGCGCCGCCAAGTGTGGCTAATGTCTTTGCTGTTTTGTATTGCAAGGAAAAGATATTGCCATAAAATTTGTTGTCTAACCAGAGTTGCCGTACAAAATCAGCCATGAAGACCGTATCATTCGCCACAACAGGGTAGGGGAGACCAAACTCTTTAAAATCCCTGTTGTACTTGTACTGTTCATAATAACCTTCACCGCTCGTAAGGAAGAATGCAGTGCTGAGATGGTAACGTTGGTTCAATTGCTGGTTAAAAAATAACTGGTAATGCGTTTGCGTATAATTATCGGTCTCATTCTCATAAGGCGATCCGGGTCTTTCTGTGCCGGCAGAATTGCGTGTTCGAAGCCCGAGATCAAGATCGGTTTGAGAGATACCATTCCAGGCCTGGTAGGTCTTTTCTTTTCCTGTAAAGAGATTAAAACGCAGTGAATTCTTTTTACCAATATAAGCAGTAGTAAAATAGAGCGATTTCAGGTTGCTGCTGGCCCTGTCAATAAATCCATCGCTGCTGATACGCGAAAGGCGAATATCGGCAGTGAAATTTTTTTTCAGACCTGTACCCGCTTTGATAGTATTCTTCCATGTATTGAAGGAACCAAAGCTATTGTTGAATTCTGCGTACCCTTCCTTATTCACTTCATTCGTGCTGAAGTTGATACTGGCGCCAAATGCACCGGCGCCATTGGAAGAAGTTCCAACGCCTCTTTGTACCTGGATGCTTCCGGCTGAAGATGAAAAATCGGGGAGGTCAACAAAAAAAGTTCCTTGGCTCTCGGCATCATTATAAGGAATGCCATTGAGTGTGATATTGATCCTGGTGGCATCGGTGCCACGGATACGTATCCCTGTATAGCCAACAGCATTACCTGCATCGGAATTGACCACAACTGATGGAGTTTGATTAAGCAAAAAAGGAATATCCTGTCCCAGGTTGTTTTTGACGATCTCTTTTTTTGAAAGATTCGTTTTGGTAACGGGTGTATTGTCGGCTGCCCGGACGGCCCGCACTTCAACCGGCGATAAAGTGTAGAAGCTGTCTTTTGACTCCTGCTGTGCAAGAGATAAAATGGCTGTGAACAGTAAACAGCCGGAAATGATGATCCTCTTCATAGTTTAATTTTTTTTAAATTAAAAGAAGAGGGAAACGCTGTTGGAGAAAGGACGACTCTATTCCTTCCCTTCGCAGGCATTACCCTGACCAGGTTAAACGGGTATGATCTCAGATCGATCCCGCAAAATGCGGGAGCAAACACCCCGGGAAACACTGAAAACCAAAGCCTTTGGATTCAAAGACTCAAGAACTAAGGCAAAAGTAGCCAAAAATAAAGTTCCTCCTGGCTGTAACTTTCCTACGCCAATCTTCGTACTACTCCAAACCATCTATTATGAAGAAAATATTTCTTTCGTTTTTGTTTAGTGCTCTAACAGGTCTTGCTCTCCTGGCCCAGAAGACGGTGAATGATTCGAATGCTGAAAAAAGAAGCGTTGGCAGCTTTCATGGCATTGATGTAGGCACAGGTATCGAACTGAGCCTGAGTGCAGGAAGCAGCGAAGAAGTAGCTGTAAGCGCCAATACTTCAGAACATCGCGATAAGATCATTACTAAAGTAGAGAATGGTATCCTTAAGATCCATTATGAAACAAAAACGGGCGCTATCAACAAAAAGAATGAAACAAAAAATTTGAAAGCGTATGTGTCTTTTAAAACACTGGATAAATTATATGCCAGCACCGGCGCGGAAGTAGAGATCACCGGGGTGATACAGGCAAGCACGCTGGATATCAAAGCAAACACGGGAGCAGAAATAAATGGTAAGGTGGATGCAGGCACATTGACATTAGATCAGAATACAGGTTCCAAAGTGAATCTTAGCGGGAAAGCGGAAAGGCTGGAAGTAGAAGGAAGCACAGGCAGCCGTTTCGCGGGGGAAGGTCTGAGTACGGGCACCTGCGATGTAAAAGTGAGCACAGGTGCACGGGTAGCTGTGAATGTTGAGAAAGAGTTGCAGGTGAAAGCCAGCACGGGTGGTATCGTAAAATATAAAGGCAATGCAGGTATCCGCGAGATCAGGACGGGTACCGGTGGAACAGTAAGCAAAATATGATCATCATAAAATCAAAGCCATGAAAAAGATCCTTTCAGTAGTATTATTTGCAGTGCTGGTAACAGCTACACAAGCTCAAAAGACCATTAATGATGCTAACGCAGAAAAAAGAACAGCCAGTGGTTATCATGCCATCGAAGTTTCCGGCGGTATCGATCTTTATTTATCTTCCGGCAACGAATCCGTTGCGGTAAGCGCTTCGGAAACCAAATACCGCGATAATATTATTACGGAAGTAAAAGATGGTGTATTGAAGATATGGTATGATCAAAAGAAGAATGGCCTTAATGCGGAATGGGGTAATCGCAAGTTGAAAGCATATGTATCTTATAAAACACTCGACAAGCTGAATGGTAGCGGCGGTTCTGACATTTCCGTCGAGGGCACGATCAATGCTGGTACTTTCAAGCTGGATATATCCGGCGGTTCGGATTTTGATGGAAGAATAGAAGCCACCGATCTTTCCATCAATGCGAGCGGTGGGAGCGACCTGAACATCGGGGGTTCTGCCAAAACATTGGACCTTGATCTGAGCGGGGGTAGCGACCTCGACGGATATGGACTGGTGACAGATATTTGCAACCTGGAAGCCAGTGGCGGCAGCGATGCGAATATCACCGTCAATAAAGAATTGAAAGCGGTAGCCAGCGGCAGCAGTGATGTTTCGTATAAAGGGAATGGGACCATTAAAGAAATGAGATCAAGCGGATCCTCCAGCATTAAAAAAGCAGGCCGCTAAATTGTATAAAAAACTAAACAGATGAAACGAATTACAGCATTCTTTGCGATTCTCTTAGTAAGTATTGGACTCTGTGCGCAGCAGGTCAATGACCCTAATGCAGAAGTTAGACAGGCCAAAGATTTTCATGGCATCAGTGTGTCAAGCGCTTTTGATGTGTACATCACACAGGGAACTACGGAAGCAGTAGCCGTCAGTGCTTCTGAAGTAAAATTCCGTGACAGGATAACTGTCGAAGTAAAAGCAGGTATCCTGCATATCGGTTACGACAGCAAAGGATTGAGCTGGGGTAGTGGCAATAAAAAATTCAAAGCCTATATATCTTTTAAGGATATAGACAGGCTGAAGATCAGCGGTGCCTGTGATGTTTTTATTTCAGGGACACTCAAAGCCGATAATTTAAGTATCGATCAATCCGGCGCCAGCGACCTGAAAGGAAAGCTCGAGGTAAATAAACTGACCGTTGACCTGAGCGGCGCTTCCGATGTTACTGTTAGCGGTAAGGCAACGCAATTATCCATTGAAGCAAGTGGTGCCAGTGGTTTCAAAGGTTATGACCTGGTGACGGATATCTGTGATGCAAGAGTGAGCGGCGCCAGCGATATAAAGATCACCGTGAATAAGGAGCTTTCTGCCAATGCAAGTGGTGCCAGTGATATTCGTTACCGCGGAAATGGTGTAATAAAAGATATCAGGAGCAGTGGTTCGAGCAGCGTGTCAAAAGATGGCCGCAGTATTTGATCAAAGTTCTCACATAACATAAGGGTATAGTCATAGAAACGTTTTCTCCTGGTCTCTGAGCTTGTCGAAGAGTCGAAGGAAGAAACGTTTTTTCTTTGGCTGCTACTCGTCATAACCCTATCTTTGCGCCGCGAAGTAGAGCAGCGGTAGCTCGACGGGCTCATAACCCGTAGGTCGGGAGTTCGATCCTCCCCTTCGCAACAGCTGTGCGGGACTTATAGTCCCGCACTTTTATTTTGTTGCCTAAGGCAACAGAATAGCTATGCGAAACTAAAAGTTTCGCATAGCCTAATCGCATAGTTTTTTCTTGTCCTTTGCGACTTTGCGAGAAATTTATTTCTTATTGATAGTTCTTGCTTTCTGGCCTGATTTTAGCGCTGCTTGCACGGTCATTTTTAATTCCCTACCTTGCATCGTAAACCCAACTATCAAAATCAAACCAACTTTTATGAACAAACTTCTTCTGGCATTATTAGCATTGCCCCTTTTTATCGCCTGTAATAAAGATGATGATTGTGAAACGACAAAAGCTAAAGTCGCCGGTAATTACAGACTAACAGCGGCAAAGTATAAACAAACACCTGCTTCCGCAGAGATGGACCTGTACGCTCTACTTTCTGCCTGTGAAAAGGATGATACAGAAGTGTTGAATGAGAATGGAAGCTATACTCACCAGGATGCCGGAACTGCCTGTTCCCCCAGCGGAACATATTCCGGTACATGGTCACTCAATGGCAATACTCTTGTTATTGACGGCGAAACGTCTACCATAACTAGTTTTGACTGCAAAACACTGGTCTTTACGATCTCGGGATATAATACAGCAGGTGATGTTGCTACATTTACTATGGTAAAATTATAATTGAAAATTTTTCTATAAAGAGGCTGTCCTAAAAGGGCAGCTTTTTTTTTGCCCTGATCCAAGTATTATTCGTGCTACCTGCGTACCATCTTCGGGGTAAAAGCGTTCGTGAACGCTTTTACCCCGAACAAGACCCGAACAGTTCCGAACCAAAACCAGAGAAAAACCCTTACAAATTCATGTGGAATTTAAGTTTTGGATAAACCAGGACTCCGAAATAGTGGTCTCAGGGAGAGAAAGTTTACATAGGGCGGCCAGCCTCTTTTGGCTACCTTTGCCGCCCGCAATGAAATCGGGTTTTGTCAATATATTCGGCCGGCCCAATGCAGGCAAAAGCACTCTCCTCAACGCACTGATGGAAGAAAAACTGGCGATTGTATCACCCAAAGTGCAGACAACCCGTCACCGGATCAAGGGTATCCTTACAGAAAAGGAATACCAGGTCATTTTTTCCGACACACCTGGCATCATCGAGCCACGGTATAAGTTGCATGAGAAGATGATGAAGGCGGTGAAAGACGCATTGGAAGATGCCGACCTTGCCCTCTTGCTGGTGGATGTAAAAGAGAATTGGGAAGAAGCAGATAAGATATTTTCAGCGTTGAAACTGAAAGTGCCGGCGCTTGTTGCGATCAACAAGATAGACCTGGCAACAGAAGAAAAAATAAAGGAGGCAGTTGAATTCTTCTCGGCTAAAAGTTATTGTAAGAAAGTGGTGACGATCTCGGCTGCTTCCGGCATCAACAAAAAAAAGTTACTGAACAGTATTCTCGAATTTTTGCCGGAAGGTGAGCCTTTCTTTGAAGGAGATGATATCAGCGATCTGAACACGAGATTCTTTGCGAGCGAACTGATCAGGGAAAAGATATACCATTTTTCCGCAGAAGAGATCCCTTATCATTCCGCGGTATTGATAAGAGAGTACCAGGAAAAAACAACACTGGTCAAGATTGTGGCCGATATCATTGTTCACCGCGAAACACAGAAAGTGATACTGATAGGTGAGAAAGGGTCGATGATCAAAAAGATCGGGACGGCCGCCAGAAAAGATATTGAAGCCTTCATCGGGCAAAAAGTATTTTTGGAACTCTTTGTGAAAGTGAAACCGAAGTGGAGAGAGAATGAGATGCAGTTGAAAGAATATGGATACTAATCAGATGATAACTGACAACTGATAGATGATAGTTAGTTATCAGTTGTCATCTATCAGTTATCAACTATTATATTATGTCATTTACAGTCGCAATAGTAGGAAGACCCAATGTTGGGAAAAGCACATTGTTCAACAGGCTTTTAGAACAACGTAAAGCCATTGTCGATGATGAGAGCGGGGTGACGCGTGATCGCCAGTATGGTGTGTCTGACTGGAACGGGAAAATTTTCAACGTCATTGACACCGGCGGTTTTGTAGCGGGCAGCGATGATGTTTTTGAAAAAGAGATCGCCAAACAAGTATTGATCGCACTCGACGAAGCTGATGTGATCCTGTTTATCGTGGATGCAACTACCGGCATCACAACTCTCGATGATTCCATGGCCAATCTATTACGCAAAAGCACCAAGCCTGTATTCCTGACGGTGAACAAAGTGGATAATAGCGAGCGCCTGCTTGAAGCGGCCGAATTTTATAGTCTCGGTTTTGAACATATCTTCTTTATCGCTTCAGCCAGCGGCAGCGGTACGGGTGAGCTGCTCGATGCGGTAACTGACCTTATCACTGAAGACGCGTTGGCAGAGACCATTGCGATGGATGCATTGCCGAAATTTGCGATCATCGGTCAGCCTAATACGGGTAAGTCTTCGTTACTGAACGCACTGATCGGCGAAGAGCGTACCATCGTGAGCGATATCGCCGGCACAACACGTGATACAATACATACGCATTATAATCTCTTTCAAAAAGAATTCATATTGATCGATACCGCAGGTATCCGCCGGAAAAGTAAAGTACACGAGGATTTGGAATTCTATTCCGTTATCCGCGCTATCAAAGCAATGGATGAAGCCGATGTTTGCCTGCTGATGATCGATGCGACCAAAGGCCTGACGGCGCAGGACACCAATATTTTCAGTCTCGCAGGAAGGAAAGGCAAAGGCATTGTGTTGCTGGTGAACAAATGGGACCTGGTGGAGAAGGAAACGAATACCGCCAAAGATTTTGAAAAGGAGTTGAAACAAAAACTGGCGCCTTTCAATGATGTGCCCATCCTTTTTGTATCAGCCAGGGAAAAGACAAGGATCTTTAAAGCGATAGAGATCGGGCTCGAAGTGTATGAGCATCGTAAGAACAAGATCCCCACTTCTCAGTTGAATGATATCATCCTTAAGGCCATTGAGAGTTATCATCCTCCCGTGGTGAGGGGACATCCGATCAAGATAAAATACGTGACTCAATTGCCCACCGTCGTGCCATCCTTTGCTTTTTTCTGCAATTTCCCCGACGACATCAAACAGCCGTATAAGAACTACCTCGAGAACAAACTGAGGGAACAG
>DATLCB010000189.1:0-6408 GCA_035526625.1 Chitinophagaceae bacterium
CACCTTCCGTAATACTGGCGTCACCCAATGAACAAATAACCACAGGCAACTCATCATTCGACCCCCTTTTTAATTTAGCGCTACTGTGTTTTTCCAGGTACTGAATACCCTGGGCGATCCCCGTAGTGGGAATGGCTTGCATACCTGTGGCGCTGCTTTGATGGATCATTGAAGGTTTATCTTCGCCCCGGTAATTCGGATGCGAATAGTATTCTCTGCCCCCGGTAAAAATATCATCACCTTTGGCGAGCAATTGCAGCATTTGTTCATAAGGCGTGAAGCCCATACCCATGATAATGCTCTCATCCCGGTAATAAGGACTTACAAAATCACAGGGATGTAATTGAAAGGCGGTGGCGAGTTGAATGGCTTCATGGCCCCTTGATGTAGAGTGAACGTATTTACAAACAGGGCGATTCGCCTCATAGGTTTCCGCCATTGATTTTACCTGGCACATCAGCCGGTAAGCCTTTAATAATATGTTGTTGTCAGGCATTATCAGCAGCAATATAAGTAACAAATTTAAGGATGGATAGAGCAAAAGAAAAGCCATTCGTTTTTAATGAATGGCTTTGCAGAGCAGTTGGTATAGGTTCTATTTTACTTCGAGTGAAAACATGCTGTCATCTTCAATAAAGCCCTCGAGTTCATCGCCCACTACTACTTCACCTACTCCCGCAGGAGTGCCGGTAAAGATAACATCGCCGATATTGACAGAGAAATAATTAGAAATATAGGCTACGATCTTATCAAAGCTATGTATCATATTGCTTGAATTACTCTGCTGCACCAATTCTTTATTTTTATACAAGCAAAAATTGATATCCTTCCTGTTCTTTATATTGCCAAAAGGCACCCATTTCCCGATCACGGCTGAATTATCCCAGGCCTTTGCTTTTTCCCACGGAAGTCCTTTTTCTTTCAATTCATTTTGGATATCCCTTGCCGTAAAATCAATACCCGCTGTAATGGCATCGTAATACTTACTGGCAAATTTATCCTGGATATATTTCCCGTTCTTACTGATACGGAGTACCAGCTCACATTCATAATTCAGTTCATTGGTGAATTCAGGATAATAAAAGGGTGTGTGTGGTTGCAGCATTGCGCTTTTTGGCTTCATAAAAATAACAGGTTCATCAGGAACCTCGTTGCCAAGTTCGGCTGCATGTGCTGCATAATTGCGACCTACACAAAAAATTTTCATAAACCGGTGGTGTTAGGTGAAATATATCGGATACTTTACCCTCGTGGTAGTTATCCCATATATCCAGTGGTCATCAATATGTCTATTGGATTCTCCCGTCTTAGATTCCCGGGAGGAAGGTCAGGTCTCCCACGTCGTGTTCAGTGACGCAGGGCTGCTAAAGTAAGTAATCAATCTGATTTCTCATAGTGAATAATCCTGATTATTTACCTGGTTCATGGCTGCCGTAATACCCTGTGTGGCAAAGCATTCAATAACGTCGAGCGATCTTTCGATCTTTAGTTTTACCAATGGCTCTTCTTCTTTTTTCCATTTGCCCAATACATAATCTGCCTGGAGGCCTTTGGGAAAATCATTACCGATCCCGAACCGGAGCCGGGGATAATCGATGGTCAGTAGAGATTCATGCAGGCTTTTTAATCCATTATGCCCGGCATCACTCCCACCAGGCCGCAATCTTATTTTATTAAGCGGTAAAGCGATCTCATCTACGATCACCAGGAGGTTGGTCAGCGATATCTTTTCTTTATCCAACCAGTATTTCACTGCTTTGCCGCTAAGGTTCATAAAAGTAGTTGGACAAATACAAACGAAATCCTTTCCCTTCCATTTTATATCGGCAACATAGGCATGCCTGTCTACCCGGAAACTGCCATTGTGTTTTTTGACAAAAGCATTTACCACATCAAACCCGATATTATGTCGGGTATGAGCATATTCATTTCCGGGATTACCGAGGCCGGCAATTAAAAATTTCATTTGATAGTATAGGTATCAAATATCGGATTAAGCAAACAAAAAACCCGTCGCGCTGAGGCGGGACGGGTCTTAGTATCATTGAAAGTATTATTTTTTTCCTTTCGCGGCAGGTGCAGCAGCGACGGGTGCGGCGGCACCAGCAACAGCAGCTCCGGCAGCAGGCGCTGCAGCAGCAGCCCCGGCAGCGGGCGTCGCAGCTTCTTCCTGTTTCAATTGCCTTGTAAGCGTTACCGATGCGATTGGAATACGTGGTGAATTCAATATCTCGTAATGCTCTTCCTTTACATCTTCAACGCGGATGTTACCATTCAGTTCCAGGTTGTCAATACTTACCTCGATCTGCTCTTTCAGGTATTTGGGGTAAGTCTTAATCTTCAGTGATTTCATTTTTACCACGAGTTTACCGCCATCTTTCACACCGGGGGAAACACCGACGAACTTAAGTGGAATATCAGCGACCATTTTTTTATCTTCTACCAGCTCCAGCAGGTCGATATGAATAAGTTTATCATCCACTTTATCAAACTGGAGATCTTTCAGAATGGTACGGTATGTTTTGCCGTCCAATTTTACTTCTGCTACCTGGAAACTCGGTGTGTACACAAAATTTTTGAAAGCTGCAGCAGGAGCAGCAAAGCTGATCTCCTCTGGGCCGCCATAAATTACACCGGGCACCAATTCCTGAGAGCGGATCTCCCGGGTGGCTGCTTTCCCGAATCCGGTCCTCAGTTGTCCTTCGATCGTAATTGTTTTCATTTGTTATTTTTATTTTTTTTAAAAGGTCAAATGCTGTCGCCAGCGGGCTCAAGTCATTTTTATGATTGTTTGTTGTTTACTTTCTGATTTCTGATTTTTCATTCCTGATTTCTCATTCCCCAGTCCCCCTGTTCCGCTTGCTATCATCCTTTCGCTGCGAATGAATGAAGAGACTTGTGATACTCTTGTTCTCATACGCATTACGGATAGCAACTGCAAAAAGTTCTGCCACGCTTACCGGCACGATCTTGGGGGTTTCTTTTTTCAGCGGGATCGTATCACACACCACCAGTTCTTCCAATACACTGTTCTCAATGTTCTCATAAGCTTTGCCGCTGAGAACCGGGTGGGTGATCAGTGCCCTTACACTTCTTGCCCCTTTTTCTTTTAAAAGACCTGCACTTTTTGCCAGTGTACCCCCGGTATCGCAGATGTCATCGATAATAACAACGTCGCGGTCCGTCACATCACCTATTACCACCATGCTGGCGATCTCGTTAGCTCTTTTACGGTGCTTATCGCAGATCACCATCTCGGCATTGAAATAGTTGGCAATTTCCCTGATGCGGTTTGTTGCTCCCACATCGGGGGCGGCAAAGGTAAGGTTTTCGAGCCTGAGATTTTCTATGTAAGGGATAAAAACTGCATGACTGTCAAGATGATCCACAGGGATGTCAAAATAGCCCTGGATCTGTGGAGCATGGAGGTCCATTGTGATCACCCTGTCTGCACCGGCTGCAACTAACATATTGGCTATCAGTTTGCTTCCGATAGCAACCCGCGGGCGATCCTTCCTATCCTGGCGTGCATAACCGTAATAGGGAATAACAGCAACTACTTTATAAGCTGAGGCTCTCCGGGCTGCATCGATCATCAGGAGAAGTTCCATCAGGTTCTCTGCGGGAGCAAAAGTGCTTTGGACAAGGAAAACATAGTCCCCTCTTACACTCTCTAAAAAAACAGGGCATATTTCCCCATCACTGAAACGCTGAATATTGACCTTGCCCAGGCGGGCCCCATATCGTTTACAGATCTGTTCGGCCAGTTCCTGTGAACCTGTGCCGGAAAAAATTTTGGCAGATTGCATGGCTGAAATATGTGTCCGAAGGACTTATGATCCTTCGAGGGCCGAAGATACTACTTCATCATGCGGATTTACAAAAAATACGAGGCAAGACCCCCGCATTTATCTTGTAGCATTCCACCCCTGACAGCCTGCTTACGCCGGGCCATATTCTTACCTCATGGCCATGCTGGAATTTCCGTGCTGTGTATCTTTTACAGGCTCTTTAATTTCTGTTTTGACAGAACTTGAGCTACAGCTGTAAAAAAGAGCAGAGCAAATAAAAATGGAGAATAATAAGGCTACCACATACACGCCTGCAAAAAAGAGTACGGGATGCAGGGAGCCCATTGGGGTTACAGAACGGTTTTTCATACATACGGATTTTGGTTTTTCAAAATTGGTTTGTGGTGGCCCGGCAATTTCACCGTTTTTGTGACATTGCTTGAATAAAAATATTACCTATCCTTGCCTCATGCAAGAGCAGAAGTACCCAATAAAGGAGTGGTCAAAAGACGATAGGCCAAGAGAAAAACTACTAAGCTCTGGTGCAGAGAACCTCAGCCATTCTGAGTTATTGGCGATCCTTATACATAACGGTACCCGTAATAAGACCGCAGTTGACCTGGCTAAGGAGATCCTGAAATTGGGAAAGGATAATCTCAATGAACTGGGCAAGCTTTCGGTAAAAGACCTGATGAAGATAAAAGGCATCGGTGAAGCCAAGGCGATAACGATCGCAGCCGCATTAGAATTGGGCAGGCGGAGACAGGCAAGTTTTCCCCTCGAAAAAGCCATCATTAAGACCAGTGGCGATATAGCCCTGTACCTGCAGGCGAGGTTAAGCGATCACAGGCATGAAGTGTTTGCCGTTCTTTTCCTTAACCGTGCCAATAAAGTGAATCATTTCGAGGTGGTGAGTGAAGGAGGCATTACCGGTACGATCGCCGATCCGAGGATCATTTTACGAAGGGCACTCGAAGAAAATGCCGTGAGTATCATTCTCTGTCATAACCACCCTTCGGGAAGCCTTAAGCCCAGCCGCGCGGACGAGCAGCTTACTGTCAAAATAAAAGAAGCGGCAAGACTGCTTGACATCTCGGTCGTCGACCATATTATCGTAAGCGAGAATGGGTATTATAGTTTTGCGGATGAAGGACTTTTGTAGATAAAAACTAAAAGATAACAGATAAAAATTCCTCCCTAACCTTTAATGCTTCCGAATGCAAATGAACTATTATCTATTAGTTTTTAGTTATTCACTGGTTACGCCTGCGCCGTCGGCCCCCCAAAATTCATCGGAAGCTGTATCTCTTCCAGGTCTTTAATACTTCCATTGATCGCTTCATATTTCTCGATATTCTCTGTGATCGCTTTCATAAAGCGTTTGGCATGTTGCGGGGTAAGTATGATGCGGGCCTTTACTTTGCTCTTAGGGGTGCCGGGCATCACGTTCACAAAATCAATTACAAATTCGGCATGAGAGTGAGTGATGATCGCAAGATTGGCATAAGTACCTTCGGCCACTTCTTCTGATATTTCAATATTAAGCTGGTTGGGTTGCGGAACAGGCTGATCCATATGACGATTATTTGCGCAAAAATAAGATTATTGCTTCAGGCACTCCTAAAAACAAACCGTCCCCGCTATTTGCGGGGACGGCTATATCAAATCAGATTAAAAATAAAATTAACGGGGACCAGTGTACTCCCACTTCTCATTAAATGTAGTACGCACGCCAGCTATAACACTAGGCTGGTACATGAAATATTTAATAAGGATGTCTTTATTACCCTGAACAGCATTGATACCGCTTGGATCAAGTGTCAATCTTCTTGTGTTAGAAGCTGAATAATTGGGCGGGCCGCTACCAGTAGCAGGGTTACCCAAAGTATTAGCTGGCCCACGGGTAGGATCGCCATACCAGTTGAACAGATCGGAAACTGTATTGGTAGCCGCGTCAAAACGGATAACTATACCTGCAGCAGAATATCCAGAGTTAGCACCACCATTCAGGATCGGATGTGCAGGCAAGTCCCAAATTGTTCTGTCAAAAACAACGCACTCATTACCCGCAGTAGTTACCAGGTGAGCTTCCCATCCACCACCATGTGAATCCACGAAAGGATCACCGGAAGCAGGATTGTTCCATTGAATGATCGTAGGTACAGCTGCATCAATCATAGGTCCGGTAACTGCATAGATTCCATCCCAGTCGTTCTTAGCACCAATTTCTATTACAACAGATTTGCTTTTAGATATCTTGCCATTTGTAACGGTAGTGATAGTAAATCCGAGAGCATACAATGCACTTGGGTTAAGCAGGGTAGCGTTAGGAATCACCACATATATCTGCTTGGCAAACTCACCGGGTTGAAATGTAAACGTCCATGTTCCACCCATCCCGCGTATGGCCGGGTTTGGGTCTGAAACGGGAACTCCACCCACTTTTGCCACCTCTGCCTCAAGCGTGTACCAATTGGCAGGTAAATGAAGGTAAGATGGGTTGGCCGCTCTTACTGCTGCTGTATCGTCTTTTACGACAACAGTAGTAATGCTGTTCAGCGCTGCGTTGTTAGGAAGGTCCCGGCGAATATCGGCCACAAGGATCCTTTGGCTAGTT